>JAIRVJ010000152.1 GCA_031253955.1 Burkholderiaceae bacterium | reverse complement strand
TTGTTTCTCACAGACCCGGCATGTTTTCCGTGATATTTTTTTTATAGGCGGGGGGTTGTTTCTCCCTCCTCGGCGTGGGGGGGTGGGTTGGGGGGGGGGCCCGCGCAACGCCAATGCATGCGCAAGGCTCCTCGGTGAGCGCCGCTGGCCCCAATCCCAGCCTTCCCCCGCGAGCGGGGGAAGGAGCGCTCTTGGCGCTTCGGTGATGTGTAAAACTGGGATTCCACTGCGCTCCATCCCAGCCTACGGCTCTTTCTTTTCCCTTTCCCGCTTGCGGGAGAGGGGTAGGGGAGAGGAAAAGAATTCGCACGCTCAACGCTTAACGCTCAACACTCAACTTTTCCGCGCGCTGGCACGCTTGGTCGCCGCTGCGCTTGCCCTGCTGGCCTGTGCCGCGCACTCCCACGAGGTCACGGACGACACCGGTGCAGTGACCCGCTTCGACGCCCCGCCCGCACGCATCGTCAGCCTGCTGCCCTCGCTCACCGAAACCGTCTGCGCCTTGCACGCCTGCGAGCGGCTGGTGGGCGTGGACCGCTATTCCAACTGGCCGCCGGCGGTGCAAAAGCTGCCCCGCGCCGGCGGCGGCATTGACGTGAACGTGGAAGCCGTCAGCGCCCTGCGGCCCGATCTGGTGCTCATGTCCACCTCCTCGCCCGCCGCCGTGCGCCTGCGCGCGCTGGGGCTGAAGGTGGTGCAGATCGAGCCGCACACCCGCGCCGATTTGCGCCGCGCGGTTCTCATACTCGGACAGGTCTTGCAGGCCGACGGCGCCGGGCAGTTGCTGCGCGAAATGGACGCCGGCGTGCAAGCCGCCGCCCAATCGCTGCAGCCCGCTGCCCGCGGCCTGCGCGTGTATTTCGAGGTCAGCCCCGCTCCCTATGCGGCGGGGCAGGGCAGCTTTATCGGCGAGCTGATGCAAGCGCTGGGGCTGGTCAACATCATCGGGCCGGAACAGGGGCCGTTCCCTCTCGTCAACCCCGAAGCCGTGGTACGCGCCGCCCCCCAGATCATCATCGCCAGCGGCGCGAGCCTTGCCGACATGCCGCGCCGCCCCGGCTGGGCCGCGCTGGCGGCGCTGCGCGAAGGCCACACGTGCGCCTTCGACGCCGGCGAGCGCGACATCCTCGTGCGCCCCGGCCCCCGCATCGCCGAAGCCGCCCGCCTGCTGGCGCGCTGCGTGACCGGGCACGCGCAGCCACGGACTTCGCCGGGACGGGAATAGCCTTCAATCGAAAACGAAATGAAGAGCCAACCTTTCGTTCGCCATTCCCGCGCAGGCGGGAATCCACAGACGGTCGCCGCATGACAAACGCCGGATCGAGGCAAGGCCCCTGGATTCCCTGTCATTGCCGCGCAGGCGGGAACTGCGTGGCAATGACGGATCTGATATGTATGACTCAGTTTTCAATAGCATATTACCACAATATAACATGTCTTTTCAATATAAAACACTTTAAAATGCACACTACAATGCGGCAATCAGCTATTGATTCAGGAGTGAGGCGATTCGCGGTCCGTACGATTCGGTCAAGCGCGCAACGCCATGATTTCGTCATTCCCGCGCAGGCGGGAATCCAGTGATCTCTCATGGCGCGCCAACCGTCCACCCTTTCCCGCCCGCTGCTGCTTGCCTTCATCTTGCTCGCGCTGGCGCTGCTGGGCTTGCTGTTGGGCGCGAGCGTGGGCAGCACCGGGCTGCAAAGCGTGTTCGATGCCGGGCAGGACGCGGTGGCGCGGCAGATCGTGTGGGAAATTCGCTTGCCGCGCACGCTCGGCGCGTGGCTGGCCGGGGCGCTTTTGGGGCTGGCCGGGGCGGTGGCGCAGGGCCTTTTTCGCAATCCGCTGGCCGATCCGTACCTGCTGGGCAGCGCTTCCGGCGCGGCGCTGCTGATGGCGCTGGCCTTTGCCGCGCTGGGCGGCGGCGCGCTGGCGAGCGCCGATACCGGGGCCGCGCTGGCGCAGGCGGCCTCGCCCTGGCTGGCGCGGCTGGGGTTGACGGGCGCGGCTTTTGCGGGTGCGCTTGGCGGCGTGCTGTGCACGCTGGCGCTGGCGCGCGGCGTGCAGCAAACCATGCGCCTGCTGCTGGCCGGCGTGGTGGTGGGCTACATGCTGGGTGCGGTGCGCGAGCTGGTGCAACTGGCCCGGCCCGAAGTGCTGCAAGCCATGCAGGGCTTTGCGCTGGGCGCCACCGGCTTTGTCGGCTGGGGCGCTTGCGGCGTGATGGCGGCCGTGCTCGCGCCGCTGCTGCTGGTCGCGTGGCTTTTGGCGCGCACGCTGGACGCGCTGGCGCTGGGCGAGGCTACCGCGCGCAGCCTGGGCTTGCCGCTGGCTAGCTCGCGCGCGCTGCTGATTGCCGTGCTGGCGCTGGCCACCGGCACGGCAGTGGCGCAGACCGGGCTGATCGGCTTTGTCGGTCTGGTGGCTCCGCATCTGGTGCGCCCGCTGGCGCGCAGCACGCATGGCCCGCTGGTGCTGCTGGCGGCGCTGGCCGGCGGCCTGCTGCTGATGGCCGCCGACATCGCCGCCCGCTTGGCTATAGCCCCGCAAGAATTGCCTGTGGGCGTGCTCACGGCGGTGCTGGGCGGCGCGTACCTGCTGTGGCTGATGAACCGGAGGGGCAGATGAGCCAGCCCGCGCGGTTTTTCTCCCTTTCCCACTTGTGGGAGAAAGTTGGGGAGAGGGCCAGCGGCGCTGGCTGGAGTCACAACGCTTGTGCCGCGCGCCCCCTTTCCCTAAAAGGGGAGATGAAACAGTGCTCCAACCACGCCGCGCTTGGCCTGAGCATGACGGGCGCGGACATCGGCAAGCGCCGCATCCTGCACGGCATCGATCTGCAACTGGCCGCGGGCCGCTGGGTGGCCGTGGCAGGCCCCAACGGCGCGGGCAAATCCACCCTGCTGCGCGTGCTGGCCGGTCTTTTGCCGTGCGAGGGGCAGGTCATGCTGCAAGGCCGCCCGCTGGCCGGCTGGCCCGCGCGCGAGCGCGCCGCGCAACTGGCCTGGCTCGGCCAAGCCGAAGGTGGCAGCGACGACCTGCTCGCGTGGGACATCGTCATGCTGGGCCGCCTGCCGCACCGCCCGTGGCTTGCGCCGCCATCGCAAGCCGACCACGCCGCCGCCGAACAAGCTTTGCGCGCCGCCCAAGCGTGGGATTTGCGCGGCCGACGTCTGGGCGAACTTTCCGGCGGTGAGCGCCAGCGCGTGCTGCTGGCCCGCGCGCTGGCGGTGCAAGCGCCCGTGCTGCTGCTGGACGAGCCGCTCACCCACTTGGACCCGCCGCACCAGGCCGACTGGATCGCCCTCATGCGCAGCCTGGCCGCGCAAGGCGCGCTGGTCGTGAGCGTGCTGCACGAGTTGGGCACGGCGCTGCAAGCCGACGAATTGCTGGTGGTGCAAGGCGGGCGCGTGACCCACCACGGCCCCACCGCCAGCGCCGCCACCCACCGCGCCCTATGCGCCGCCTTCGACGAGCGCGTGACCGTGCTTCCCGTGCAGGGGCAGTGGGTGGCTTTGCCCAAGATTGAGCCGCACGGGCTTTAAACTGATCTCACACTACAAAAGAAAGTATCGCCACCGCCGCCAGCAGCATGAACGGCAAGGCAAACCAGACGATTTTGCGGAAAGTGCCGCCGGTGTTTGCCGCGAACCAGTCTTCTTCCATAAAAGAAAATGTCACGCCGCGCTGCGCGCGCCAATCCAGATTCCAGAGCAGTCCGGCGCTGCAATAAAGCACCGACGACGCGAAGATATTGGGAAGCCACGTCACCGGATAGCGCCCATCGCGCAGCAGCAGGTACAGATCGTAGGACCAGCTTGCCGAAAACATCCAGAGACAGATGGCAAGCATCGTCCGGCGGTCGAACTGCCGACGCCGGATGGAAAGATACAAGGTTCCCACCGACCACGGCGCGGTCATGAACGTGAGCACGGCCATGAAGGAAGCATCGGCATAGTCCCACGTCGGATCGCCCGTGTACGGCGCAATGAAAACCAGACCGACGGCGGCCATGGCGAAAGTCGCCAGTTTCCACGGCGCGCACAAAAACCGCCAGTAGGCCGCGCTGGCGATGGAATAACTTTTCGGCGAGCGCAGCAACCCGGAAAGGGCCACGGCGCTGAATAGCGACCAGACGGCGAGGTAAACCCAGAGTGCGGGTGTCATCAGAAAGGTCATGAAAAAATCATGATGCGCATCATGGCGTCTCGCTCGCAGCCTTGTATGACGCCTTCTTTCCGCTGGCGCTGATGCGAAGGTTCGGTATGGAAGTGGATGCGTGAGTCATAGCAACGCACCACACTAGCACAGCCACGCGCGGCAGACAACGGTTTCCTTGGCTTGGATGGATGAGTTTTTTTACAAGCCAAATCGGCTTCTATCCAAGGAGTAGTCTGTGCTTATAGCTATTGTTTCAATAGAATCAAGCCCGCTTTCAGGAGCCTCCGGGAAAGAGAATGCTTCTCGCATCCGCTCTTCACCGCCCGCAAGCACGCGCTAAACTTCGGCGCGAATTGCTGGCCCAAGGGCCGCGCTCACCGCACGCACCCATGATCATCCAGAGCCTGCTCGATACCGACCTGTACAAGTTCACCATGATGCAGGCCGTGCTGCATCAGTTTCCGGGGGCGCAGGTCGAATACAAGTTCAAGTGCCGCACGCCCGGTGTGCCGCTGGCGCCGTATGCGGGTGAAATCCGCCGCCAGATTCGCCATTTGTGCAGCCTGCGCTTTACCGACGATGAGCTGGGCTACATGCGCTCGCTGCGCTTCATCAAGAGCGACTTCGTGGATTTTCTGGGCCTGTTCCGGCTCAACGAGAAGTACATCGCCATCGAACCACTGGCCAGCGGTGAGATCGACATCCGCGTGCGCGGCCCGTGGCTGCACACCATCATGTTCGAGATTCCGGTGCTGGCGATCATCAGCGAGGTGTACTTTCGCAACACCGCGCCCGCGTTGGATTGGGGCGAAGGGCGCCGGCGCGTGCAGGGCAAGATCGCCCTGCTGCAAGCGCCCGGCCGGTCCGATCTGAAAATTGCTGACTACGGTATGCGCCGGCGCTTTTCGCGCGCCTGGCAGCGCGAGCTGCTGCAAACGCTCAAGGAGCGGCTGGGCGCCGCCGGGGCCGGCGGCCAGCTTACCGGCACCAGCAACGTGCTGTTTGCCAGGGAGCTGGGTCTGCGCCCGATGGGCACCATGGCGCACGAGTATTTGCAGGCGTGCCAGGCGCTCGGCCCGCGGTTGCGCGATACGCAGGTGTTCGCGTTTGAGAAGTGGGCGCAGGAATACCGGGGCGACTTGGGCATCGCCCTGTCGGACGTGTACGGCATGAACGCCTTTCTGCGCGATTTCGATATGTATTTCTGCAAGCTGTTCGACGGCGCGCGCCACGACAGCGGCGACCCCTTCAGTTGGGGCGAGCGCATGATCGGGCACTACGCCGCCAACCGGTGCGACCCGCGCACCAAGCTGCTGATCTTTTCCGACAGCCTCACGGTTCCGCGCTGCATCGAACTGTTCGAGCGTTTTCATGGCCGCATTCAGGTGGCTTTCGGTATCGGCACCAACCTCACCAACGACCTTGGCCCCGCGCCGCTGCAACTGGTCATGAAGATGGTGGCCTGCAATGGCCAGCCGGTGGCCAAGATTTCCGACACGCCGGGCAAAACCATGGTCGAGGACGAAAGCTACCTCAACTATTTGCGCCAGGTGTTCGATCTGCCGGCGTTCGATTCGGCAAGCGTTGCCGCGCCATGAGTTCCGTTCTTCCCGGCTGGCTGGCGTGGGCGGCGCTGGCGCTGTTGCTGGCGCAAGTGCTGCTGCTCCTGGTGCTGCTGCTGCGCGCGCCGCGCCGGCCCGCCGACGTGGCCTCGCGCGAAGAAGCGCGCCAACTGGCCGAAGGCCACGGCGAACGCATTGAGCGCATCGAGCGCGAGTTGCGCCGCGAAATCGGCGAAAACGCCCGCGCCGGCAGGCAGGAATTGGCGCAATCGCTGGCCGCCTTTCAGGATGCCCTCATGCGCCAGAGCGCCGAGACGCTGCGCACGCAAAACGCGCAGATCGACGCGCTGGCCCAGCAACTGGCGCAATTGCGCGGCGCGCTGGCCGAAACGCTGACGCAGCAAATCGCCAGCCTGAGCGAAACCAACGCCCGCCGCATTCAGGAAGTGCGCGGTACGCTGGAGCAGCAACTGGGCGCCCTGCAAGCGGCCAACAGCGCCAAGCTCGACGAAATGCGCCGCACCGTCGATGAAAAACTGCACCACACGCTGGAGCAGCGGCTGGGCGAGAGCTTCCGGCAAGTGGCCGAGCGGCTCGAACAGGTGCACAAGGGCCTGGGTGAAATGCAAACCCTTGCACAAGGCGTGGGCGATTTGAAACACCTGCTGGCCAACGTCAAAACACGCGGCATCTTCGGCGAAGCGCAGTTGGGCGCGCTGCTCGAACAAGTGCTCGCCCCCGCGCAATACGCCGCGCAAGTCGTCACGCGCCCCGGCACGCGCAACGCCGTCGATTACGCCATCCGCCTGCCCGGGCGCGGCGTGGGCGTTCATGAAGCCCCCCTGTGGTTGCCCATCGATGCCAAATTTCCTACCGAAGACTACGAGCGCCTGCTCGACGCCCAGCAGCGCGTCGACCCCCAGGCCGCCGACGCCGCCGCCAAGGCGCTGGAGCAGCGCCTGCGCCTGGAAGCACGCAGCCTGAGCGAAAAATACATCGAGCCGCCGCACACCACCGATTTCGCCATTTTGTTTTTGCCCACCGAGGGCCTGTACGCCGAAGCCCTGCGCCGCCCCGGCCTGATGGAAAGCCTGCAACGCCAGCACCGCGTGGTGCTCACCGGCCCCACCACGCTGCTGGCCCTGCTCGGCAGCCTGCAAATGGGCTTTCGCACCCACGCGCTCGAGCAGCGCAGCAGCGAAGTCTGGCAGGTGCTAGGCGCCGTCAAAACCGAATTCGGCAAATTCGGCGACGTGCTCGCCCGCGTGCGCACCCAGACCCAAACCGTGCTCAACACGCTCGAACAGGCACAAACCCGCACCAACGTCATGACCCGCGCCCTCAAGCAAGTCGAAGCCCTGCCCGAGCCGGACGCGCGGCAGATCATCGGGGCGCAGGGGGATGAGGGTTTGCAGGTTGGCGGTGAGCCGCAGGCGAACCCCAACGTGGCAGCCTAATCATGAAGCTACGCTAGTCGCCGCGCCAGTTGGCCGGCGGTGAGGGTTGCGCCGGGGGGCCAGGCGTCGGCGGTTGCGCCGTGTTGCCGCACGGCGCGGCAGGCGGCCTCGAAGGCGGGGTGGCCTGCGGCCAGATGCGCGCCGATCAGGCCGGCCAGCACGTCGCCGGCGCCGGGGGTGGCTAGCAGGGCGTTGCCGGTGGGATTGATGTGCGGCGGCAGGCCCGGCGCGGCGATGATGCTGCCCGATCCTTTGAGCACGGCCACGCACTGCCAGCGCGCGGCCAGTTTTTGTGCGGCGTACAGGCGGCGCTCTTGCACGTCGGCCACGCCACAGTCCAGCAGGCGCGCGGCTTCGAGCGGGTGGGGCGTGAGCACGGTGGCTTGCCCGCGCGCGGCGCGCTGGCGCAGGGCGCGCTGCAAGGCGAGGTCGTGCGCGATGGCGTTGAGCGCGTCGGCGTCCAGCACCAAGCGCGGGGTTTGTTCCAACACGGCGGGCAGCACGCCCTGCACAGCGCTGCCGCCGCCGCAGCCGCAGACCGCGGTGAGACGGGCAAGGTCTAGCGCGTCGGGGCGGCGGAACATCAGTTCGGGCTGGCAGGCGTCAAACATCGGGGTATCTTGGCCGAGCAGGCTCACATAGACCCGCCCGGCACCGCCATGCAGCGCCGCCGAAGCCGCCAGCAGCGCCGCGCCGGTCATGGACAGGCCATGCGCGTGGCCGCCCTCGCCGCCGCCGGGCCGCCCCAAGGCGGCGAGCGCCCCCTCGGGAGGCAGCGCACCATGCGCAGCAGGAGAGTGTGGGGGCCATGTTTCGCCGCCGATGATGGCCACGTCGCCCCAACTGCCCTTGTGGCTGGCATGGGGGCGCGGCGGCAGCGGGGGCGGGGCGTTCAGCCAGGCGGCGGGAGGTTCGTTGGCGGGCGCGGTGCCCAGGTCGTCGAACCAGAGCGTGCCGCAGGCGTCGCGCCCGTGCGCCGTGAACAGGCCCGGCTTGACGGTGAGCAGGGTGAGCGTGTGGCGGCCCGCGTTTTGTGAGCCATTTTGGGCATTAACCAAGGTGGTGTCTTGGTTGTGAGCTATTGAATCGGTAGCGTCTGGCATCTCCGGGCCGGGGTGCGCGGGCAGCCATGCGCCGGTATCGGCGTTCAGCCCGCTGGGCACGTCCACGGCCAGCAGCGTGGCTTTTGCGGCGCGCATGAGGCGCAGCCACTCGGCCATGCGGCCAGAGGGCGCACGCGCCGCGCCGATGCCCAGCAGGGCGTCGATGCACAAATCTTGCGGGCAGAGGTCTGGCGGCGGCGCGCCGGTAAAAGGCACGCCGGCGGCGCGTGCGCGCGCAAGCGAAGCCAGCGCATCGGCCGGGGCGCGCGCCTTTTCGCCCAGCCACGTGACCAGCGGATGGGCGCCCCAGCGCATCAGGTGCATGGCCGCTTCCAGCCCGTCGCCCCCGTTGTTGCCGGGTCCGCAGGCGATCCACACCGTGCGCGCGTGCGGCGCCAGCGCCAGCGCCAGCCGCGCCAGCGCCAGCCCCGCCCGCTGCATCAGCGCGTGCGGCGGCAGCGCGGCGGCGGCAGCCTGCTCGATGCGGCGCGTGGCGGCGGCGTCGAACAGCGGATGGGGGTGCTGAAGGTCAATACGCTCAGGCATGGGGCTTGTCCGGTTCGCGCAATTGATCGGGCGGGATGCGCACGATCTTGCCGTCCTGGACCAGGATGAGAGCGGTATTGGTTTGCACGACGATTTGGCGCGCCATTTCCGCCGCGCGCCCCATGGCCGCGAGCGAGTTGCGTATGTCTGGATCTTTCGCTTTGGATAGATCGTGTGGATTCATGGGTTTTCTCCCCAATCCATGTCACGGGAATGGGGAGCATTGTGCGCGAGACGGCAAAGCGCCTGCGGCCTGCTGGCACACCGGGGCTGGCCTGAGCGCGGCAGGGTGCGTGCGCGCTATAATTTCAAAGTTTTGCCGATTCGCGGCGAGACCATTCGCAAACCAGCCTAACCGAGGTGTCGCGGCCCTGCCGGGGCGGCGATCAGCGGGCTGGATTTCAGACCCAACCTTGAGAAGGAATTTTTCATGTCCGTCACCATGCGTGAAATGCTGGAAGCCGGTGTCCATTTCGGGCACCAGACGCGCTTCTGGAATCCCAAGATGGCGCCGTTTATCTTCGGCAGCCGCAACAAGATCCACATCATCAACCTGGAAAAGTCGCTGCCGATGTTTCAGGACGCGCAGAAGTTCGCGCGCCAGTTGGCGGCCAATCGCGGCGCCGTTTTGTTCGTGGGCACCAAGCGCCAGGCGCGCGAGATCGTGGCCGAAGAAGCGCGCCGCGCCGGCATGCCGTTCGTCGATCAGCGCTGGCTGGGCGGCATGTTGACCAATTTCAAGACCGTCAAGAGTTCCATCAAACGCCTGAAAGACATGCAGGCCCAGAAAGAGGCCGGTCTGGAAGGCATGAGCAAGAAAGAGCAACTGATGTTCGAGCGCGAGATGACCAAGCTCGAGCGCGACATCGGCGGCATTCAGGACATGGTTGCGCTGCCCGACGCGATTTTCGTGGTCGACGTGGGCTTTCACAAAATCGCCGTGACCGAGGCCAAGAAGCTGGGCATTCCGCTGATCGGCGTGGTCGATTCCAACCACTCGCCCGAAGGCATCAATTACGTGATTCCGGGCAACGACGATTCGGCCAAGGCGGTGCTGCTGTATGCGCGCGGCATGGCCGATGCCGTGCTGGAAGGCAAGGCCAACGCCATGGACGATGTGGTCAAGGCCGTGGCTGCCGCCGAGGGCGACGGCGGGACCGACGAGTTCGTCGAAGTGCAGGAAGACGCTGCCTGAAACGCCTGAAGCCGCCGCGCGGTCTCGTGGCGCGGGCGGCGCGCTCAAACAAAACGTGGAGTATTGAAACAATGGCTGCAATCACCGCAAGCATGGTCGCCGAACTGCGCGCCAAGACCGACGCCCCCATGATGGAGTGCAAAAAGGCGCTGACCGAGTCCGGCGGCGACATGGCTAGGGCCGAAGAAATTTTGCGCGTCAAGCTCGGCACCAAGGCCGGCAAGGCCGCCAGCCGCGTCACTGCCGAAGGCGTGGTGGCGGCGTTTATCAGCGGCGCTACCGGCGCGCTGCTCGAAGTCAACTGCGAGACCGACTTCGTGACCAAGAACGACAGCTTCATCGCTCTGGCCCAGGCCGCCGCGAAACTGGCGGCGGAAAAGAACCCGGCCGACGTGGCCGCGCTGGCGGCGCTGCCCCACCAGCAAGACGGCTTTGGCCCCACGCTGGAAGACGTGCGCAAGGGCCTGATCGGCAAGATCGGCGAGAACATGAGCTTGCGGCGCTTTGCGCGCAAGGCCGGCGGCGGCAAGCTGGCCAGCTACGTGCACGGCACGCGCATCGGCGTGCTGGTCGAGTACGAGGGCGATGACGTGGCCGCCAGGGACGTGGCGATGCACGTGGCCGCCATGAAGCCGGTGGCGCTATCCAGCGCCGGCGTGCCGGCCGAGCTGATTGAGCGCGAGCGCAGCGTGGCCATCGCCAAAGCCGAGGAAGACCGCAAGGCTGCCGAGGCCGCGGGCAAAAAGCCGCAACCCGCCGACATCGTAGCCAAGCGCATCGAAGGCAGCGTGCAGAAGTTCCTCAAGGAAGCGGCGCTGCTCAACCAGTCCTTCGTCAAGAACGACAAGCAGACCGTCGAGCAGATGCTCAAGGAAAAAAACACCACCATCAAGAGTTTCACGCTCTACGTGGTGGGCGAGGGCATCGAGAAAAGGCAGGACGACTTCGCCGCCGAGGTCGCCGCGCAAGTGGCCGCCGCGCAAGGCAAAGCCTGACCGGAGCCGCCCGCCATGCCTAGCCCCAGGAAACCCGCCTACCGGCGCATCCTGCTCAAACTCTCCGGCGAGGCCCTGATGGGCGAGGATGCCTTCGGTATCAGCCGCGCCACGGTCGAACGCATCGTGGGCGAAGTGGCCGATGTCACGCGCCAGGGCGTGCAGGTGGCGGTGGTGATCGGCGGGGGCAACATCTTTCGCGGCGTGGCCGGCGGCTCGGCGGGCATGGATCGCGCTACCGCCGATTACATGGGTATGCTGGCCACCGTCATGAACGCGCTGGCGCTGGCCGATGCCATGAACAAGCACGGCCTGACCGCCCGCGTGATGAGCGCGATTGCCATTGAGCAGGTGGTCGAATCCTACGTGCGCCCCAAGGCGCTGCAATATCTGGAAGAAGGCAAGGTCATCGTCTTTGCCGCGGGCACCGGCAACCCGTTTTTCACCACCGACACGGCGGCGGCGCTGCGCGGCGCGGAGATCGGCGCCGAGATCGTGCTCAAGGCTACCAAGGTCGATGGCGTCTATACCGCCGACCCCAAGAAAGACCCCAAGGCCACGCGCTACGCCCGGATCAGCTTCGACGAGGCCATGAGCCGCAACCTGGGCATCATGGACGCTACCGCCTTCGCCCTGTGCCGCGACCAGCGGCTGCCGATCAAGGTATTTTCCATTTTCAAGCCCGGCGCGCTCAGCCGCGTGATCGCGGGCGAGGACGAAGGCACGCTGGTGCATGTTTAGGGTTGAGAAAAATTGGGGTCGGAGTAAGATTTTTCAGTGCCTAACGCTTAATCTTTGGGGAACCAGGATCGGAAAAACCTTACTCCGACCCCAATTTTTCTAGGAGAAATTGCCATGACGATTGCAGACATCAGGAAAAATGCCCAGGACAAGATGGATCACGCCATCGCCGCCTTTAAAACCGGCCTGACCAAGATCCGCACCGGCCGCGCCAACCCCGCGCTGCTGGACACCATCCACGTCGAGTACTACGGCAACCATGTGCCGCTCTCGCAAGTGGCCAACGTGGCGCTGCTGGACGCGCGCACCATCAGCGTGCAGCCGTGGGAAAAAGGCATGGGCGCAAAAATAGAAAAAGCCATCCGCGAAAGCGACTTGGGCCTGAACCCCGCCAGCATGGGCGACCTCATTCGCGTGCCCATGCCGCCCATGAGCGAAGAGCGCCGCCGCGAAATGACCAAGGTCGTGCGCCATGAAGGCGAACAGGCCAAGATCTCCGTGCGCAACCTGCGGCGCGAGGCCAACGACGCCATCAAGAAACTCGTCAAGGACAAGCACGCCTCCGAAGACGACCAAAAACGCGCCGAGGCCGATATCCAGAAAACTACCGACAAACACGTAAGCGACATCGACGCGCTAGTGGCTGAAAAAGAAAAAGACATCATGGCGGTGTGAGCGGCCAGAGGCCGCGCGTTGGGTTGTCGGCGGAGGCTGCGGCTGTTGCGTTGGCGCAAAGGAAAATTTGTAACAAAAGTTACAAATTTGACCGAAATTTTCTCTACGTGACTGAACACAGTGTCAGTAAACGTAAACATATGCGACACTTTGTTTCACGCCGCAGAAGGCGTGGCTATACAAAGGTTTCATTATGAAAACAACCCAACGGGCCACCAGGAAACGGAGGGTGTCGTGTATTTCGGCGCGGGTTTTGACGGCGAGTCTGCTTGCCGCGGGTTCCATGACCGCTTGGGCGCAGCCAGCGTGCCCTCCTATCGGGCTTGCTCCCATCGTCGCTGACGGTTGCTCGCTTACCGTGCCGGGCGGCCCTTTTTCGACGACGGGTAACGACGCTCCGGTTTTCAAGGCTCTGAACGCCGGCTCCATCAACACCACTCCCATGGGGGGCGTGACTCTAGCCAGCAGCGGGTCTCAGTCGCCCGGCGCTTTGGCGCAGGGCGGCGGGAGCATTGGATTGAACGCCAGCGATTCAATAGTGACCAACTTTTCTACCTCGCCTGGCGCCTGGGCGACGGGCAGCGGCGCGAGCATTACCCTGAACGGGACGAGCGTTACCAACAATGGCGGCGGCGATATCCTGCGAGCAGACAGCTCTGGCGCGTCGATCACCGCGGGAAATGCGCATCTCACAGGCAAGGGAGGAGGGGGGCCTGGTCTTGTTCGTGCGTCCGGCGGCGGTCAGATCACGCTGAACGGAGGCGACGTCAAGGACACTTCCATGGACGCGCTGACGAGGTTCCTATCCGCGGCAGGCACGGGTTCGTTCATCGACGCCAGTCAGGGTTTCACGATCAACATGATTTCCGGCAACACCCAATACGGCGTTAGTGCGGACAGCGGCGGGCGAGTGCGGCTGGATACCGTCAACATCACCGGAAACGGCAGTGGCTCTTTGGGAATCGCCAGTGGATCGAACGGGGCTTTGGTCGAGGCCAACAAAGTTCACATTGAACTGACTGGTGTAGATAGTTGGCTCGGCGTATACGCCGCGATAGGTGGCAAGATCGTCGTCACTGGCGACAGTGCGGAATACAGCACGATTGAGACGCAGGGCGATCAAGGCTTTGGGATTCACGCGCCGAACTACTACGATGGGGTGGCGATGACCGTTGCCAGACCGGAGGTCGATGCGGCCTATACCCATGTGACAACAAAGGGCGCGTCGGGACACGGCGCTTACGCCTATAACGGCGGAATCGTTCGTCTGACCAACGTCACCGTGGACACAAGCGGCCCAACCGCCCGCGGGCTGGTTTCCGATGGCGATCCTGCCGCGGCCCCGCCTCCCATACCGCCAACCTTGCTTTATGGAACCGACATCGCCGTGCATACCGTTGGCGCCAGCGCCGAAGGGTTGAAGGTGAGCGTGGCTGGCACCGCCGACATCAGGAGTACTCCCGCTGGCGGCTCTTCCATTCTCGTGGAAGGCCCAACGGCCACCGGCGTTTCGGTATCGAATTCCGGATCGGTTGCCACCCTTGCGGACACGCCGGTGACGAGTGTGAAGTATGACGCCGGGCTGGTTGCTTCTTCCAGTGAGCTGCATGTCACGGGCAGCATCTGGCAGGGCGGGCGCTACGGCATCCGCTCGACGCGCCGCTTCCAATATCGTGACCTTCGGCGGCGGTTCGCTCACGTCCGGCCAGGACGCGCTGCACGCCGAAGGCACTGTCGAAAACATCACGCTCACGAGCACGCAGGTGACGGGCAACAACGGCTGGTTGATCCAGTCGCTTGCCAGCGGCACTGTTCCGAGCGTGGTCAACCTCTCGGCGTCGGATTCGACCCTCATGACCGGCGCTGCCTTCAGCGATTCCATCAGCACGCTCAACGTGGCGCTCGGCAGCCCTTCCACATGGTCGATGACTGGCAATTCCGTCGTGACCACCACCACGAATGCCGGTGTAATCGAGTACGCCGCGCCGGTGGCCGGTATCTACAAGACGTTGACGACGAATGACTACGTCGGCCAGAGCGGCGCGATCAAGCTCAACACCTGGCTTGGCAACGATAGCTCGCCTTCGGACAAACTGGTGATTAACGGTGGCGCGGCGAGCGGCACGACCACGCTGGACATCGCCAACACCGGCGGCCCCGACGCGCTAACCACGGATAAAGGCATTCTCGTCGTGGAAACGATCAATGGAGGATCGACCGCTGTGGGTGCCTTTGTTTTGTCCTCTCCGGTAACGGCGGGCGGCTACTCTTATGCGCTGTACCGCAACACCAATGGCAACTGGTATCTGAGCAACAACCCGAAAGATTGGCGTGGCAGCGGCGGCGGCGCAACTGCCGTCCCCGCACTGAACCCGGCGGCGCTGGCGCTGCTGGCCGTTGCGCTGGCGCTGATGGTTTTCCGGCAGCGGCGTTGGTAATGGGCGGCGCGGGCGGACGTTCGGCGACTTTCCGATTCCGGGGGTAGCGTGCCGCTTATAGCGGTTCCCAAAATTTCTCATACTTCGTGCCGCCTTCGCCTTGCCATACTATTCGTACTGTCTGCGACTCGTCTTTGCGTCTGACTATTTTTGGGAACCGCCGTATCTCTTGTTGACTATTTCGGCTATAAGCGAAAAAATAAGGCATGTTCGAGATAAGGCACTACATCACCCGCGATGGCCGCAATGTGTTCGAGAACTGGCGCGACACGGTCAAGGACAGCAAAGCGAAGATTGCCATTGACCGGCGCATCAACCGCATTGAGCTTGGAAACTTCGGCGATCACTAGTCATGCAGGGAAGGCGTGTGAGAGCTTCGTATCGACATGGGGCCGGGCTACCGGGTGTATTACGCGCTGGCCGGGCAAACTGCTGCTGTGCGGCGGTATCAAGCGTTCGCAGGAGGCTGATATAACCAAGGCGTGCGAATACTGGAACGACTGGCAACGCCGCAACGCGAATCAGGAGAAAAAGCGATGAAAGATCGAGCGCATGACGACGTGATGGCCGAGGTGTTCCGTAAAGACCCGGCCTATGCAGCGGAACTGCTCAACAGCATTCTCGAAGATGGCGATCAGGGTGAACTGCTGATCGCGCTGCGCCAGATGACCAAGGCGTTTGGCGGGGCGTCCCAGGTGGCTGAGAAAGCACAACTCAACAGCACGCACATTTACCGCGCACTGTCGGCCAAGGGCAATCCGGAAATTCGCAGCCTGTCGGCCATTCTCAAGACAATGGGTCTGCGTCTGGCGGTGCAACCCATTGCAGTTGCCGGCATGGCACCATAGCCGAACTTATCACGGTAGCATTTTCACCCTTGCCCGCCCCACGCCCAACTTCCACGCCCGCGCCGCGCCACGTTGCCATCGTCATGGACGGCAACGGGCGCTGGGCCAGCCGCCGGCTGCTGCCGCGCGCCGCCGGGCACCGGCAGGGTGTCGATGCGCTGCGCCGCTGTATCCGCGCCTGCATTCAGCGGGGCGTGCAGGTGTTGACGGTATTCGCGTTTTCGTCGGAGAACTGGCGGCGACCGGCTGAGGAGGTCGATCACCTGATGGAACTGCTGGCCAAGGCGCTGGTGCGCGAGGTGCCGCAGCTTCAGAAGGCGGGCGTGCGCATCCATTTCGCCGGCGAGCGGCACGGTCTGGCCGAGCGCGTGCGGCAGGGGCTGGCGCAAGCGGAAAGCGACACGGCGCAGGGCGGCAAGCTGATCCTCAACGTCTGCTTCAACTACGGCGGCCGCTGGGACATCGCGCAAGCGGCGGCGCGTTTAGCGGCGCAGGGTCAGCCGATCACTGAAAGCGCGCTGGCAGACGCGCTGGCGCTGGCGCACGTGCCCGACCCCGATCTGCTGATCCGCACCGGCGGCGAGCAGCGCATCAGCAACTTTCTGCTGTGGCAGATCGCTTACAGCGAGCTGTTCTTCAGCGACAAACTCTGGCCTGATTTCGACGAGGCCGCGCTGGACGAGGCGCTGGCCGCCTTCGCTGCGCGCGAGCGGCGGTTTGGTAAGACTTCGGAACAGGTGGCGTGAGATGGGACACTTCAAGGTGCTACACGCATACGCCGTTATTCCCGCGCAAGCGCATGGCTTTCTTTTACCTCTCCCGTTTACGGGAGAGGTGCAGGGGAGAGGGCCAGCCGAAGGCTGGGCGGCGCCACCTCAACCCTTGCGCTCATGTTCTTGCGCCGCGCTTGAAGATACGCCGCTACCGGCCTGCGAGCTAGCCCTCTCCCCGACCCTCTCCCGCAAGCGGGAGAGGGAGCAAAACCGCGCGACCGTAAGCGCCTGACCAGAGAACGCACCAGCCCATGCTCAAACAGCGCATCCTGACCGCCTTCGTGCTGCTGATCGTGTTCGGCGCGGCGTTGTATTTGCCCACGCCTATTCCATTCATGGCGCTGACCTTGCTGCTGATCGGCGCTGCGGGTTGGGAATGGGCGCGGTTGGCGGGGCGGCAGGGTTGGAAAGCATTGGGATCTGGCGTGTATTGCGCGGCGCTTGCTCTGCTTCTATGGTGGTGGGTGTCGTCAGGCTGGTACGAGTCCTCGAACCAGGGAGATGGTGCACTTATATTGGGCATATTCATTGTTATTTGGTTCGGCTATGGCGCGTTGTTTTTGTATATTGGCTTATTGCTAGGTTGGTATTTCTGGATGGGGCATTGGCCCGATAACTCGTATAAGGAATTGCTGTTATGGTGTTTTGCCAGCCTCTACTGGATTAGCGGCGGCGGGATGTTGCTGTCGCGTGGTGTAGCGCAGAGGAAAAGGTTAACTAACAGCGACCTTTTCGTAGGTTATGGCGCACTGGTCGTGGCTTGGTTGGCGCTCGTGCAAGCCTATACGCATGGCATCAACTTCCTGCTCTCCACGCTCGCCCTGGTCTGGGCCGCCGACATTGCCGCCTACTTCGTGGGCCGCGCGCTGGGCGGCAAGCTGACGGGCGGGCGCAAGCTCGCGCCGACGATTAGCCCCGGCAAAAGCTGGGAAGGCGCAGTGGGCGGCTTCATCGGCGTACTGCTGACGGGCGCGATCTGGATTTGGGTGGATCGCGCCTATGCGTTGCCGCCCGGCCTGTACACGATCTTCTGGCAGCGCGGCCCGGTCTGGTTTGTGGGCGCGTTGGCGCTGCTCACGGCGATGAGCGTGGTGGGCGATCTGGTGGAGTCGCTGGTCAAGCGCAGCGCGGGCGTCAAGGATTCCAGCCGCCTGCTGCCGGGGCACGGCGGCGTGCTGGACCGCATCGACGCGCTGCTGCCCACGCTGCCGCTGGCGCTGCTGCTGGTTACCATTGGGCAGGAGTTGAAATGAAACTGTCTTTTCTCCTTCCTCCGCGTGCGGGGGAAGGTTGGGAAGGGGGTCAGCGGCGCATCGAAAGAGCCGGGTGTTTATGCCAACGCCGCACGCCCCCACCCCAGCCCTCCCCCGCAGGCGGGGAAGGGAGTAAGAAGAGGCCGTGGGCATGAAAGCGCGCAGGCTGCGGCTGGCGGTGCTTGGCAGCACTGGCTCCATCGGCATGAGCACGCTCGATGTGGCGGCGCGCCACCCGGATCGCTTCGAGGTGGCGGCGCTGACGGCGCACACCCAGGTCGATGCGATGCTGGCACAGTGCGAGCGGTTTCGCCCGCGCGTGGCGGTGATGGCCAGCGCCGATCATGCCCAGGTGCTGGCCCAAAAATTAAAAGAAAAAAGGCTGCAAACGCAGGTAGATCAAGGGCTGCGAGCTATTGAACAGATAGCATCGGACGAGGCGGTCGATGTGGTCATGGCCGCCATCGTCGGCGCGGCGGGTTTGGCCCCGTGCCTGGCCGCCGCTCGCGCGGGCAAGCGGCTGCTGCTGGCCAACAAAGAGGCGCTGGTGGTGGGCGGTGCGTTGTTCATGCGCGCGGTGCGCGAGGGCGGCGGAGCGCTGCTGCCCATCGACAGCGAGCATTCGGCCATCTTCCAGTCGCTGCCCGAAGACCCGGCGCAGTGGGCCGCGCGCATCGACAAGATCATCCTCACCGCGTCGGGCGGGCCGTTCCGCACGCGCGACGCGGCCACGTTGCGCGAGGTCACGCCCCACCAGGCGTGCGCGCATCCCAACTGGTCGATGGGCCGCAAAATTTCGGTCGATTCGGCCACCATGATGAACAAGGCGCTGGAGGTGATCGAGGCGCACCACCTGTTCGGCGTGCCGCCCGACCGGTTGCAGGTGGTGATCCACCCGCAAAGCGTGATCCATTCGATGGTGCAGTACAAAGACGGCTCGGTGCTCGCGCAACTGGGCACGCCCGATATGCGCGTGCCCATCGCCTACGGTCTGGCGTGGCCGCAGCGCATCGAATCGGGCGCGGCGCGGCTGGACTTCGGCGCGCTGCAACACCTCACCTTCGAGCCTGCCGATACGCCCGCGCACCGCGTCCGCTTTCCCGGTCTGGCGCTGGCCTGGCACGCGCTGCGCGCCTCCGAAGGCACCTGTGCCGTGCTCAACGCCGCCAACGAGGTAGCGGTGCAGGCGTTTCTGGAACAGCGCATCCGCTTCGACCAGATTCACGCCGTCAACGAGGCCACGCTGGCCGCCGTCGCGCCCAACAACCCCGCGTCGCTGGGCGATCTGCTGGAACTGGATGCGCGGGCGCGCGCCAAGGCGCTGGTTAAAGTCAAACATTTGGCGCCCAGCGTCTGACGCGGGAACTTCCTGCTAAAAACGCTCCCTCAAACGGTTCAATCGAAGACGCAATGAAGAGCCAACTTTTCCTTCGTCACTCCCGCGAAAGCGGGAATCCATTCGCGGTTCTCGCTGGACAAACGCCGGATCGAGAAAAGGTTCCTGGATTCCCGCCTGCGCACATAGGCGCGAACTTGGAGCATTTTGGTCATTCGTTGACACTTGCAGGATGCCCTGTACGGCTTGATGCGCTGCTGCCCCCATCCCAACCTTCCCCCGCACGCGGGGGAAGGAGATCAGATTCCCTCCCCCGCAAGCGGGGGAGGGTCAGGGTGGGGGAGAGCGGCGCAAAATGCTCTCGATTGCTCTAAGTTAGCGCCTATGCGCCTGCGCGGGAATGACGGAGTATTTTCAACGCCATGTTCATCACCACCACCATCATCGCCTTCCTCGTCGCCATCGGCATCCTGATTGCCGTGCATGAGTGGGGCCACTACCGCATGGCGGTGGCTTGCGGGGTGAAGGTGCTGCGCTTTTCCATCGGCTTCGGCAAGGTGGTGGCGCGCTTCAAGCCGAAAAAGCAGCGGCCGGGGCAGGACACGGAATTCGTCATCGGCCTGTTTCCACTGGGCGGCTACGTGAAAATGCTCGACGGGCGCGAGGGCGAGGTGCCCGAGGGCGACCGCCATCTGGCCTTCGACACCCAGCCGCTGGGCAAGCGCGCGCTCATCGTGGCCGCCGGGCCGGTGGCCAATCTGCTGCTGGCGGTGCTGCTGTACGCCGCCGTCAACTGGATCGGCCAGCTTGAGCCGCGCGCCGTGCTGGCTGCGCCCGTGGCCGGTTCCGTGGCCGACAAGGCCGGACTGCATGGCGGTGAGTTGGTCCGCGCCGCCGCACTGACCGGCCAAGAGGCGCAGACCGTGCGCTCTTTTGAAAGCCTGCGCTGGCTGCTCATACGCGGCGCGCTCGACGGGCAAGACGTGCTGCTGCAACTGGAGCGCGCGGGTGGCGGCACGCGCGAAGTCACGCTGCGGCTGGCCGCGCTGCCGTCCAAAGACCCCACTCCGGAGTTGTTTGACGCCATTGGCGTCGCGCCGCTGGTGCGCCCGCAAATCGGCGAACTGACGCCCGGCGGCCCCGCCGAGCGCGCCGGGCTGCAACCGGGCGACGTGGTGCTCAAGGTGGGCCAGACGCGCATCACCGGCGTGCCGCAGCTCATCGGCCTGATCCGCGCCAGCGTGGCGGACGGCCAGCCGCAAGCCAGCCTGTGGGAAATCGAGCGCGGGGGCCGCCGCCTCACGCTCGAAGTGCTGCCCAGGATGGACGGGCAACATGGCCGCATCGACGCCGGTATCACCAACGCCCCGCCCGACATGGTGCGGGTGCGCTACGGCCCCGTGGAGGGCTTGGCAGCGGGCGCACTCAAGGTGTGGGACGTGTCGGCGCTTTCCTTGCGGCTGCTCGGCCGCATGGTGACGGGGCAACTGTCGGTCAGGAACCTGAGCGGGCCGGTCGCCATTGCCGACTACGCGGGCAAAGCCGCTCATATGGGGCCGATAGCCTTCATCGGCTTTCTGGCCTTCATCAGCGTCAGCCTGGGCGTGTTCAACCTGCTGCCCGTGCCGGTGCTTGACGGCGGGCAGCTCGTCTATTTCCTGTGGGAAGCCGTCACCGGCAAACCGGTCGCGGGCGCCTGGCTGGAGCGCCTGCAATACGTGGGCCTGTCGCTGCTGCTGGCGATCATGACGATTGCCCTGTACAACGACATTGCCAGCCGCTGGCCATAGAGCGGTTTTGGTTTAGTTGATGACACTTTTTCTTCTGGGGATGGGGGGAAGAAAGCCGCTGGTTGTAGGGGCGAAAAATCTTTCGCCCCCACCGCAGCGAAAGAGCGTGGCGCTTTGAATGAAGCGCTGCGGGCGAAAAATTTTTCGCCCCTACAAGGCAGTGCCTGCCACCCATAGAGGTGTCAGCATTTGAACCAAAACCGCTCTAGACTTCCGGTTTACAACCGTCAAAAGGAGCACCCATGTTTTCTTTCCGCACCTTGCTGTCGCACGGCGCCGCCGCCTTTCTGACCTGCGCGGTCATGCCTTCCGTGGCTGCCGCCCAAGACGGGCAGACGCCGCCCTACCGAGAAATCTGGAACGCGGGCGGCGTTACCGTCATCGCCATTCAGGACGTGTACCGCCAAATGCCGGCGTCCATCTTCAAAGGCGCGGCCACCGAGCAGGAACGCGCCCCATACTTCACCGGCGGCAAGACCGAAGGCGGCATCAACGTCTTCGTGCTGCGCATGGGCGGCAAGATCGCGCTGGTGGACGCGGGCGGCGGGCCGCAGTTTCAGCCGCCGGGCAAGCTGCCGCTGGCACTGGCCGCCCTGGGCATTGCGCCGCAAGACATCGACTTGGTACTGATTACCCACGCGCATAGCGACCACATCGGCGGGCTGCTGACGCAAGAAGGCAAGCGCGCCTTCCCCAAAGCCAGGGTGCTGCTCGCCCAGCCGGAGTTGGACGCCTGGCTGACCCTGGCCGAAAAAGATCCCGCCAACGCGGGCGCGGCCATGGTCAAGGCCGTTGTTGCCGCTTATGGCGCCGATGTGCAAACCTTCGCCTTTGGCGCTGCCGTGCTGCCCGGCGTTATCGCGCTGGATGCCGCCGGACACACGCCGGGCCACACCGCCTTCGAGGTCACGGCGGGCGGCAAAAGCCTGCTGCTGGTGGGCGACCTGATCCACGCCATGCCCCTGCAATTTGCCCTGCCCGACGAATGCGCCGCCTACGACATGGACATGCCCAAGGCGATTGCCGCCCGCAAGCGCATCTTCGCCCTGGCCGAGCACAGCCAAACGCCCATGAGCGGCGTGCATTTCCCCTTCACCCACATCGTCGGCACGGTCAAAAAAGACGGCAAAGGGTGGAAGTTTGCGCCGTGAACCTTTCTTTCCTTCTCCCACAAGGATGCTTACAAACGATCCCGGCCCACGTTGGGGACTATAGAAACAAGTGGGAAGGGACCATACGGTTCAGTTAGCGTCGTCATTCCTGCGAAGACGGGAATCCAGGCAACGCTGGTTTCGAGGTGACGCTCATGGATTCCCGCTTTCGCGGGAATGACGAAATCATAGGTCTGCGCATCTAACTGAACAGTATTTGGGAGAGGGAGAAAATCCCATTTTTAGTAGCTCCATGCCAACGTATTACATGTATTTACGTATATTTTATATATAAAAATATAGACAACGCCAAGGTATCCAGCTATTAATTCAGTAGTTTTGCTTCTGGCTAGCGCTTTCCGTGCGGTTGCGCATAGAAAGAGTTGCGTAACATGGATAATTTGCCGCGTTACCCGGGGCCGCGCTTCGGCTTTTCCTGTCCTGATCTACCTTCTTTTCCCAGATGAACAAGCACCTCGAACTTTTCCGGCTGCGCCACGCGGCGGTTGCGGCTTTGCTGGCGTTGACGGCCGGGCTGGCCTGGGCGGTGGAGCCGTTCACGGTGCGCGACATTCGGGTGGAGGGCTTGCAGCGCGTGGAGCCGGGGACGGTGTTTGCCTCGATTCCCGTGCATGTGGGCGATACCTACAGCGACGACAAGGGTGCAACGGCCATCCGCGCGCTGTTTGACCTGGGGCTGTTTTCCGATGTGCGGCTGGAGACCGCGGGCGATGTGCTGGTGGTGATCGTGCAGGAGCGCCCGACGGTGGCGGCGGTGGATTTCGCCGGCAACAAGGAATTTACCAACGAGGTGCTGCAAGGCGTGTTGCGCGACGCGGGGCTGACCGCCGGGCGGCCTTACGACAAGGCGCTGGTCGATCGCGCCGAGCAGGAGCTTAAGCGCCAGTACATCAACCGCAGCCTGTACGCCGCGCAGGTGCAGACCACGGTGACGCCGACCGAGCGCAACCAGGTGAACCTGACGTTCAACCTGACCGAGGGGCGGGCGGCGCGCATCGGCTCGATCCGCATCGTGGGGGCGAGCGCCTTTTCCGAATCGACGCTGACCGACCAGTTCAGCCTGGATACGGGCGGGTGGCTCTCCTGGTACAGCAAGAGCGACCAGTATTCGCGCGCCAAGCTCAACGCCGATCTGGAGGCGCTGCGCTCGTATTATCTGGCGCGCGGGTATCTGGACTTCAAGATCGATTCGACGCAGGTGGCGATGTCGCCGGACAAGGAGTCGATCTCGATCACCATCAACATCACCGAGGGCAGCCGCTTCGCGGTTGCGGGCGTGACGCTGGAGGGCAACTATCTGGACAGGGAGGATCAGTTCAAGGCGCTGGTCACCATCGAACCGGGCGCGGCCTACAACGGCGATCAGGTGGCTGCCACCACCAAGGCGTTTACCGACCTGTTCGGCAATTACGGCTACGCTTTTGCCGACGTGCAGGCGCGCCAGGACGTGGACCGCGCCAACAACCGCGTCGCCATCGTGCTGCAAGCCAATCCGGGGCGGCGCGTTTACGTGCGGCGCATCAACGTGCAGGGCAACACGCGCACGCGCGACGAGGTGGTGCGGCGCGAGTTCCGCCAGTTCGAGTCGTCGTGGTACGACGGCGAAAAGATCAGGCTTTCACGCGACCGGGTGGACCGGCTGGGCTTTTTCTCCGATCTGTCGATTGCCACGGCGGAAGTGCCGGGGGCGCCCGATCAGGTGGATCTGAACGTGGAGGTCAAGGAACGGCCCTCGGCCAGCATCTCGATTGGCGCGGGCTACTCCTCGGCGGAAAAAATCGGGCTTGCATTCACCCTGTCGCAGGAGAACGCCTTCGGCTCCGGCAACCGGCTGGACTTGCAGATCAATACCGGCAAGTACAACAGCGCGATCGTGGTGAGCGCGACCGATCCGTACTTCACCGCCGGCGGCGTTTCGCGCACGTTCAATGTGTACTACAAGTCGCAAAAACCCTATACCGACCAGGGGGGCGACTACACCCTGATTACCATGGGCGCGGGCCTGAAGTTCGGCGTGCCGGTGACCGAGCTGGATACCGTGTACCTGGGCATGAACGCCGAGCGCACGCGCATCAAGCCGGGCACCAACATTCCGGCGTATTACCTGGACTACGCCAGCCGCTTCGGCTACACGAGCGACGGCTTTCCCTTTACGCTGGGCTGGTCGCGCGATTCGCGCGACAGCGCGCTGGCGCCTACCGCGGGCCGCTACCAGAGCCTGATGAGCGAGCTGGGCGTGCTCGGCCAGGTGCGCTACACCAAGACGGATTACCAGTACCAGCAATACGTGCCGCTGTCCAGGCAATACACGCTGGCGTTCAACGGCGAGGCGGGGTGGGGCAAGGGCTTGGGCGGGCGGCCTTTCCCGGTGTTCAAGAATTTCTATTCCGGCGGGCTGGGTTCGGTGCGCGGCTTTGGGCAGTCCACGCTGGGGCCGCGCGACGTGACGGGCGCTTTCATCGGCGGCACGCGCAAGTTCACTGTGAATGCCGAATTTCTCACGCCGTTTCCCGGCATGGGCAACGACCGCACGCTGCGCCTGTTCGCCTTCGTGGATGCCGGCGCGCTGTACGGCGACGGCGAAAAAATTTCGGGCCGCGAGGTGCGCGCCTCCAGCGGCATCGGCATGAGCTGGATTTCGCCGCTCGGGCCGCTGCGCTTCGCGCTGGCTTTTCCCATGCGCAAGAAGCCCGGAGATAGAATCGAAA
>JAIRVJ010000008.1 GCA_031253955.1 Burkholderiaceae bacterium | reverse complement strand
GTGACGGCGTAGGTCTCGAACAGGTCGGCGGCCATGCCGGCGCAGTCGCCCACGTTGTCGCCCACGTTGTCGGCGATCACGGCGGGGTTGCGCGGGTCGTCTTCGGGAATGCCCGCTTCCACCTTGCCTACCAGGTCCGCGCCTACGTCGGCGCCTTTGGTGAAGATGCCCCCGCCCAGCCGCGCGAAGATGGAGATGAGCGAGGAGCCGAAGGCAAAGCCGATCAGCGGATTGAGCGCCGTGGCGTCGGCCGCCGTGCCGCCCAGGAACCAGTAAAACCCGGTGACCCCCAGCAGCCCCAGGCCCACCACC
Source organism: Burkholderiaceae bacterium (assembly GCA_031253955.1). Classification (GTDB taxonomy): domain Bacteria; phylum Pseudomonadota; class Gammaproteobacteria; order Burkholderiales; family Burkholderiaceae_C; genus Ottowia. The sequence goes on along the minus strand of JAIRVJ010000008.1, from coordinate 29,272 downwards.
AGCATGCCGGTGATGGCGCCGCCGCGAAACGCCACGTCCAGCGCCGGGCCGATGCCCCGCGTGGCCGCCTGCGCTGTGCGCACGTTGGCGCGCACTGAAACGTTCATGCCGATAAAGCCGCACGCGCCCGAAAGCAGCGCGCCGACGACGAAGCCCGCCGCCGTGATGACGTCCAGAAACACGCCGATCAGCACCGCCAGCACCACGCCGACGATGGCAATCGTCCTGTACTGCCGCGCCAGATAGGCCGCCGCGCCAGTCTGGATGGCAGCCGCGATCTCTTGCATACGGGCGTTGCCCGCGTCTTGCGACAAAATCCAGCCGCGCGCCCAAACCCCGTACACCACGGCCGCCAGGCCGCACACAAGCGCCAGTATCAGCGCCGAATTTCCAGTCATGATTTCCTTCCTCTGTGTGTGAGATGGTTCGCCTGGACAGAGGCGCTAGTGCGCCGCACCGCCCCTGACTGCACAAATGAAATCGATGAATTCGCGTTCGCGGCAAGGCACAAACCGCAGCGATACCAAGTGGTATCGGGAGGATTTGCAATGCCGCCGTGGGCGCGAAGACGCGATTTCATGTGCAATTAGGAGAGGAGCAGCACACCAAACGCAGCGCCGCCCGCCCTGCGTTGCTTCCTCGCGCCCTATCCGTGCCGCGATTGGCCAACCCGCGCAATGTAACCGGAAATGCGGGGTGCGATTCAAAGTGATGTTCACGCTACGACCTTTCCTTCGTCATTCCCGCGCAGGCGGGAATGACGAGGTGAGCACATCACTTTGAATCGCACCCGGAAAATGTGACGCGCTTTTCGCATGGCTCTAAAATTATTTGTTTGCGCCGCGCCACACATACAGGAGCACGCCCCCATGTCCCTCGACAACGTCACCCCCGGCGCCAATGCGCCCGAAGAATTCAACGTCATCATCGAAATCCCGATGAATGCCGATCCGATCAAATACGAAGTGGACAAGGAAACCTCCGCCATCTTCGTCGATCGCTTCCTGGGCACCTCCATGCACTACCCGACCAACTACGGCTACGTGCCCAAAACCCTGTCGGGCGACGGCGACCCGGTGGACGTGCTGGTGGTCACCCCGGTGCCGCTGATCCCCGGCGTGGTCGTCACTTGCAGGCCCGTGGGCATCCTGAAAATGCAGGATGAAGCGGGCGACGACGCCAAGGTGCTGGCCGTGCCCGTGCCCAGAATCCTCGCGCTCTACAACTGGCAAAAACCCGAAGACCTGAACGCCGCCCGCCTGCATGCCATCACCCATTTCTTCGAGCACTACAAAGACCTGGAGCCGGGCAAGTGGGTCAAGGTGCTTGGCTGGGAAGGGCCGCAGGCCGCCCGCAAGGAAGTTGCCGACGGCATCGCCGCGTACCGGAAAAGCCTGGGTTGATCTACAGCCAATCGTCAGATGCGCGCCACACAGTGGGCATGTAATGCTTGACAAGACCCGGCAAGCGTGCAGACTGCCGGTTGGAATCTTTCATTTCTGCCAAAAAGCCATGAAAAAGACCTTGATCCTGCTGGCCGGCTGCCTGCTCGGCGCCAGTGCCTTTGCCTCCTGCTATACCGTGATGGACGCCAAGGGAAAGACCGTTTCCGAGTCGCCCAATCCGCCCGTGGACATGGCCCGCCGGTTGCACGAAACCGTGCCGGACAAATACGGCAGCGGCGCCACCATGATCTTCGGCATTGCCGACACCGACTGCGGCCAGCAGGCCGATACGTGGGACGACGGCACGGCCCAAAAAGCCGCCGATACCACCACCGCCAAGAAAACCAAAAAAAGCAAGCGCGCCGCCCGCCCGCATCGCAAACCGCAGGCCGAGCAGCAGCAGCAGCCGACGCAGCAAAAATGAGGCCACGCCTCAAGCCGTGCATGGCATCCAGCGCAATAACTAATTAAAAACCGTTCTAGCCCAGTCAGGGTTTTGGTTGACAGCTATAAAAATGAATGCGCAAGCTGGAGCGCCAAGCCAGTCCGATAGCGAAACTTCACAGCGCCGGATCGGTTGGCGCGCTGGCGGGCGCATCCGCCGGGGCATCATCCTGCATGGCGCGCAGCCAGCGCGTGTGGGCTTCGCGCTCAAAGATCAGCAGTTGCACGCGGCGCAGCACCGTGGCTGCGGCCCACGTCCACGCGGCCACGCAGCACAGCAGCAGGGCGGTGAGCATGACCGGAGCCATGCTCGCGCCGCTGGATTTGATGGTCGCGCCCTGATGCAGCGTGTTCCACCAGCGCACCGAGAAATACATCACCGGCAGGTTGAGCGCGCCCAGCAGCGCAAGTACGGCGCAGGCGCGGTCGGCGCGTTGCGGATCGTCAATGGCGCCCAGCAGCGCCAGGTAGCCCAGAAACAGCAGCAGCAGCAGCAGCGAGGAGGTTAGCCGCGCGTCCCACACCCACCAGGCGCCCCACATCGGCTGGCCCCACAGCGCGCCCGTGATAAGCGAGAGCGCGGCGAACACCGCGCCGGTGGGCGCCAGCGCGTGCGAGAGCAGGTGCGACAGGCGCGTGCGCCAGACCAGCCCGACGAAGCTCCAGAACGCCATCAGCGCGTAGGCAAACATCGCCACCCACGACGCGGGCACGTGCAGGTAGATGATGCGGTAGCCCTCGCCCTGATTGGCGTCGGCGGGTGCCACGCCAAAGCCCAGAAACAGTCCGGCTGCCCCTGTCAGCAAGGCCAGAATTTGCAGCGGACGCACCAGCGCGCCCGCCAGCGGCAAAAAGCGCGCCGGAGCGGCAAACCAGAAAAAAAACTTGGACAGATTCATAGATATTCAGCGTTTGGCATTGAGCGTTGAGCGTTGAGCGTAAAAGATGTTGCTTGCTGTAAAGAGGTTCCCACACAAAACGCCAAACGCTCAACGCAAAACGGTCTTTCAACTCTCGACGCCGATGCGCACGGCGCTGGCTGCCAGCCAGGGGCAGAAAGCCAGCATCGCGCAGGCCGTGCCCGCGAGCAGCGCCAGATGCGCGCCCGCCGGTTCGCCCAGTGGCGCGGCGCGCACGGCCAGGCTGCCGAACACCAGCACCGGCACCGCCAGCGGCAGCACCAGGCCGATGACCAGCATACCGCCCTGGCGCAGACCCGCCGCCAGCGCCGCGACCACGCCCACCAGCAGCACCAGCACGCCGATGCCCGGTAGCAGCGCCAGCATGAGCACGCCCAGGGTGGCGCCGTTCAGCCCGTATTGCAGGGCCACCAGCGGCGCCAGCAGCAGCACGGGCAGCGCCGTGACAATCCATTGCGCTACGAGCCGCGCCGTGACCAGCAGCACCAGCGGCACGCCGCACAGCAGCCACTGGTCGAGCCAGCCGCTGCGCAGATCGTCGTGAAAGCAGCGCCAGCCCGCCATCAGCACGCACAGCAGCGCCGCCACCCACAGCACGCCTGGCGCCAGCAGCGCAAGCGTGGCGGGCGTGGGCGCGACGCTGAGCGCGGGCAGGCTGGCGACGGCGGCAAAGAACAGCGCCTGCACCAGCAGATCGACCGGGCGCGCCAGCACCAGCGCCCATTCGCGCCGCAGCACGGCGCGCACGGCGCGGTTCCAGGGCACGCCTTCGAAAGCCGTCAGGGAAACCGGTGGCGCGTTCATGCCGTACTCCTTTGCGCGGCGCTGCCTGCGAGGTCGAGCACGCGGCACCCCGGAAAATCCGCCGGCAGCGCCTGATGCGAGGTCAGCACGATGGCCCCGGCCAAGCCGCTTTGGTACGCATGCGCCAGCGCCGTCAGCCAGGCGCAGCCGTGGGTGTCGAGCGCGTCGAAAGGTTCGTCCAGCAGCAGCAGCGGGTGCATGGTCAGGCGCAGCCGCGCCAGCGCCAGCTTGCGCCGCTGACCGGCGGAGAGATAGCGCACGGCGCGGTCGGGCACGCCCAGCTCCTTCAATAGAGCGGGAACCACCAACTGGCCGGCAAGCGCCGCCACGTCGCCGCCGTGCAGTTGCGCGAACAATTCCAGATTGAGCCGGGCGCTCAGGTCTTCGGACCAGCCGTCGTGATGGCCCAGAAACGAGCACGCCTGCTCGCCGCGCTCGACCTTGCCCGCCAACGGCGGGCGCAGGCCGGCCAGCGTGCGCAGCAGGGTGGTTTTGCCGCAGCCGTTGGGGCCGCGCAGATGCAGGATTTCGCCCGCGTGCACCGCGAAATCGAGCGGCCCCCACAATCGCAGCCCATTGCGCTCGCCAACCAGGCGCGTGACGCTGAGCATGACGCGCGGCGATTCAGTCGAAGCTGGCAAAAAACCCGCCCTTTCGTCGCGGCCCGGCGGGCGGGCCATCTTGCGGCGACGCCACCGCCTGTCAGCGGTGATATCGGCCTTGGTATCCATGCCCGGAGCGCAGTCCGGGAACCTGTCGTGAAAGCGGTCCACGATGAATCTCGCCGCGGATCGCAAAAGTGGTATTGTAGATTTTGCTGCTGGCTGTCCGTCAGTGGTATCGGCCAGGGTCGCGCCAGCCGCTTGCGGACCTGCGTTTGGGATTTCCCTTATCCCGAACCGCCATTCCTTTGATCTGCGGCAAATTTTCATGAACTTCGGGCCGATTCTTCCGGCCCAATTGGTCGAAAAATCAGTAGAAACCCTGTACTCGATCAAGTTTTTTGAGGCATGATTGGCCTTAGGATGTAATCGCTTCTTGCGCAATGGCGCAAGCCAAGCATGTGACAAATAGAGATAGGTACGCCCGCCATGAATCTTTCCAGTCTGGTCGTCGATGCACACCCCAGCCACGCCGGGGCCGTGGGCGCGGCCTTGCGGCAATGGCCCGGCGTGGAGGTGCAGGCCGCCACCGGGCAGGGCAAGCTCATCGTCACCGTCGAGGCCGATTCCGACGTGCAAACGGCCGAGATTTTCGCCCGCATCAACGCCCTGGATGGCGTGATGTCGGCATCCATGGTCTATCACCAGTACGAACCCGAACCTGAACAGGAGGTTTCCCCATGACGCTCACGCGACGCGATTTCATCAAGCACAAAGCCACGGCCGCCGCGGCGGTGGCCGCGGGCATCACGCTGCCGGCTACCCAGGCCGATGCGCAGGTGGCTAGCGCCAGCGATGGCGTGCGCTGGGACAAGGGCGTGTGCCGCTATTGCGGCACCGGCTGCGGCACGCTGGTGGGCGTCAAGGGCGGGCGCATCGTCGCCACGCAGGGCGACCCGGACGCGCCCGTGAACAAGGGGTTGAACTGCGTCAAGGGCTACTTCCTGGCCAAGATCCAGTATGGCGACGACCGCCTGACCCAGCCGCAACTGCGCATGAAGAACGGCAAGTTCGACAAGAACGGCGAGTTCCAGCCGGTGACCTGGAACCAGGCGTTCGACATCATGGAAGCCAAGTGCAAGGCCGCGCTCAAGGCCAAGGGGCCTACTTCCGTCGGCATGTTCGGCTCCGGCCAGTGGACGATTTGGGAAGGCTACGCGGCCAACAAGCTGTTCAAGGCCGGCTTCCGTTCCAACAACGTTGATCCCAACGCGCGTCACTGCATGGCCAGCGCGGTGTTCGGCTTTATCCGCACCTTCGGCATCGACGAGCCGATGGGCTGCTATGACGACATCGAGTACGCCGACGCCTTCGTGCTGTGGGGATCCAACATGGCCGAGATGCACCCGATCCTGTGGTCGCGCATCACCAACCGGCGTCTAACGGCGCAGCACGTGCGGATCAATGTGCTCTCGACCTTTACGCACCGCTCCTGCGAAGTGGCCGACGCCGAATTGATCTTCACCCCGCAGACCGATCTGGCGATCCTCAACTACATCTGCAACCACATCATCCAGAGCGGCGCGGTCAATCAGGACTTCGTGTCCAAGCACGTCAACTTCCAGAAGGGCGTCACCGACATCGGCTACGGCCTGCGGCCCAACCATCCGCTCGAACAAGTGGCGGGCAACAACGGTTATCCCGGCCCCGACGGCAAGCCCAAGGGCAATCCGATGGGCGCCTCGCCGATCACCTTTGACGAGTTCAAGCAGTTCGTCTCCACCTACACGCTGGACTACACCGCCAAACTCTCCGGCGTGCCCAAAGAGAAACTGGAAGCGCTGGCCAAGCTCTATGCCGATCCCAAGATCAAGGTCACCTCGTTCTGGACCATGGGTTTCAACCAGCATTCGCGCGGCACGTGGGTCAACAACATGATCTACAACGTGCACCTGCTGATGGGCAAGATTTCCGAGCCGGGCAACAGCCCCTTCTCGCTCACCGGCCAGCCCAGCGCCTGCGGCACCGCGCGCGAGGTCGGCACCTTCGCGCACCGCCTGCCGGCCGACTTGCTGATCGCCAATCCGGCGCACCGCGAAATGGCCGAGAAGATCTGGAACGTGCCGCCGGGCACGATCAGCCCGGAGATCGGCTTCCACGCGGTCGCGCAAGACCGCGCGCTCAAGGACCGCAAGCTTAACTTCTACTGGACCTCGACCACCAACAACATGCAGGCCGGGCCGAACCTCAACCAGGAACGCTATCCGGGTTGGCGCGATCCGGAGAACTTCATTGTGGTCTCCGACTGCTATCCGACCGTCTCGGCACTGGCCGCCGACCTGATCCTGCCTTCAGCCATGTGGATGGAAAAGGAAGGCGCTTACGGCAATGCCGAGCGGCGCGGTCAGTTCTGGCGCCAGCAGGTCAAGGCGCCGGGCGAAGCCAAGAGCGATCTGTGGCAGTACGTCGAGTTTTCCAAGCGCTTCAAGATCGAAGAGGTCTGGCCTGCCGAACTGCTCGACAAGAACCCGCAATACAAGGGCAAGACACTCTACGAGGTGCTGTACGCCAACGGCGCGGTCAACAAGTTCGGCAAGGCCGAAACCGCACGCACCAACGCGCACGCCTGGGCGGGCTATACCAACGACGAAAGCGAGGCTTTCGGCTTCTACCTGCAAAAAGGCCTGTTCGAGGAATACCGGGAGTTCGGCAAGGGCCATGCCCACGATCTGGGCGATTTCGATCTGTACCACAAGGTGCGCGGGCTGCGCTGGCCCGTGGTGAACGGCAAGGAAACGCTGTGGCGTTTCCGCGAGGGCTACGATTCTTACATCAAGGCGGGCGAGGCTCTCAAGTTCTACGGCAAGCCCGACGGCAAGGCGGTCATCTTCGCGCTGCCCTACCAGCCGCCGGCGGAATCGCCCGACGCCGAGTACGACCTGTGGCTGTGCACGGGCCGCGTGCTCGAACACTGGCACACCGGCTCCATGACGCGCCGCGTGCCCGAGCTGTACCGCGCCTTCCCCGACGCGGTGGTGTGGATGCACCCCAACGACGCGAAAAAACGCGGCCTTCAGGACCGCGATCCGGTCAAGGTTGCTTCGCGCCGCGGCGAAATCGAGTTGCGCGTGAACACGCGCGGGCGCAACAAGGTGCCCGAAGGCCTGGTGTTCATCCCCTTCTTCGACGAAATGCGTCTGGCCAACAAGCTCACGCTGGACGCGACCTGCCCGATCTCCAAGGAAACCGACTACAAAAAGTGCGCGGTCAAGATCGTGAAGGCGTGAGGCCGGAACGTGCACGGATGAGGCTTCGCTCATGACAGCCAAAGGCACGGACCAGTCCCGCGCGCGGCGCCAGTTTCTGCAGGATGCCGCGCGCATGGCCTGCGGTGTGGGCGCCGCCGGGCTGGTTCTGGGCCTGCACGCGCGGCAAGCGCGCGCCTTGCCGCCGCTGACGATCCGCCCGCCGGGGGCCATCGCCGAGCCGGACTTTCTGGGCGCCTGCATCCGCTGCGGCCTGTGCGTGCGCGACTGCCCCTACGACATCCTGCACCTTGCCACGCCCGACCACGGGGCGGCCAATGGCACGCCCTACTTCGTCGCCCGCGAAAAGCCCTGTGAGATGTGCGAGGACATTCCTTGCGTCAAGGCCTGCCCGACCGGCGCGCTCGACCACAAACTCATCGACATCAACAAGGCCAAGATGGGCCTGGCGGTGCTGGTCGATCAGGAAACCTGCCTGAGCTTTCTGGGTTTGCGCTGCGAAATCTGCTACCGCGACTGCCCGGTGATCGACAAGGCGCTCACGCTGGAGATGCGGATCAATGCGCGCACGGGCAAGCACGCCGAATTCATTCCGGTTGTGCATTCCGAATATTGCACCGGCTGCGGCAAGTGCGAAAAGTCTTGCCCGCTCGAAGTGCCTGCTATCAAGGTGTACCCGATCGCGCTTGCCAAAGGCAAGCTCAGCGAGCATTACGAGCTTGGCTGGGTCGAAAAAGAGAAATCGGGCGGCAGCCTGGTCGCCCCCGACCCCGAACACCATTACAACCTGCCGCCCGGAATGCGCTACGAGCTTGGCGGGCGCGGTCTGGTGCCCGACGAGGCGGCCTCCGCGCCCCCGCCGGCAACGCAAGGGGAGTAAGCCGTGAAACGCAGTACTCCCCTCATCGGCGCCGACGCCCTGGCCGCCAAGGGCTGGCTGGGCGCGCACCGCTGGCTGCTGCTGCGCCGGCTCGTGCAAATCTGCATCCTGCTGCTGTTTCTGGCCGGGCCGTGGTTCGGCCTGAAGGTGGCCGGCCAGTGGATCGTCAAAGGCAACCTCTCGTCCAGCTTGGCCTTGGGTGTGCTGCCGCTGACCGATCCTTACCTGCTGCTGCAATCGCTGGCCGCGCGCCACTGGCCCACCGAGAGCAAGGCATGGATCGGCGCGGCCATCGTGCTGGTTTTTTACGGGCTAATCGGGGGCCGGGTGTTTTGCTCCTGGGTGTGCCCGGTCAACATGGTTACCGACGCTGCCGCCTGGCTGCGCCAGCGCCTTGGCATCAAAGGCGGCGGGCGGCTGTCGCGCTCCACGCGCTACTGGGTGCTGGCGATGACGCTGATCGTCGCCTTTATCACCGGCAGCATCGCGTGGGAACTGGTCAACCCGGTGTCGATGATGCACCGCGGGATCATTTTCGGCATGGACCTGGTGGGAGCGCCCAAATCAATCATCGGAGCCTTGCGCGCGATCCTTTTCGGCACGAGCGCGATCCTGGCCGTCATTGCGGCGCTGTTCCTGTTCGATCTGTTCGTCGTGCCGCGCGGCTGGTGCGGCCATCTGTGCCCGGTGGGCGCGTTCTACAGCCTGATCGGGCGCTTCAGCCTGCTGCGCATTGGCGCGGTGCGGCGCGATGCCTGCAACGATTGCGCCGACTGCTACGCCGTCTGCCCGGAGCCGCTCATCATCAAACCGGCGCTCAAGGGCGTCGATGGGGCCGGGCCGGTTATCGCCTCGGCCAACTGCACCAATTGCGGGCGCTGCATCGACGTTTGCAGCAAGGATGTCTTCGAGTTTGGCGGGCGCCGCCGCACGGTCATCCCCGTGACGGCGCTCACGACACCCCCGATCCAGGCTGGCGCTGGGGGGCCAGCCGCATGAAGCTTTGAATGATGCGAAAGGAAAAATGATGAACATGCCGACCAAAATGGCTGCCTTGGCCGCCGCTGCCGCCGTGCTGTACGGATGCGCGCATTTCTCTGGCGTGTCCTCGCTGCGCGGCGTTGACGTGGCGGCGGTTGACAAAGCGCCTGCCGAGCAGAAGGTTTATGTGGGCAAACGGCCCGGCGTGGGCCAACTGATCGCACGCACCTTCGACGGCCAGCCGCCGCTGGTGCCGCACGCGGTGGACAACTTCGACGAAATCACCGTCACGGACAACCAGTGCCTGGAGTGCCACAGCCCCGAAACCGCGAAAGCCAAGAACGCGCCCGTGGTGGCCGATACGCACTTGGTGGCCGACAAGCACACCATCAACGACGCGCGCTATCAGTGCAACACCTGCCATGTGCCGCAAGTCGATGCGCCGCCGCTGATTGCCAACAGCTTCGTCGGCACGCCGTCGCAGCCGGTCAAACGCTGAAGAATTCTCCTTCGTCATTCCCGCGAAGGCAGGGATCCAGGGGCGTTGTTTTGGAGGTGACGTTCATGGATTTCTGCCTTCGTGGGCGGGTGCTAACTTAATGACAAATCGCTGGCGTTTTACCCCTTCCCCCGCTTGCGGGGGAAGGCTGGGATTGGGGTAGCGACGCATCGTAAACGCAGAGCTTCTTCCAATGCCTTGCGCTCCCCACCCCAGCCCTCCCCCGCACGCGGGGGAGGGAGAAAATTGCGCGCTTACCCCAAGTTGGACCTATGCGTCTTCGCGGGAATGGCGAGGAATTTGAGGCAGTTTCATCGTAATCGCCCCCACCGGGCAGGCGCTCACGCAATCGCCGCAGCCGGTGCATGCCGCGGCATGCACCTGCAATTGGGCGATACCGCCCGGCGCCGGAACAAAACGCAAGGCGCCCAGCGCGCATATTTCGGCGCAAATGCGGCATTCCACCCGCCGGTTGGCAAGGCACCCCGCCTGCACTTGCACGCGCCAGCGGATCGGCGCGGGCGCATCCGGCGCGAGCGCGCCGCTCACGCAGGCGCGCAGGCATAGGCCGCACAAGTCGCACCCACCCTTGGCAAAACGCATCTCCGGGTAGCCGCCGTCGCCGCGCACAATCAGCCCGCGCGGGCAGGCGGCAAGGCAATCGTTGCAGCGCGTGCAGCGCGCCTGGAAAGCGGCTTCATCGGCCAGCGACCAAGGCGGGCGCAGCGGCGCGGCAAGCTCCCGCGCCGAGGCTTCGCGCAACGCGCCACGCAGAAAAAAACGGCGGCGGGGGTTCATTTGTCGAAGCCAAGCGTTTTCTATAAATATGATAGCTGATTGCCAATGAATAATCTATTTTTTAACTATAAAAAATATATGAAAAACATACGACGCACAGGAGTGAAGCTATGAATTATGCAGTTCTTTCCTTTTCCATACAGCTTTCACTTCGTCATTCCCGCGCAGGCGGGAATCCATAACCTCACCTCTTGCCACAACGCCGCATGGATTCCCGCTTTCGCGGGAATGACGCAATCAACGGTCCACGCAAAGCCTCACATGCGCTCGAAGATGGCGGCGATGCCTTGGCCCCCGCCGATGCACATCGTCACCAGCGCGTATTTGCCCTGAATGCGCTGCAACTCGTGCAGCGCCTTGACGGTAATGACCGCGCCAGTGGCGCCGATGGGGTGGCCCAGCGAGATGCCGGAACCGTTGGGGTTGACCTTGGCCGGATCGGCGCCCAGCTCCTTGGTGACGGCGCAGGCTTGGGCGGCGAAGGCTTCGTTGGCTTCGATCACGTCCATCTGTTCGAGCTTGAGGCCGAGCTTTTTGAGCAGCTTTTGCGTGGCCGGCACCGGGCCGATGCCCATGATGGAAGGTTCCACGCCCGCGTGCGCATAGCCCGCCAGCCGCGCCAGCGGCTTGGCGCCGCGCGCCTTGGCCGCGCCCGCTTCCATCAGCACCACGGCAGCGGCGGCGTCGTTGATCCCGCTGGCGTTGGCGGCGGTGACGGTGCCGTTTTCCTTCACGAACACGGGCTTCATTTTCTGGAAGTCTTCCAGCTTCGCGCTGGTGCGGAAGTGCTCGTCCTTGTCGAAAGCCACGTCGCCCTTCTTGCTCTTGAGCATGACGGGAACGATCTGGCCCTGAAAGCGGTTTTCCGCCCATGCTTTTTCGGCGCGCTGGTGGCTTTGCAGCGCCAACTGGTCCTGCTCCTCGCGGCTGATGTTGAATTGCCGGGCGATGTTTTCCGCCGTCACGCCCATGTGGACGGTCTGGAACGGATCGTGCAGCGCGCCGACCATCATGTCCACCAGCTTGGCGTCGCCCATGCGGACGCCCCAGCGCGCGTTCAGGCTGGCGTAGGGCACGCGGCTCATGCTTTCGCAGCCGCCGCCGACGGCGATGTCGTATTCACCCAGCAAAATGCCTTGGCTGGCGCTGACGATGGCTTGCAGGCCCGATCCGCACAGGCGGTTGACGTTCATGGCCGACGTTTCGACCGGGCAGCCGCCGTGGATGGCCGCCATGCGCGAGAGGTACATGTCGCGCGGCTCGGTGTTGACCACGTGGCCGAAGACGACGTGCCCGACATCCTTGCCCTGCACACCGGCGCGCGCCAGCGCCTGCCTGACCACCAGCGCGCCCAGCTCGACCGGCGGCACATCTTTCAGGCTGCCGCCGAAAGTGCCGATGGCGGTGCGCACACCGCTGCAAACCACGACTTCACGACTCATGAAACGACTCCTTGTAATGATGCGGGATGGAATGGGAGGCTGGCTAGCCTCAAGGCGTGGCCGCCAATGCGGGCGCGCCGCGCCGGGCGGCTTTGCGGCGCATGTACCAGTGGTGCAGGCGGTCCAGATACAGGTAGATCACCGGCGTGGTGAACAGCGTGAGCATTTGCGAGAGGATCAGGCCGCCGACCATGGCGTAGCCGAGCGGGCGGCGCAGCTCGGAACCCGCGCCGTGGCCGAGCATGAGCGGCAGGCCGGCTAGCAGGGCGCACATGGTGGTCATCATGATGGGGCGAAAGCGTAGCAGGCAGGCTTCGTAAATGGCGTCGCGCGGCGACAGGCCGTGCTCGCGTTCGGCGGTGAGGGCGAAGTCCACCATCATGATGCCGTTTTTCTTGACGATGCCGATCAGCAAGATGATGCCGATCAGCGCAATCACCGTCAGGTCGAAGCGGCCGGCCATCAGGATCAACAGCGCGCCCACGCCCGCCGAGGGCAGCGTGGACAGGATGGTGAGCGGGTGGATGTAGCTCTCGTAGAGCAGCCCCAGCACGATGTAAACCGACACCAGCGCCGCCAGAATCAGATACTTCTGCGTGCGCAGCGAATCGCCGAACGCCTGCGCGGTGCCCTGGAACGCGCCGGAAAGCGTGGCGGGCATACCCATTTGCGCCTGCACCTTCTGAATGGCCTCGACCGCCTGCCCCAGCGATGCGCCCGGCGCGAGGTTGAAGGAAATGGTCACGCTTGGAAACTGGCTCTGGTGGTTGACGGTCAGATAGCCGGTGCGCGTGGTATCGATCTTGACGAAGGTGGACAGCGGCACCTGCTGCCCGGTGAGGGACGAGGTCAGGTACAGGCGCTCGAACAGCGCCGGATCTTTTTGCAACTCGGGCGTGACTTCCAGAATCACGTTGTAGCTGTTGAGTTGCGTGAAGTACTGCGCCACCTGGCGCTGGCCGATGGCGTCGTAAAGGGTGGCGTCGATGAGGGCGGGGGTGATGCCGTAGCTGGCGGCGCGCTCGCGGTCGATGGTCAGGTTGGCGGTGGGCGCGGCGTTTTGCTGGTCGGAGGTTACGTCGGCAAGCTGCGGCAGCTTGCGCAGGCTTTGCACCAGTCTGGGCGCCCAGGCATTGAGTTCGTCCAGATCGGAATCAACCAGCGTGTACTGGTACTGCGTGCGCGAGAAGCGCCCGCCTATGGTGATGTCTTGCATCGCCTGCATGAACAGGTTGATGCCGCCCACTTGGGCCAGTTGCGGGCGCAGGCGATCAATGATCTGGCTGGCCGTGGTCTTGCGGCCTTCGTCCAGCGGCTTAAGGGCGATGCGAAAGTCGCCCGAGTTGAAAGTGGATGCGCCGGCCTGAAAGCTGAACGCGCGCACGTCTGGATCCTTGCGCACGATATCGGCCAGCTGCTGCATCTTCTCGCGCATCGCTTGCGAGGAAGAGTCTTGCGCCGCCTCGGCGGTGCCGAAGATGACGCCCGTGTCCTGCTGCGGGAAAAAACCCTTGGGCATGATGATGAACAAAAGTACCGCGGCGGCCACCGTGACCAGAAACGTCAGCAGCGTGATGAAGGAGTGGCGCAGCACCACCGTCAGGCCGCGTTTGTAGGCGGACTGCATGGCGTTGAAGCCACGCTCGAAAAACCGGAACACTTTGCCGTGCCGGGGCGGCCCGCCGCTCTCGTCATCGTGCCCCTTGAGAAACTTGGCGCACAGCATGGGCGTGAGTGTGAGCGTGAGCAGCACCGAAACGACGATGGTCAGCGTGACCGTGACCGCGAATTCACGCAGCAGCCGCCCGATGATGCCGCCCATGAGCAGCAGCGGAATGAACACCGCCACCAGCGAGACCGAAATGGAAATGACCGTGAAGCCGATCTCACCGGCGCCTTGCAGCGCGGCCTGCATCGGCTTCATGCCGTTTTCGACGTGGCGGTAGATGTTCTCCAGCATGACGATGGCGTCGTCCACCACGAAGCCCACGGAGATGGTCAGCGCCATCAGCGAGAGGTTGTCCAGGCTGTAACCCAGCACGTACATCACCGCCGCCGTGCCCAGAATCGCCAGCGGTATGGTGACGCTGGGGATGATGGTGACCGTGACGTTGCGCAGAAACACGAAGATCACGCCCACCACCAGGCAGATGGAAAGGATGAGCGTGAACTCCACCTCCTTGACCGAGGCGCGGATGGTTTGCGTGCGGTCCATCGCCACCGATACCGTCATGCTCGGCGGAATGGCTGCTTGCAGCCTGGGCAGCGCGGCTTTGACGCGATCGACGGTTTCGATCACGTTGGCGCCGGGCATCTTGAAGATCGCCAGCATGATGGTGCGCCCGTCGGTGATGCTGGCATCGGACGGGGCGGCAGGCCCATTGCCAGCCCAGGCGGCGATCTTGACGTTTTCGGCGGCATCGACGGCCACGCCCACGTCGCGCACGCGGATGGGCGCGCCGCCCCGCCAGGCCAGCACCGTGTCGTTCCACGGCGCGGCCTTGAGCAACTGGTCGTTGGTATAGACGTTGAACGCCTGCTGCTCGCCGTCGATGGTGCCGGTGGGCGCGCTCACGGTGGTGTTGGCAATGACGTTGCGGATGTCTTCCAGCGACAGACCCAGCGTCTTGATCTTGGCCGGATCGACCTGAATACGCACCGCCGGTTTTTGCTGACCGAAGATATTGACCAGGCCCACGCCGTCCAGGCGCGAAATCTGCTGCGCCAGCACGTTGTCGGCGTAGTCGCTAACCTCGGTGAGCGGCAGCGTGCTGGACTGCGCGACCAGCATCATGATCGGCGAATCGGCGGGGTTGACCTTGCGAAAGCTGGGCGGGCTGGGCAGGTTCTTGGGCAACTGGCCGGTGGCCGCGTTGATGGCCGCTTGCACGTCCAGTCCCGCGCCGTCGATGTTGCGGTTCAGATCGAATTGCAACGTAATCTGCGTGGAGCCGAGCGAGCTGGCCGAAGTCATTTGCGTCAGCCCCGGAATCAGCGAGAACTGGCGCTCCAGCGGCTGCGCGACGGTGGCAGCCATCGTTTCCGGGCTGGCACCGGGCAGGCGGCCCGTGACTTGAATGGTCGGGAAATCCACCTGCGGCAGCGGCGCCACCGGCAGCAGCGGCCAGGCCACCAGCCCGATCAGCAGCACCGCCGCTGCCAGCAGCGAGGTGCCGATGGGGCGCTTGATGAAGCCAGCCGAAATATTCATGGCGCGGTTTTTTCTTTGTCATTCCCGCGCAGTTCCTGCCTACGCGGGAATGACGGGGAATCCAGGGGCTTCACCTCGGAAGTAACGTTGTTTGGATTCCCGCCTTCGCGGGAATGACGAGGAGTTGATGCAAGTTCCTGGGCAGAGGCCGGGGCCGGGGGAGAGGACCGGGGCGCCGCGTCAGCGCCGCCTTTACCGCCAGCGGCGGGCATCTCGACGGTTTGCGCGCCCGGCGTCAGTTTGTAGTGCCCGTCCACCACCACGCGTTCGCCCGCTTTCAACCCTTGCGTGACGACCACGAGGTTGTTGCGGGCGCCGCTGTCGCCCTCGTCGATCTGGATCGGCTGCATCTGCGCCTTGCCGCCCTCGTCGATCACGTAGGCATACAGCCCGCTCTGGCCGCGCTGCACCGCCGCCGAAGGCGCGATGAGCGCCTGCTCGCGCTGGCCCAGCACTAGACGGGCATCGACCGACTGGCCCGGCCACAGCTTGTGCTGCGGGTTGGGAAACTGGCCCTTGAGCGCGATGGTGCCTGTGCTGGCGTCGATCTGGTTATTCACCAGCGCCAGCTTTCCTTCGGCCAGCACCGCACCCGTGCCGCGCTCCAGCGCCTGCACCGCCAGCACGTCATGGCTCGCACGCAGCGCGGCGTTGACGGACTGAAAGGCGCTTTCGGGCAGCGTGAACTGCACGGCGATCGGGTCGATCTGGTTAATGACCAGCAGCCCGCCCGCGTCCGCTGCGCGCACGATATTGCCCGGATCGACCAGTCGCGCTCCGGCGCGGCCCGCAAACGGCGCGGTGATGGTGGTGTAGCCCAGGTTCACGCGGGCAAAGGCGATCTGCGCGTCGTCGTTTTGCACCGCCGCCTGCAACTGGCCCACCAGCGCGCGCTGCGTGTCCAGCGTCTGGCGCGTGGTGGCGTCTTGCTGAATCAATTCTTCGTAGCGCGCCAGATCGACGCGGGCGTTGGCCAGCGTGGCCTCGTCCTTGGCCTTTTGCGCCAGACTCTGGTCGAGCTGCGCCTGATAGGTGCGCGGGTCGATGCGCGCCAGCACCTGGCCGGCTTTCACGTCTTGCCCTTCGGTGAAGGCCACGCTATCGAGTTGCCCGTCCACCCGCGTGCGCACCGTGACCGACATGACCGGCAGCACATTGCCCACCCCGGTGCGCGTGATCGGCGCCGTTTGCTGCTGTACCAGCGCGGTGCGCACCTGCACCGGCGGGGCGGCTTTGGGCGGGGGCGGCGGCGAGCAGCCGGCGGCCAGCAGCGCCACCGCCGCGATGACGGCGGCCCAGAGCAGCCCGTGCGAATGGGGCGACTGGCCGGAAGCCAATGGCGCGGTCATCGACTGGGCCGCGTTGTGTGCATTACTCATTCAAATTCTCGTTCAACACGAAAAATACTCCGTCATTCCCGCGAAGGCGGGAATCCAGGGACGCTTCCTCAATCGGGCGCACTGGTTCAGCGCACCACCGATGGATTCCCGCCTTCGCGGGAATGACGATTTTCAGGCGTGGTTTCTTGTCAACGTGAATTTGAATCATGGAAAGAAACCGGTTCTGTCTCGGAAAGAGTGGCGGCTTGTGCGCCGTTGTCCCAGCCGCCGCCCAGGGCCTTGATGAGCGCCACGCTGGCGGCGAATTGGCGGCTTTGCAGTTGCAGCACGGCGCGGTCGGCGGCCAGCGCCAGCGATTGCGCGGTAATCACCGCCGTATAGGACGCAGCGCCGGCGCGGTACTGCGCCAGCAGGATTTGCAGCGACTCGTGCGCGGCGCGCGCCGCTTCGTCCTGCGCGGCGCGCTCGCGCTCCAGCTCGCCCAGCGCGGCCAAGTTGTCCTCGACCTCCTGAAAGCCGGCCAGCACAGTTTGCCGGTAGCTGGCCCCGGCCGCGTCCAGCGCGGCTTGCGCCTGCTGCACCCGCGCGCTGCGCGCGCCGCCGTCAAAGAGCTGGCCCGCCAGCGCCGCGCCCAGCGCCCACACGCGGCCCGGCGCGGCAAACCACGGGCCAAAGCCCGCGCCCTGATAGCCGCCGCCGGCGCTCAACGTGAGATTCGGGAAATACGCCGATTGCGCCACGCCGATTTGCGCATTGGCCGCCGCCACGCGGCGCTCGGCGGCGGCGATGTCGGGGCGGCGCTCCAGCAGTTGCGCGGGCAGCCCCGGCGGTATCGTGGGCAACGCAGCTTGCAAGGGCGCCACCGGCAGGGAAAAAGCGCCGGGCGCCTGGCCCAGCAGCACGGCCAGCGCGTGTTCCAGTTGCCGCCGCGTCAGGTCCACATCCACCGCCTGCGCCTGCGCCGCAGCCAGCGTGTTTTGCGCCAGCGCCACGTCGGCGCGCGTGGCCACGCCCGCGCGCTGCTGCGCTTGCGTGAGCGCCAGCGCCTTCTCGTAGCCCGCGAGGGTGCTGGCGTACAAATCTTTTTGCTGATCAAGCAGCCGCAGTTGCAGGTAGCTGTTGACCACCGCCGCCTGCACCGCCAGCCGGGCGGCGGCTAGATCCGCCGCGCTGGCTTGGGCGCTGGCACCCGCGGCTTCCACGCCGCGGCGCACGCCGCCCCATAAGTCCGGCTCCCACGAGGCTTGCAGCGACCAGGCATGGCTGTTGCCCAGCGAGGAAACCCCATTGGTGATACTGCGCCCCCGGCCTGCCGAAGCGCCCAGGCCCGCCGTGGGGTAGAACGCGGCCTGAGCGCCTTGCAACAGCGCCTGCGCTTGCCGGTACTGTGCCTGGGCTTGGGCCAGCGTGGGGTTGGCCGCATCAGCTTGCGCGACCAGCGCGTCCAGCGGCGGATCGCCGTAGGCTTTCCACCATTGGTTCTGAAGGCCGGTTGGGGCTGACGCGGCGGGCCGCCACAGGCCGCTTTCCTTGAAAGCGGGCGCATCCGCGCCGGGCGGCGGCGCGGGGCGCTGGTAGTCCGGTCCCACCGCGCACCCGGCCACGCCCAAGGCGAGAAAAACCGCTAGGGCAGGAAACATCGAATTCATGGTATGGCGCAAGTTGAGCGTGGGAGCATACCGGCGGCGTGTAAAGAAACGTGAGAGCCTGCGCAAAGTTTGCATGTCTGCTCTTGAATCAAGAGCCATACACCAAGGCATGGTATGTATTTGTAGTATTTTTCACCTGATTAGCAACATACCTCAGATTCGTCACTCCCGCGCAGGCGGGAATCCAGACAGCAGCGGTTGTGGCAGGGCGTCACGCGGGAAGAGCAGGCTTGAGCAAGCGCCCTTGGATTCCCGCCTGCGCGGGAATGACGAAGGAAAGTCATGCTGGTTTTCTCCAATTCCATCTGAGGTATGTTGTTAATAAGTATTTTTCATCGTAAACACATACCAATCCTTGGCATGTAGCTATCAAATTGATAGAACTACAAACCCTGAACGCCCAAGCGCTACCGCACCTCGATCTCGACACGGCGGTTTTTCGGCTCCGACACCTGGTCGCGCGTTGGCTCCAGCGGCTCGCGGTCGCCGCGGCCGGAGGCGATGATGCGGACGGGATCGAAGCCAAGCCCGATCAGCATGTCTCGTATCGCTTCGGCGCGCTTGAGCGAAAGCGCGTCGTTGGCCGCGCTGCCGCCCACGCGGTCGGCGTGGCCGGTGACGAAAATTTCGCCGCCCGGGCGCGCGGTGGCTTGCTCCAGAATGCCCTGGAGTTGGGCGTGCGATTCGGGCGTCAGATCGGACGTGCCGGTGGTGAAATACAGCGTGAAGTGTTGCGGCGCGGGCAACTTTTCCAGCACATCGCCATAGCGTTTTTGCACGCTCTGGGCGTCCGTGACGCCGGTGGTGAGCCGCCCGCCGCTGCCGACATCCGCCGTGGCGTAGGGCGTGTCCAGCGCCGTGCTGCCTTGCGGGGTGCTCACATCCACCGCCGCCGGCCTGCCGTTGCCTAGCGGCAGCAGGATCACGCGGGTGGTGGGCGCGCAGGCGGCCAGCGCCAGCGCAGCCGCGAGGATTGCTGCTCGCCCGGCCGGCGTCATTGGGCTTCGACGATGAAGTCCGTGCCGCGCACGCCGATCACGGCGGTGGGCGTGGTGACCTTGACGTGCTCAGGCTGCGTCTTGGCGATCAGCCCGGTAATCATGCGCAGCGTGCCGCGCGCCAGATTGACCAGCATGCCGCCTTCGTTGGTGGTGGAGTCGAAACGGAACTGCGTCAGATCGGCCGTGCTGCCCGCGCCCAGTTCGATCACGGTACCGTCGAGCAGGGAAATGGTGGCCGCGCTTTGCGGGCCGGTAATCACGCGGTCGCTGGTGCGCAGCGGGCCGCCGACCACGGCGGCGCTGCGCGCATCGCCGCGCACCACAGTGACTTCGCCGCGCACCGCCTTGAAGATGCCCTGGCGCTCCATGGCCTGTGACGCCCCGGCGTCCTGCGGCGCATTGGCCACCGGCTGTGCCTGCGCCGGCGGCGCGGTGGCGTCTGGCGCGGGCGCAGACTGTGCATGTACGCACCATGCCGCGGCGGCTGCCAGTACGCCGACGGCGGCGTGAATGCCAAATTTCCGAGTCATGTCCGACATTTCGGTCTCCTCTAAGACAAGGTACTGCCAAATGCAATCACCGCAGGGGGATATGCGCTTGGCAGCCAATGGTAACTCAGTTCACATGCCGCCTTTTACGCGCACAATCCGCGTTCGCGTCCATTTTTCTGCGCTACCGCATTCCCATGAAATTCCAAGGCTCCCAAACTTACGTCGCCACGCAAGACCTGATGCTTGCCGTCAATGCCTCCATCACGCTCAAGCGCCCGCTGCTGGTCAAGGGCGAGCCGGGCACCGGCAAAACCATGCTGGCCGAGGAAGTGGCGCAGGCCATCAACCTGCCGCTGCTGCAATGGCACATCAAAAGCACCACCAAGGCGCAGCAGGGTTTGTATGAGTACGACGCCGTGAGCCGCTTGCGCGATTCGCAACTGGGCGACGACCGCGTCAAGGACATTCACCACTACATCGTGCGCGGCGTGCTGTGGCAGGCGTTTGCCGCCGAGCAGCCGGTGGCGCTGCTGATCGACGAAATCGACAAGGCCGACATTGAATTTCCCAACGACCTGCTGCGCGAACTCGACCGCATGGAGTTCCACTGCTACGAAACGCGCGAGACCATCCGCGCCAAACATCGCCCGCTGGTCTTCATCACCTCCAACAACGAAAAAGAACTGCCCGACGCCTTTTTGCGCCGGTGCTTCTTCCACTACATCAGGTTCCCGGAGCCGGAGACGATGAGGCAGATTGTGGACGTGCATTTCCCCGACCTGAAAAAAGAACTGCTCGGCGCGGCGATGAAAGTGTTCTACGACGTGCGCGGCCTGCCCGGTCTGAAGAAAAAACCTTCCACCAGTGAACTGCTCGATTGGCTCAAACTCCTGGTGGCCGAAGACATTCCGCCGCACGCGCTGCAAAGCAAGGACGACAAGATCAGCGTGCCGCCGCTGGTGGGGGCGCTGCTGAAAAACGAGCAGGATGTGAGCTTGTTCGAGAAGCTGGTTTTTATGAACCAGCGCAACCGCTGAGATGACACAGAATTCGCTCCTTCCCCCCGCGTGCAAGGGAAGGTTGGGCACGGGTGCATTCGGGCGCGGCGGTGTTCAATTTGCTCCTTCCTCCGCAAGCGGGGGAAGGTAGGGATGGGGGCTGACGGCGCATCGAAAAAGCCCAGCGTTTTTATGCCAACGCCGCAAACCCCTCCCCCGCAAGCGGAGGAGGGAGTAAGGACAACTGATATGGCCTTTGTCGAACCCGTCACCCTGACCCGCCGCGGCGTGCGCCTGGAGCCGCTGGCGCTAGCGCACGAAGCCGGCCTGCGCGCCGCCGCCGCGGACGGCGAGTTGTGGAATCTGCGCGTGAGCAGCGTGCCCACGCCCGAAAACACCCGTGCCTACATCGAAGCCGCGTTGAAAGGCCGCCAGGAAGGCCACCGCTTCGCCTTTGCGGTGATCGAAGAAGCCACCGGCGCCGTGCTCGGCAGCACCGGCTACAACCAGATCGAACCCGCCATTCAGCGCCTGGAAATCGGCTACACGTGGTACGCCCGGCGTGTGCAGCGCACGCATGTGAACACCACCTGCAAGCTGCTGCTGCTCGAACATGCCTTCGACACGCTGGGCTGCCAGGTGGTGGGCTGGCGCGTGGACATCTTCAACGCCGCCAGTCAGCGCGCCGTCGAGCGGCTGGGCGCTAAAAAAGACGGAGTCATCCGCCATCACCACTTGCGGCGCGACGGCACCGTGCGCGACACCGTGATGTACAGCCTGCTGGCGGGCGAATGGCCGGAGGTGCATGCGCATCTGCTATATCTGCTGGCGCGGGGCGCGGCGTAAAACTACTGATTTGATAGCTGTATGCCAACGATTAATATAATTTAATTATATATTTTAATGTACAAAATCATATAATACTAAGATAAGTAGCTATCATAAATGCAGTATTGAGCATCTCATGAATCAGCCAACCCACAGCGGCCCCGCCTTCCGCGTGCTCGGCGCGATCAGCGTGAGCCACATGCTCAACGACATGATGCAGTCGATTCTGCTGGCGATCTATCCGATGCTGCAAGCGCATTTTTCACTCAACTTCGCGCAGATCGGGCTGCTCACGCTGACCTATCAAGTTTCCGCCTCGCTGCTCCAGCCGGCGGTAGGCTTCATCACCGACAGGCGGCCCTTGCCCTATTCGCTGCCGGCGGGCATGGGCTTCACGCTGGCAGGGCTGCTGCTGCTGTCGGTGGCGCCAACCTATGGCTTTCTGCTAGTGGCCGCCGCGCTGGTGGGCACCGGCTCGTCGGTGTTTCACCCGGAATCCTCGCGCGTGGCGCGCATGGCTTCGGGCGGGCGTTATGGGCTGGCGCAGTCGGTGTTTCAGGTCGGCGGCAACGCCGGCGCGGCGCTGGGGCCGCTGCTGGCGGCGGCCATCATCATTGCGCACGGGCAGCGCAGCGTGGCGTGGTTCTCGCTGGCCGCATTGATCGGCATGGCGCTGCTCACGGGCGTGGGGCGCTGGTACGCGGCCAACCGCTGGCGGTTGGCACCCAAGGCGCGCACGCTGCGCGCTGGCGAGGAGCTTGCTCTCTCGCGCCGCCGCATCGCGTTCACGCTGGGCGTGCTGCTGGTGCTGATCTTCTCCAAGTATTTTTATCTGGCCAGCCTCAACAGTTACCTGACCTTTTACCTGATCGGCAAATTCGCTCTGACAGTGCGCGCGGCGCAGATGTTCCTGTTCCTGTTTCTGGCGGCGGTCGCCATCGGCGTGCTGATCGGCGGCCCGGTGGGCGACCGCATCGGGCGCAAGGCGGTCATCTGGGGTTCGATTCTGGGCGTGGCCCCATTCACGCTGCTGCTGCCGCACGCCAATCTGCTGTGGACGGGCGTGCTGGTGGTCATCATCGGGCTGGTGCTGGCCTCGGCTTTCCCGGCCATTCTGGTCTATGCGCAAGAACTGCTGCCGGGCAAGGTCGGCATGGTCGCGGGCCTGTTCTTCGGCTTTTCTTTCGGCATGGGCGGCATCGGCGCGGCAGTGCTGGGACACTTGGCCGACCAGACCAGCATCCACTACGTCTATCAGGTCTGCGCCTACCTACCCTTGCTGGGGCTGTGCGCGGCGTTGCTGCCGGATATACGGTCATGAAATACTGAACGGGGACAAGCATGGAAAACCTGCCGCTTCACAAGGCTTTCACGCTGCTCGAACCGGGGCCGGTGGTGCTGGTCACCACGCATGACAGCCGCAAGGACAACGTGATGACCATCACCTGGACCATGGTGCTGGATTTTTCCGCGTCTTTTGCCATGACCACCGGCCCTTGGAACTATTCGTATGCGGCGCTCAAGAAAACGAAGGAATGCGTGATCGCCATTCCCACGGTGGACATGCTCGACACCGCCGTCGGCGTGGGAACGTGCAGCGGGCGCGACGTGGACAAATTCGAGAAATTCAGCCTGACGCGCCTGAAGGCCAAGCACGTCCGCGCGCCGCTCATCGCGCAATGTGTGGCGAATATCGAATGCCGGGTGGTCGAAATCATCGAGCGCCACAACATCGTCGTCCTGCAAGGGCTGACCGCCTGTTTCGATAGCGGGCGCAAGGAAAAGCGCCTCATCCACGCCATAGGCGACGGCACGTTCGTTGTCGATGGGCGCAAGTTCGACCGGAAAGAAATGATGCGTTCGAAATTGCCAGACGGGCTGTAACCAAGGCCGGTCAAAAAGCCAGCCGCAGCACCAGATACGGAATGATGAACAGCATCCAGATCAGGATTTTGTAGATCGCCATACCAATGTAGTGGATCGCGTCGAAGCTCTCACGCGAGAGCTTGAACCAGCGGCCATGCCAGGCGTGCATGAGATCGTGCGCCAAAAAAAATGCCCCGAACCACACCAGCAATAGCGCCAGATTGCCGATCGCGCACCAACCCAACAGCGCGCGCATGGTTTCAATGGTTGTCAGGGGAGCATTCATGCGTATTCGTTCCGAGGCAAAGTTGACGCGGTTGTAGCACGCCAGCCTATCATGGACTGGATTGTGCACGGCGTTTCACTGACACAACCGTTTGCCCATCGCCGCGAGCCGGGAACGATCAAAAATGAGGCGCGGCCGGAAGAAAGTAGGTCGACAGTTGCGGTATGAAGGCGACCAGCAGTAGCGCGGCCAACAGCGCCAGCAAATAAGGCCACACGCGGCGGCTGACGCCGTCGGGCGAAACCTTGCTGATCGCGCAGGCGGCATAAAACCCGACGCCCAGCGGCGGCGCGAACAGGCCCAGCCCCATTGCCAGGATCACCACCATCGCGTAGTGCACATCATCGATATGCAACGCCCGCGCCACCGGAAACAGCAGCGGGCCGAACAGCACGATGGCCGGAATGCCTTCCAGCACACTACCCAGGATGGCAAAGCAGACGATGGATACGATCAGAAAACCGGGCACACCGCCGGGAGCCGCCTGCATCAGGCCAACCAGTTGATCCGAAAAGCCCGAGCGCGTGAGCGCCCATGCCATCGAGGTGGCAAGACCGATGATGAGCAGGATCGCTCCGGCGAGCGCCGCCGAATCGACCAGCATCCGGTACAGGCGGTGCAAAGCCACAGGCTGCCCGGCGGCACGCGCAGCCAGGGAAAAGATCAACGTATACGCCACGCCCAACGTGGAGACTTCGGTGGCGGTCGCGATGCCTTCGACCACGGCGACCCGAATCAGCACCGGCAAGACCAGGGCTGGCAGCGCGATGACAAAAGTGCGCGCGATTTGCGCGAGCGATGCGCGCCGGGCATTGAACGCGGGTTCCTTGCGCGCCCGCAGCCAGCAGACCCACCCGATCATCGCCGTCGCCACCACCGCGGGCACCAGGCCGCCGATGAACAGCGCGCTGATCGACACGCCGCATACCGCGCCGATGGTGATCAGCACCAGGCTGGGCGGTATGGTTTCGGTCATCGCGCCCGAAGCGGTCAGCAGCGCGGCCAGTTCGTCCGGGTGGGAGCCGCGCGCGCGCATCTCCGGGAACAGCGCGGGTGCCACGGCGGCCATGTCGGCGGCCTTGGCGCCCGAAATGCCCGATACCAGAAAGATCGCCCCCAGCAGTACGAATTGCAGACCGCCGCGCACATGGCCGAGCAAGGCGGACATGAAGTTGATCAACGAGCGCGCCAGACCGCTCATCTCCAGCAGCGCGCCCAGCAGCACGAACATCGGCACCGCCAGCAGCACCAGATTGGCCATGCCTTCATCCATGCGGCTGACGACGATACCCAGCGGCGCGTGCGCGACAAGCGCCAGGTAACTGACCGTGGCGATGCCGAACGCGAACGCAATGGGCGTGCCCAGCACGATCGCGCCGGCCACGATAGCGACAAAAAACACCAGCAGATTGAGGTTGCCCATCGCCAGCCATGCGGGCGCGGCCAGCCACAACGCCAGCGCCACCGCGCCCACGGTGACGAATCCGGCCGCGTGCATCTTTATATTGACGCCGGGCAGCATCACCAGGCGCGCGACGGCCACGCCGCAGAGCAGCGCCGCGCCCACCGGTAACGCCAGCGCGCGCCAACCATCGGGCATGCCCAGCGCGGGCGTGGTGATGTCCATTTGCTCGTGCGCATGGCGCGCGGCGGGAACGACGATCATCGCGGCGAACACACACACTACCAGCGAGGCCACATGGCTGGCCCAAGCTTGCCATGCGGGCGGCCAGCGTTTGACAATGGCCGTCATCTTCATGTGCTCGCCGCGTATCAGCGCCAGCACCGCACCGAACATGGCCAGCCAACTGAACAAGGCGGACGCCAGCTCATCGGACCAGATCAGCGGCGCATCGAGCACGTAGCGCCAGATCACGCCGCACAGCAGCACCACGGCTTCGGCCACCAGCAGCGCCGCGGCGGCGAATTCGATCACCAGAACCAGGGCGCGGGCGGCCAGGCCCGCGCAATGTGCGGCACACGAAGAACCAGACGACGCGGGAGCGCCAGGCATCGGCAAAACTTCAGCCCAGCTTGCCCGCGTATTTTTCCAGCAAGGCCCACGCTTGCGGCCCGAATTGCTTTTGCCAGTCGGCATAAAAACCCGATGTCCGCAACTGTTGCTGGAACTCGCCCTGATCCACGTCGTTGAACTTCATGCCGGCGGCTTCGAGCTTGCCGCGTGTTTCCCGTTCCAGCGCGTCCACGTCCTGGCGTTCCTTCATCCCTGCGTCGTTGACGGCGTTGCGGATGATGGCTTGCAGATCGGGGGGCAGGCGCGCGAACGAACTCTTGTTGCCCAGGCACCAGAAACCGTCCCACATGTGGTTGGTCATCGAGCAGTATTTCTGCACCTCGTACAGCTTGGCGGTGTAGATGATCGCCAGCGGGTTCTCCTGCCCTTCGACCACGTGGGTTTGCAGCGCCGAATACGTCTCGGCGAAGTCCACGCTGGCGGGCGAAGCGCCCAGGCTCTTGAACATCGAGGTCCATATCGGACTGGTCGGCACGCGCAACTTGACGCCTTGCAAGTCCTTGACATGCGCGATGGGCCTGGAGGCCGTGGTGATCTGGCGAAAACCGTTGTTCCAGATCTTCTCGAAGGCGAAGATCGGCTTTTCCTCGATCAATTGGCGCACGTGCGCGCCCAGTTCGCCGTCGATGGCGGCCCACACGGCGTTGTAATCCTTGAAAGCAAAGCCGATACCGCTGATCTGCGCCGCCGGGATGTAGGTGCCCAAAATCAGCGGCGAGAGCATGAAAAAGTCGATGGCGCCCGAACGCAACTGCGAAAACATATCCTTGTCGCCGCCGAGCTGGTTGTTTGGAAAGACCTGGAATTCCACCCGGCCCTTGGATTCGGCATTGATACGGGCGGCCATCTCCCTGGCGCGTATGTTCATCGGGTGCGTGACCGGCAGGTTGTTCGCATAGCGCAAGGTGAATTCAGCGGCGGCATAAGCTCGCCCGGCCACCATCGACAACCCCGGCGCCGCAGCGGCCAGCGAAGCGGTCTTCAAGAACGAACGTCGATTGATGTGATGCACATGAACCTCCTGCACAGCCGGTAGAACGGCTTGGTGTGAACAACGATGGATTGTGTCCGATATCCGCGCGTTATTTTGCCGCTTGCGCGCGACCGCCTGCCGCTGCCGCCATGCAAGCTGGGGCAAGCAGGCTGGCGCGCGCGGTATAACCGCCTCCCATGACGCCCGCCTTGCTCATCCCCTCCATCACCGCCGTACTGCTGGCCGGCGGGCAGGGGCTGCGCATGGGCGGGGTCAACAAGGGCTTGCAGCCTTTTGGCGGCGTGCCGCTGGCGCGCAACGCGCTGGAGCGGTTGGCGCGGCAAAGCTGCCCGCCCGCCCAAGTACTCATCAGCGCCAACCGCGATTTGCAAAATTACCGGGCGCTGGGCGTGCCAGTGTGGCCCGACAGCGTGCCGGGCCATACCGGGCCGCTGGCCGGTTTTCTCACCGGCCTGACGCACTGCCGCACCCCGCTGCTGCTCACGCTGCCGTGCGACGTGCCGCGCTTTCCGCTCTCGCTTTGCGAGCGCATGGCCCAGGCGCTGCAAGGTGTGCAAGCCGAAATTGCGATGGTCTTCGCGCCCGCCGAAGAAGGCCCAGCGCGCGCCCAGCCGGTGTTTTGCCTGCTGCGCGCCAGCGCGCAATTGCGGGACAGCCTCGCCGCTTTTCTGGCGAACGGAGGCCGCAAAGTGCAAGCCTGGACCGCGCAACACCGCCTGGCGCTGGCGCACTTTGACGCCCCGCAAGACGACCCGCGCGCCTTCGCCAATGCCAACACCCTGGAAGAACTGCGCACCATCGAACCGGGAGGCTGAACGCCAGTAGCGCGGGCGAGACACCCGCATTCCTGCATTCTCCCAAATTGATAGCTCTCTATCCAAGAGTAGTATCTGTTTGCGACTTTTTTATCCTTAACACAGAAAACACTTGGACAGCCAGCTATGGATATAAGAGCGAACATCAATTTTTATCACTCGCACCCGACTCACGAACCTTTGCACTCCCGCCTGGCGGTGTGGCGTTTTTGCGGCGGGGGCTTTGGTAGCCGCTGGCGGTGGCGGGTTGCCAGGCGGGGATGAGGTGGCGCTTGCCGTTGCCGATGAGGTCGGCACGGCCCATGCGTTTGAGGGCTTGGCGCAGCAGTGGCCAGTTGGCGGGGTCGTGCCAGCGCAGAAAGGCTTTGTGCAAGCGGCGGCGGCGCTCGCCCTTGGCGGTCTCGACGGGTTCGGCGCGCGCGTCGCGGTGAATGCCCTTGAGAGGGTTCAGGCCCGTGTGGTACATGGCGGTGGCCGTCGCCATCGGGCTGGGGTAGAACGCCTGCACCTGGTCGGCGCGAAAGCCGTGGGCCTTGAGCCAGAGGGCCAGATTGAGCATGTCTTCGTCGGTCGTGCCGGGGTGCGCGGCGATGAAGTAGGGGATGAGGAATTGCTCTTTGTTCGCCTCGCGGCTTGCGCTATCGAACAGGGTCTTGAAACGCTCGTAGGCGGCGATGCCGGGCTTCATCATTTTGGCGAGCGGCCCGGCCTCGGTATGTTCGGGCGCGATTTTCAAGTAGCCGCCGACGTGGTGCGTGACCAGTTCGCGCACGTATTCGGGCGAGCGCACGGCCAGGTCGTAGCGCAGGCCGGAGCCGATCAGGATTTTCTTGATGCCGGGCAGCTTGCGCGCGTGGCGGTACAGGGCGATGAGTGGCGCGTGGTCGGTGACGAGGTTTCCGCAAATACCGGGATAGACGCAACTGGGCTTGCGGCAGACGGTTTCGATGGCGCGGCTCTTACAGCCCATGCGGTACATGTTGGCCGTGGGGCCGCCCAAGTCGCTGATGACGCCGGTAAAGCCCGCCGTGCGGTCGCGGATGGCCTCGATTTCCTGGGTGATGGAAGCCTCGCTGCGGCTTTGGATGATGCGGCCTTCGTGCTCGGTGATGGAGCAGAAGGTGCAGCCGCCG
Source organism: Burkholderiaceae bacterium (assembly GCA_031253955.1). Classification (GTDB taxonomy): domain Bacteria; phylum Pseudomonadota; class Gammaproteobacteria; order Burkholderiales; family Burkholderiaceae_C; genus Ottowia. Next base: position 544 of record JAIRVJ010000008.1, on the reverse strand, counting down.
AAGCACCCGCGCGTGATGTTGACGGAAAAGCGGATCATTTCCCATGCGGGGATTTTGGTTGCGCCGTCGTGCCGCCCGCGCGCGTCGGCATAGGCGGGGTGGGGGCCGCGTGCATAGGGCAGGCCGAACACCCAATCCAGCTCCGCCGTGCTCAAGGGAAGAGGCGGCGGGTTGATCCACACGTCGCGCGCCGTCGCGCCCTGCCCGTGCGCCTGTACCAAGGCGCGGGCGTTGCCGGGGTTGGTTTCAAGGTGCAGCACGCGGCTGGCGTGGGCGTAGAGCACCGGGTCGCTTTTGACTTGTTCGTAGCTGGGCAGGCGGATGACGGTGCGCTTGCGCGGCGCAATTTTCCTTTCGTCATTCCCGCGCAGGCGGGAATCCATCAACGTCACCTCTTGCGACAGCCCCTGGATTCCCGCCTGCGTGGGAATGACGGAAATTTGATGCTGGCTCCTGGATTGGGACATGCCCTCGCACGCACGCTGCGCAATAGGCTGATACGGATCGGTCCGCTCTTTGACGCGCCCCGGCTGATCGACCTCGG
>JAIRVJ010000134.1 GCA_031253955.1 Burkholderiaceae bacterium | reverse complement strand
GAGAGCAAGGGCGCGGCGATGCCGTGCGCGGCCAGCGGCCAGTCGATGCCGATGGCCGGGTCGTTCCAGGCGATGCCGCGTTCGTGCGCGGGGGCGTAATAGTCGCTGGCCTTGTAGAGAAAGTCGGCGGTGTCCGACAGCACCACAAAGCCGTGCGCCATGCCCGGCGGCAGCCAGAACTGGCGTTGGTTGTCCTCGGTCAGTTCCACGCCCGCCCAGCGCCCGAAGGTGGGCGAGCCGCGCCGCAGATCGACCGCCACATCGAATACCGCGCCGCGCACCACGCGCACCAGTTTGCCTTGCGGCTGGCGGATTTGGTAGTGCAGCCCGCGCAGCACGCCCTTATTGCTGCGGCTGTGGTTGTCCTGCACGAAATCGACGCCGCGCAAGCCCGTGGCTTGCGCAAAGCCGCGCGCGTTGTAGCTTTCCATGAAGAAGCCGCGCGTGTCGCCGAAGATTTTGGGTTCCAGGATCAGCACGCCGGGGATGGTGGTTGCTATGATTTGCATGCTTCAAAGAGAAAATAGGGCGAGGTTGAATAAGCCGGGATGCGCCGGCCGCGAGGAACTCTTGTTCAACGTTGCCATAACAGCCGGACCGCAAAGGCCAGCAACAGTGCGCCCATGACGCGCTCGAACCAGTGGCCCAGCCGCTCGAATTGCAAGCGCACGCGGGCCGTGGAAAACAGCAGGCTGACCAGACAAAACCAGAGGGCCGTGGTGCAGCACATCCAGACGCCGAAGCCGATCTGGATCAGCATCGGCGTGCCGGGGCTGACGATGGTGGTGAATATCGCCAGAAAGAACAGCGTGGCTTTGGGATTGGTGGCATTGGTCAGAAAGCCGGTCATGAACGACTGGCGCGGCGTGGGGCTGGATGCCGCGCCAGCCGCCGCCGTTGCTGGCTCGCCGTTACCGGAAGCGGGGGCGGCGGGCCGCGCGAGCAGCAGCTTGACGCCCAGATAGACCAGGTACGCGCCGCCCAGCAGCCGCGCCCCGCGGCTTATCCAGGGCGAGGCGTGCATCAGCGCGCCCACGCCCAGCAAGGTGTAGAGCACATGTACCGAAATGCCCGCGCCGATGCCCAAGGCCGTCAGCAGGCCGGTTTTGCGCCCATGCCGCACGCTTTGGCTGACGGTGACCGCAAAGTCCGGGCCGGGCGACATCACCGCCAGAAAATGCACGCCCGCCAAGGCCAGAAACTCACCCAGGTAGGGGCTGGCGCTCATGACCGGCCCTTAAGCGCCGTGCCCGCCGTCGCGCGCGTCGGCCAGCAGTCCCAGCAGATATTGCCCGTAGCCGCTCTTGGCCAGGGGCTGCGCCAGCCGCTCGCACTGCACCGCGTCGATGTAGCCCTTGCGCCAGGCCACCTCTTCGGGGCAGGCGATTTTCAGCCCCTGACGGCGTTCCAGCGTGGCGATGAACTGGCCCGCGTCGAGCAGGCTGTCGTGCGTGCCGGTATCCAGCCACGCATAGCCGCGCCCCATGATCTGCACCGCCAGCTCGCCGCGCCGCAGATAAACGTCGTTGACGGCGGTAATCTCCAGCTCGCCGCGCGCGCTGGGCTTGACCGCCTTGGCGACATCGACCACCCGCTCGTCATAAAAATACAAGCCCGTGACGGCGTAGTTGCTGCGCGGACGGGCCGGTTTTTCTTCAATCGAAAGGGCGTGCCCGGCCTGGTCGAACTCGACCACGCCGTAACGCTCCGGGTCATTGACGTGATAGGCGAACACCGTGGCGCCGCCGGGCTGCGCGTCGGCGCGCATCAGCATCGGCTCCAGATCGTGACCGTAAAAGATGTTGTCACCCAGAACCAGCGCGCTGGGCGCGCCGGCCAAAAACGATTCGCCGATCAAAAACGCCTGCGCCAGACCGTCCGGGCTGGGCTGCACCGCGTAGTGCAGCGCCAGCCCCCACTGGCTGCCGTCGCCCAGCAGTTGCGCAAAGCGCGGCGTGTCTTGCGGCGTGCTGATGATGAGAATTTCACGGATGCCCGCCAGCATCAGCGCGGCCAGTGGGTAATAAACCATCGGCTTGTCATAGACCGGCAGCAGTTGCTTGCTCACGGCCAGCGTCGCCGGATGCAACCGGGTGCCGGAGCCACCGGCGAGGATGATGCCTTTGCGCGGAGTCATGAGTTTCACTGGACTAGAGTGCAAATTTCAGCGGTGACTTCGCCGGGAGGAGCAGGATGGGCGATCCCGGATAGACCGAGCATTCCAACGATGTTGAATGCAGCAACGGCTGAAATGAACGCGATGATAATGCGCATTCGCTGCTGCCTGAACGGTGCGCAGACCAGACTTGGCGCTGCGACACAGCCGAGCACGCCGGCAATGACGATGGGCAGCGCGAACCGTGTCTCAGGCGTTGAGCCGGCAACAGTCGCCATGGCGCCAAGGGTGAAGGCAAGCAGGATGTCCATGCGATGCCGATTCCGGTGGCCGTGCCATACCCAACCCACGGTGAGCATCGTGATGCCCACCGTACTGACAAGGAGCACGAGCAGGGCCAGTGCAGTGACTTCAAGGGAAGGCGTTGCTGCGTAGGGTGTCGAAGGCGACCAGAGCAGCGCCGCTCCAATCTTTCGGCCCAGAAAGAGCAGCGATGATGGCGCTTGCTGCGCCAAGTGGCC
>JAIRVJ010000145.1 GCA_031253955.1 Burkholderiaceae bacterium | reverse complement strand
ATTGGCAAAGCCTTCATCGGCCAGCGCGTGGCCTTGCGCCCCGAGCAGCAAGACGGCTGCTTTGGGGTATGGTTCAGCCGTTTCGAGATTGGACAAATTGATTTGCGGACAGCATGATGAGAATAATCAGGTGTTACCTATGTCCTCGAACACCCGTTACCCATGTCTCCGGGCCATACATGCGGGAGAGGGTCAGGGCGGGGGTAAACGGCACAGAAAAAATAGCAAACGCTCCAAGCCACACGCAGCCCCTTTCACTTCTATCTGAGGTATGTACCTAATCAGGCAAATTCATAGTAAAGTTATACAAATTAATAGCATGCAGCTATAAATACAAGAGCATACACTTTCACGCTCAACGTCAAACACCCCATGCGCCGCCGCACTTTCTCCGCCGCCCTGCTGCTGGCCGCCAGCGTGCCCGCCAAGGCGGCGGCGGCGCGGGTTTTTTATGCGGGGCGCGAAGATGCGATGCGCTTTGCCGATGAACTGGCCGGGCGGCAGAATCTGCCGCTTGCGTGGGTGCGGCAAGCCATCGGCCAGGCACGGTTCGACCCGCAGGCGCAGCGCCTCATGCGCCCGGCGGCCAGCGGTTTCGTCAAGAACTGGGCGCTGTACCGCGGGCGCTTCATTGACGCCGCGCACATCGGCGCTGCGGTGGATTTCTGGCGCACCCACCGCGCCACGCTGGCGCGCGCCCAAGACCAGTATGGAGCGCCGCCCGAAATCATCGTCGGCATCCTCGGCGTGGAAACTCTCTACGGCCGCCACATGGGGCGCTTTCGTGTGCTCGACGCGCTGGCCACCCACGCCTTCGACTTTCCGCCCGAACACCCGCAATACGCCAGGCGCCAAAGCTATTTCGTCAGCGAACTCGCCAGCTTCTTGAGCCTGTGCCATGCCAACGGCCTTGCCCCCACCCAGCCGCTGGGCAGCTACGCCGGGGCGATGGGCATGCCGCAATTCATGCCCTCCAGTTTGCTGCGCTACGCGGTGGATTACGACGGCGATGGCCGCATTGACCTAGCCGCGAGCACGGCAGACGCCATCGGCTCCGTGGCCTGCTACCTGCAAGCCCACGGCTGGATTCCCGGCCTGCCCACCCATTACCCCGCGCGGCTGGCTCCCGATGCCGATCTGCCCGCGCTGCTGGCCCCCGGCATCGCGCCCGCCTTCACCCCCGCCCAGCTTGCCACGCGCGGCGCCACATTGCCGGAAGACGGCGCGCGACACCCCGGCGTGCTGGCCCTGATCGAACTGCAAAACGGCGACCCGCAGCAACCCGGCAACGCGCCGCCCGCCTACATCGCCGGCACGCAAAACTTCTACGTCATCACCCGCTACAACCAGAGCAGCTACTACGCCATGGCCGTGATTGAACTTGGCCAAACGGCAGCAGCCATCGCCGCGCATAATGCGCGGCACGGTGAATAAATTTCAAGCGAAATACGGTTTAAACACAGACTATACATGGGAGTGTAGCTATCAACGTAGTAGCAAACCGGAAAAGGCAACCGTTGCAAGGGCGAAAAATTTTTCACCCCTACCCAGCCCCGCAACGCGCGATAGCGGTTTCCAAAAAATACTCAGACGCAAAAATGAGCCGCAGACAGTACGCCTAGTACGGCAAGGCGAAGGCGACAGAGCATGAGAATTTTCGGGAATCGCTATACCATGAAGGGTCAACCTCAAGAGGAATCAAGATGACAGCCGTTCAAATCATTCGCCGCCTGTCCCGCGTGAGCCTTGCCTGCCTTGCCGCCGGCGTATGCACGGCCGCCTGGGCGCAACCTGCCCCCCCGCCACCCAACATCGTGCAAGCGCCATCCGCCGCGCCCGCCGCAAGCGCCCAGCCGAAGCCCCAAAGCGCCCCCATCAAGCGCTGGGTGGACGAGCGCGGCGTCACCCACTACGGCGACGCGCTGCCGCCCCAGCCGATGCGCGACATTCAGGAACTGCCCCAAGCGCAGCAGCCCTCCGCCGCCGACCTGGCGCGCGGCCAGGCCGATCTCGCGCGCTACCGCCAGCAACTGCAACCACCCCTCGCGCCCCCCGCCCCCACCAGCGCCCCGGCTTTCGCACCTGCCGCTCAACCCAGCGGCCCGCTCACCTGCGCCCAACAATGGGCGCAATACGACGCCGCTTACGCCTGCATGGACCCCTACCGCATGGCCAAAGGCGGCATCCGCCCCGAAGCCTTCGAGAAATGCCCCGTGGTGAAGGAGCCGGGGTGTCCGCGGTGATGGGAGTTGCTGGTTGCCGGGATTCCGCCTCACTTCATCCTTGCGGGTTTTTTACGTCAGGCCGCATATGACTCATCGGCAGTGTCAACTTGTGCGATGGTGGGTTATCGCAGGCGGTCTTCTTTTGGCGTTGGTGGTCTTCGACGAATTCGCCGAACGGAACCTTCAGTGGTTGCGGTTTGCCCTTTTGCCCTTTTGCCCTTCGTGGTGTTTTGGCTTTGGGGCCGGCCGCGGTTCGAACTCGCTGAAGAAGGCAGCTCGGCCTTTGCGGATATCGCCGACGGCGCACCGTGGTTAAAGGTTTGGGTACGCGTTTGGGCTATCATCATCGCCGCTGGTTCTTTCTACGTCATCAAGCACTCAATCGACCTTTCGTCTATCGGGTTATTCAGAGTCTTGCTCATTCCGTTCACCATCGTCATGGTACCGTTCTTTATCTTGAATGAGCGGCGGAGGTTTATTGCATTGGGAGAAATTGATGGGGCAACCTGACAGACTAATCCCAACCGTCAAATTGACAGCCAGCCTTATTTCAACTCCCGCCGCTGCCTCGCCCGGCGCTGCTGGCGGGTTTCGGCGGTGCGTTGGGCGGTTTGTTTTTTCGCTTTCTGTTTGGCGCGCCAGCGGCGCGAGAGCCAGCGGCCCAAGGCGAAGCTGCGCTCAACGTGGAGGCAGGTTCGAGCGTGACGGCGGGGCAAATCCGGATTTTGATCACCGATCAGGGCGCTGGCGTCAAGAGCGCCGGGCAGATGGTGGCTGCCGCGGGCGACTTCCAACTCACCAGCACGGGCTTGCTTGAGCAGACCGGCGGTCAGATTCGATCGCTTGGGTATGCCCACATTCAGGTGGGCGAGCTTGTGCAGTTGAATGCTGCCGACGGCACTGCCAGTCTCATTACCGCTGGCACCAACGTACATGTGCAAGCCAG
>JAIRVJ010000084.1 GCA_031253955.1 Burkholderiaceae bacterium | reverse complement strand
GGGCCAGCTTGGCACGGTCGATCTTGTGGCCGGTTTTGGGGCCGGGTTTGCCTCTTTGGTGATTGGCCGGCTGCACCAGCCACACGTACAGTGTTGAGCGCGCCAGAGAAAACAGCCTGGCTGCCTCAATCTTGCTGCCTCCGGCAGCCACAAAAGCCAGTACCCTTTGCTTGAGGTCTTCGCTGTAGGCCATGGCGTTCTCCTGAATGGACATAGTCTTTAGTATGTGTCTGATTTATTCAAGAGTCAACTACAAACCAGAAAACTGCGCCGCACGGGAAAAGGCACGTCGCGCCCAACTTCGGCGGCGCACAGGTCGCCGCGCAGGGCGCGCACTTGCGGCAGCACGTGCAAGCGCACGCCGCGCACCCGGCTTTCAATTACGCCGGGAGCAAGCAGGGCGCTAGAAGCTATGAAAAACGTATTTTCGCCCAACGCCCAACGCCCAACGCCCAACGCTAAACCTCATTGAACCGCTGCACGCGCAGGGCCACGGTCATGCCGAGCAATCCTGCGCGGCTGGGCTTTTCCGAGGCGTACTTCGAGGTGCGGCAGGAAAACATCAGCGTCTGGCGCTTTCACGAAAACTTCGGCGCGCGCCGCATCGGTCAGGAGCGCCAGCATTTCCAGTACGAACTGGCTCCGGCGGCCATGCGCGCCGGCATGGCCAAATACGCGCGCTACCTGCCGCAGGGCATCAAGGTTTGCGGCGAGGGTAACGCTCAATGAGTTCGCGCGTCGGCGCGGAGCTATTTTCCGTACAATATTTCTGTCCAATCCGGATTTGCTGCCATGCCTCTCGAAACCACCTACAGCCAGGCCCGCGAGCAATTCAAAACGCTGTGGGAACCCCACAATGCAAATCATTCCCACCGCCTTGCCGCAAGTGCTGCTGATCGAACCGAAGGTGCATGGCGACGCGCGCGGCTTTTTCATGGAAAGCTTCAATGCCCGCGACTTCGCGCGGGCCACCGGGCTGGATGTCGATTTCGTGCAGGACAACCACAGCCGCTCGGCGCGCGGCGTGCTGCGCGGGCTGCACTACCAGATTGAGCAGCCACAAGGCAAACTGGTGCGCGTGGTGCGCGGCGCGGTGTTCGACGTGGCGGTTGATCTGCGCCGCAGCTCGCCCCACTTTGGCTGCTGGGCGGGCGCGGAATTGAGCGAGGACAACCGCCGCCAGTTGTGGGTGCCGCCCGGCTTTGCCCACGGTTTTCTGGTGCTGTCCGAGAGCGCCGATTTTCTTTACAAGACCACCGACTACTACGCGCCGCAGTTCGAGCGCGGCGTTGCCTGGAACGACCCGGCCATCGGCATCGCCTGGCCGCTGGCGGCGGACGGCATCGCCGCGCCGCAACTTTCGGCTAAAGACGCCGCCGCGCCGCTGCTGGCGGAAGCCGAGTGTTACTAGTAAAAATAGTAGCAATATACCAAGATTTAATATGTATTTCAGATTGAAAAATATTGAAAACAAATTAAGACTAATTCTAATTGGCTATTAAAATTATAGCTTTTTCCGTCATTCCAGCGCAGGCTGGAATCCATCTCCATCAATCAGGGGAGTGCCTGAACAACACAGCAATAGATGCCAGCCTGCGTGGGGATGATGCTTCCGAGTTCGGACGGCGTTGTTGCAGGCGGTAGAATTTTCAACTTCTTCCTGAACGAGGCGCGCGGGGTGCGGTCTTGCACGGCCTGGCCCTGACACGCGGGCGGAATTTACTCTTTGTCAAGCGCCATGCCACCCAATCCCGATCTCTTCCTGTCCGATACGGAGCCTGTGCTCGAACACGACGCGCCCGCGCCGCTGCCGCTTGAAGCCGCTGTCTTCGACTGGTCCGCCTACGGCGAATTGCTGGTGCGCGACGGCAAGTTGAGCGCGCGTGATCTGGAACGCGCCCTGGCCGCGCAGCGCGAGATGGGCGGCGCGCTCGATGCAGTGCTGGTCAGCCTGGGCCTGGTTTCCGAGCTTGATGCCGCTCGCGCCCTGGCCGAAGCGCTGGATCTGCCGCTCGTCGCGGCGGAAGACTTTCCTGATGCGCCGCTGGAAGTGCACGGCCTGCTGCATGACTTTTTGCGCGCCCACCATGTGCTGCCGTTGTCCATCGAAGAAGGGCGGCTGCACGTGGCCATGAGCGCGCCGCAGGACGGCTTCGTGCGCAAGGCGCTGCGGCTGACCACCGGGCTGGAACTCCGGCCTGGCGTGGGCCTAGCTTCCGAGATCGGCAAGACGCTGGCGCACCAGTTCGAGCAGGCGCAGGAGCCGCACGAGGACGAAAGCGGCCCCGCCGCCGGGCTGGATGGGCTGGACGGCGATGCGGGTGACTTCGTCGAGCATCTGCGCGATCTGGCCAGCGAAGCGCCGGTGATCCGGCTGGTGAGCGCCATCATTGGCCGCGTGATCGAGTTGCGCGCTTCCGACATTCACTTGGAGCCGTTCGACGACGGCCTGCGCGTGCGCTATCGCGTCGATGGCGTGCTGCATGCGGGCGAGCTGGTGCCGGCGGGGCAGGGCGCGGCGGTCAGTTCCCGCGTCAAGCTGCTGGCGCATCTGGATATTGCCGAGCGCCGCTTGCCGCAAGACGGCCGCATCAAGACCCGCGTCAAGGGGCGCGAGCTTGATCTGCGCGTGTCCACCGTCCCCACCGTGCATGGCGAAAGCGTGGTCATGCGCGTGCTCGACCGCGCCAGCGTGCGCTTCGGGCTGGAAGACATGGGCTTCGAGAAAGACACGCTGGCGCGCTTCAACCAGCTCATCGTGCGCCCGCACGGCATCCTGCTGGTCACCGGCCCCACCGGATCGGGCAAAACCACCACGCTGTACGCGGCGCTGGCCAAGATGGACGCGCTCACGCAGAAAATCATCACCGTCGAAGACCCGGTCGAATATCAGTTGGAAGGCATCAACCAGATCCAGGTGCACAGCCAGATCAACCTGAGCTTTGCCAACGCGCTGCGCTCCATCTTGCGGCAAGACCCGGACATCATCATGATCGGCGAAATGCGCGACGGCGAAACCGCGCAGATCGCCGTGCAATCTTCGCTTACCGGCCACCTGGTGCTCTCCACCCTGCACACCAATACCGCCGCCAGCGCTGTGGTGCGGATGCAGGACATGGGGGTGGAACGCTACCTCATCACCTCTACCGTCAACGGCGTGCTCTCCCAGCGCCTGGTGCGCCGCCTGTGCTCGCATTGCAAGGCCCCCGTGCAGCCAGCGCCCGAATTGCTGCACGACTCCGGGCTGGGGCGCTTTTTGCCCGTCGGCGCGCCCATTTACGAAGCGCGCGGTTGCGAGCACTGCCGCGGCACCGGTTATCAGGGGCGCACCGGCATTCATGAGCTGCTGGTGGTCGATGAAGCCATGCGCGGCGCTATTCTGAAAGGCCGCGACGCCAGCGCATTGCAAGCGGTGGCCGTCAAGGCCGGCATGCACACGCTGTACGAAGATGGTCTGCGCAAAGTGGCCGCTGGCGTAACCAGTCTGGACGAGCTGCTGCGCGTCACGCAGGATCAAAGCGATGCCTGAATTCGCCTGGCGCGCCGCCCGCTCGGACGGGCAAATGCTCGAAGGCCGCACCGAAGCCGCTGCGGGCGATGCCGTGCTGCGCCAGTTGCGCGAGCGCGGCTTGACGCCCATCCGCGTGGAAGACGCCGCCGCCGGCGCGCCCGCCGCCGCCGGCTGGCGCGCTAAAACGCGCCGGCGCGCCCTGCGCGGGCCGGTCAACGCCGCGGACGTGCTCACCCTGACTGGCGAACTTTCCATCATGCTGCGCTCCGGCCTGGCGCTGGACAACGCGCTGCGCGTGCTGATCGACATGAGCGCCAAGCCCAGCGTGCGCAAGCTGATGGAAGACATCCTCGAAGACGTCAAGGGCGGCGCCCCGTTCAGCCGCGCGCTGGCCGCGCGGCGCCAGCACTTCGGTGACTTCTACATCAACATGGCGCGATCCGGCGAGGCCAGCGGCCAGATGTCCAACGTGCTCGAACGCCTGGTCGAGCACATGAACCGGCTGCGCGCGCTGCGCGAGAGCGTTATCTCCGCCACCATCTACCCGGCCATCCTGCTGGTGGTGGCGCTGCTGTCGCTGGTCGGCATGATGGGCTTTGTCGTGCCGCAGTTCGAAAAACTGTTCAAGGACGTGGGCGACGCACTGCCGCTGCCCACCCGCATCGTCATGACGATGGGGCATGGCTTTCGCCAGTACGGCGTGCTGCTGCTCATCGCCGCGCTGGCCCTGGGCTGGCTGCTGTGGCGCTGGCTGCGCGCGCCGGCGGGCCGCGCCTGGTGGCAAAACCGCGCGCTTGGCCTGCCCGTGATCGGGCGGCTGCTGTACAAGTACGAGATGACGCTGTTTGCCCGCTCGCTGGGTACCCTGCTGGGCAACGGCGTGCCGCTGCTGGCCGCGCTTGATATCGCCACCGGCACGGTGGGCAACCTCAACCTGCGCCAGCCGCTCGTCAAAATGGCCCCGCTCGTCAAGGAAGGCGTGCGCATGGCGCGCGCCATGGAAAGCACCCAGGTTTTTGAACCTTTGGCCATCAACCTGATCCGGGTCGGAGAAGAAACCGGCCGCATCGGCGCGATGATGGTAGAACTGGCAGGCGTGCTCGACCGCGATGTGGAAACCGGCATCAAGCGCGCGCTCACCCTGCTCGAACCCGTGCTCATCATCACCCTGGGCGTGCTGATTGCCTGCATCATTGTCTCCATCCTGTTGGGCATTCTGTCGATTAACAATCTGGCCGGCTAATTTTGCAAAGGAACTCGCATGAACTCCAAGTTTTTTTCGCGTCATCTTCCGCGCCGCTTCGCGCGCGGCTTCACGCTGATCGAAATGCTGGTGGTCATTGCCATCATCGCCCTGCTGGCCGGACTGGTCGGCCCGGCGGTGATGAACAAACTCGGCGGCGCTAAAACCAGCACCGCCGGTATCCAGATCGCCGACATCGACAAGGCGATGGACCTGTTCAAACTCGACGTGGGCCGCTACCCCACTAATTCCGAAGGCTTGCAGGCGCTGGTGGCCAACCCAGGTTCGGCCGGCGGCTGGAACGGCCCCTACCTGAGAGGCGGCCTGCCCGTGGATCCTTGGAATAACCCCTACCACTACGCCAACCCCGGCCCGAACGGCGACATCGACATCTATTCGCTGGGCGCCGACAACGCCGTCGGCGGCGACGGCGAAAACGCCGACGTACACGTTAAACGCTGACTGCCGCTGGTCTGTTTTATGGGCAAAATACAGCTCTTGTCCTTGCCACGCCTAGGCTATCAGCTATGTTTCATGTAGTTTTCAAGGGTGTGAGCGCAAGACGTGTCCGCGGCTTCACCCTGATCGAGCTGATGGTGGTCTTCGCGCTGGTGGCGCTGATCGTCGGCCTCGTGCCCATCGCCTTCGATCGCCTGATGCAATCGGCCCAGTACCGCGACACCGTGCGCGCCGCGCTTGCCGATCTGCGCGACGCGCGCCAGTTGGCGCAAACCAGTGGCGGCCAAGTGCGCTTTGCCGTCAACCTGCAAGCGCACACCTTCGGCGTGGAAGGCGCGCCGCCCACCCATGTGCCCGAGCCGCTGGAGCTGCGCGCCGTCATGGCAGCCGAAGCCACCGGGCCGGACGGCGTCATGAGCATCCGCTTCCTGCCCGGCGGCGGCGCCAGCGGCGGCAGCCTTGACCTGATCCGTCCCTCCGGCCAGGGCGTGCGCCTGCGCGTGGACTGGTTCACCGGCCGTATCGAACAGGAGCCGATCGCGCAATGAAAGCCGCATTGAGCGTTGCGCGTTCCTTCTTTCTCTCCCGCTTGCGGGAGAGAGTTGGGGAGAGTGCCGGTATCTCCCCTTCCCCCGCTTGCGGGGGAGGGAGAAAGAGCGGTTTCGCCCCCTCTCCCAAAAAGGAGATACAAGGGGAAAAGAGCGCGGCTTCTCGCTGCTGGAAATCCTGGTGGCCTTCGCCATTGCCGCGATGGCGCTCGGTCTGCTCTATCAGATCATGGGCAGCAACGCGCGGCAGGTGGGCGATCTGGCCGAGCGCGAGCGCGCCGTGCTGCTGGCCGAATCCCTGCTCGATATCCAGCGCGCCGTACCCGAAGCCGGCCTGAACGAAAGCGGGCAGGCCGCTGGCTACGTCTGGCAGATTGACTCGCGCCCCTACCCCACGCCCGTGCAGCAAGCCGCGCCGAACGTGCCGCCCCTGCACGAAGTGCGCGTCACCGTCCAATGGGGCGAAGGCGCGGGCCGCCAGTTCACCCTCGCCAGCCTGCGCCCCCAGGCCCGCCCGCTGCCGCCGGGAGTCGCGCCGTGATGAAGAAGGTTGAGCATTTGGCGTTGAGCGTTTTGCGTGAAATGGAACACGAAAAACGCTTGACGCTCAACGCTCAACGTTCGGCACAGGGCTTCACCTTGGTCGAAGTCCTGGTCGCCCTGTCGCTGCTGGCGCTGCTCATGCTGGTGCTTACCAGCGCCCTGGGTTCCGTCGGGCAGACCGAAACGCGCGTGGAAGAGCGCATCGAAGCCGCCGAAGACTACCGCCTCTCGCTGCAATTTCTGCGCGGCGTGTTCGGCCAGGTGTCGGCCCGCCCCATGCGTATGCTCAATGCCGACCTGCCCCCCAACACGCCCTTTTTCATGGGCGACGCCGCCGCTGTCCAGTGGATCGGCGTGCTGCCCGCGCGCTTTGGCGCGGGCGGACGCAGCTACCTGCGGCTGGCCGTGGAGCCGCTGGGCGACCGCCCGCGCTGGGTGCTGCGCTACGCGCCCTGGAACGGCGCGCCCGCCTTCGACCAATGGGGCGCCGCCGCCGTCCAGCCGCTGGCCGAAGCCTCGCTGCAACCGCAACTGAGCTACCGCCACCCGCTCACCGGCGCGTGGCTCGCGGCCTGGCCGCCCGCCCCCGATCCGCGCCTGCCCACTGCGCCGCTGCTGCCGGACGCGGTGCGCATAGCTTTCGCCCCCCCCGGCGCCGCCTGGCCGCCCATGTTGCTGCCTGTCACCGCCAATTACACGGGCGATCCGGCTGCCACCAGTGGCTCTTTTGGCGGGGGAGGCCGGTAATGCGCCGTGTTCGCGCAGCGCGTAGCGCGGGCATGGCGCTGGTGGCCGTGCTGTGGATCGTTGCCGCCCTGAGCGTGCTGGTCACGGGTCTGATCTTGACCACCCGCGCGCAGATCGGCGTGGTGGCCGCCGGGCGCGATGCCGCCACTGGCCAGGCGCTGGGCGATGCCGCCATCGCGCTTGCGCTGCAAGCCCTGCTGGCGGACAGCGACAGGCCCGCCGGCGTGCAGACCGTGTCCGTCACGTATGCCGATCAGTCCATGCAGGTCGAAGTTGCGCCGCTGGACGGTCTGATTTCCTTGAATGGCGCCTCCGCACCCCTGCTCGCCGCGCTTCTGCAAGGCGCAAGCGGCCTGCCGCCTGCCGCTGCGCAGGACTTGGCGCAGCAACTGGTGGATTGGCGCAGTGAAGTGCCGCCAACGCAAACCCTGGGCGCTGCCGCCGGCCAGCCGCGCCTGTTCGAGGCGCCCGAAGACCTGCTGCTCGTGCCCGGCGTGGACTACGACCTGTATGCCCGCATCGCTCCGCTGGTCAGCGCCGATCTGCGCTCTGGCCGCGTCAACCCCCAGGCCGCGCCGCCGCAGGTGCTGGCCGCGCTCGCGCCGGGCGATCCGGGCCGCATCGCCCAGTTCATCGCCGCGCGCGCCGGCGGTCAGCCGGCCGATAGCAGCTTTCTCGATCCCAGCCTGGTCGGAGCGGCTTCTTCGGGCCGGTTTTACCGGCTGCGCGTCAGCGTGCCGCTGGATGCTGGCAAAATGCTGGTTATGACCCGCGACGTAACCCTGATAAGCGCCTCTTCCAGCCTGCTGCCGTGGCGCATGTTGCGCCAGTCGCGGCAAATTCAGTTGCCCGGCGCGCCTTGATCTGCACCGACTCTTCAACCCGAAACTCATGGTTGCGCAATCTTCCCACGACAACCGCCTGTTCGGTATCGATCTGAACGCTTGGCCCGGCCAGTGGCGCGCCGCCGCGCAATGGCTGCTGTCCAGCCCGCTCTTGCGCGCGCTGGCGCCGGCCGTGCCCGTGCGCCTGATCGGACTGGATGGGCAGCGTACCCATTGGCTCATGCGCGGCGATCTGGCCCAGCCCATTGCCCTTGCGCCCCCCGGCGCGCATCCCTTGCCGGCGGTCGAAATCGCGCCCGACGACGTGCTCGAACGCCACCTCGCGCTGCCTGGCCTGGGCGCCGCCGATCTGGATCAGGCTGTGCGGCTCGAAGTACAGTCCTCCTCTCCTTTCGCTCCCGAGCAAACCGTCTTCGGCTACCGCGTCGGCGCGGGCGAGGGCGAGGGCGGCACCCGGCGGGTCGATCTGGCTCTCACCTCGCGCCAGCAGTGCGAAGCGGCGCTGGCCCGCGCTGGCGCTGGCGCGCAAGCCGAAATCTGGCTGCTGCCCCCGCCTTCCGCGCGCATGCTGGGCATCCCTTGCCAGCCGCTCGTGCTGCGCGGCTGGGGCGAAGCCGCCCGCGCGCGCGCCAGCGCCCGCGGCCAGCGCATTGCACTTGGCTGGCTGGCGCTGGCGCTGGCGCTGCTGGCGGCGCTGCTCGTTACACCGGTGGCCTTCGAGCGCCTGCGCGCCATCCAGGCGCAAAACGCGCTTGATGCGCTGCAAAAACAGGCTGCCCCTCAAGTAGCCCAGCGTGAGGCGTTGATGCGCGGCAGCCAGGCGCTGCGCGCCACCGGCGCCATCGCCGCCAAGCGCT
The DNA here is from genome assembly GCA_031253955.1 of Burkholderiaceae bacterium. GTDB lineage: Bacteria > Pseudomonadota > Gammaproteobacteria > Burkholderiales > Burkholderiaceae_C > Ottowia. The sequence continues at coordinate 35,835 of JAIRVJ010000084.1, read as the reverse complement.
TGGCGCTGCCGCCGGTGCTGGACTTGCTCACCCGCGCCTTGCCCGACAGCGCCTGGCTCAACGCCATCCGGGTCGATGGCGACAAAATCGTCATCACCGGGCAGGCCGATGACGCCACCGCCCTGGTCAGCGCCCTGGCCGCCATGCCCGGCGTTTCCGGCGCGCGCCAGTCCTCACCCGCCACCCGTGGCGCGGGCGACGCCAAGGAGCGTTTCAGCATTGAACTGCGGGTCGATCCGCACCGCTACGGCCTGACGCTGCCCGCGCCGCCCGGGTTCGTGCAAACACCCTCGCAAACGTCCGCGCCGTTCCGGCCCGCTGAAACGCCCGCGCCGCCTGCGTCCACGCAAGTGCCTGCGTCCGCACCCGCCCAAATGCCCGCATCATCCGCATCCGCGCAAGCGCCAGCCCAAACGCCCGCATCCGAGGATACGGAGCCTTCCTCATGAACCGCCTTCTTTCCCTGCGCGCCGAGCAGCTTTGGGCGCTGGCCGCCGCCGCCGTGCTGCTGCTGGCGCTGCTGCTGGGCGGCGGTTACCTCGTGCGCAAGCACCTGTGGGCGCGCGAAACGCTCGCCAGCGTCGATCCCCGCCATGCCCGGCTTGCCGGTCTGATACAAAATCAGGAGCATATTGCCCAGATACAACAACAGTTGCAAGCCAATCTGACCGAATATTCCTACGGCTCCGATCGGGACGCCGCCGACATCGGCAACGCCGTCTTGCAGCGCGTGCGCAACTTGGCCGACGCGCACGGGCTGCGCGTGGCCAGCAGTCAGGTCGGTACGCCCAAGGAAGACCCGGAACAGGGGTTCGATCACATCGGGCTCGAACTACGGCTGGAAGGCAACTGGGCGGCCACGCTCGATTTGCTACGCGAGCTTGCTACTGTGCGCCCGGCTATCTTCACTGAAGCGGCGCAGTTTTCCGCCAGCGGCGGCTTTGTCCGCGGCGGCCAAACCGCCAACCAAACCGTGACCGTGCAACTCGGCTTGTTCGTGCTCAGGCGGCGTCCATGAAACTTTCGTACACCCGGCTTTTCGTGGCGCTGGCTGTCCTGCTGGCGGCGCTGCTGCTGGCGCTGTGGCTGCCGCTCGGCCCGGCGCGCCAATGGCGTACCTGGCAATCCCCACCGCCCCAGCCGCCGGAGCTGCAAGACGCCTTGGAAACGCTGCTGGCTCCCAACCCTGCTGCCAGCGCCGCTTACCCCGAAGCAGTCAATCGCCCGCTGTTTTCCGCCAACCGGCGTCCCGTAGCCGCCGACCCGGTCGCCGCGCCCACCCCCATCGACCAGGCGCGCCTGCTTGGCATCGTGGACGGCATGGGCGTGCGCGGCGTCATGATCGACTACGACGGCCAATCCCGTTTCGTGCGACAAGGCGAAGACGTTGGCGGCTGGCGGCTGGCGAGCATGCAGATGCAGGAGCGCACCGCCAGCTTTGAGCGCGGCGGCGAGCAGCGCGAACTCACCCTGCCCCTGATCAGCCCGCTGCCGCCTGCCAACACCCCCGCCCCGGCGGGTGGCGCGCCTGCCGCCCGCCCGCCCGTAGCTGCCGCTCCGGCATCGCCCTTCGCCGCCAAGCCGCCAACGCTCGCGCCCCAGCCCGTCACGCAGCCCGCGTCCCGACCGTCCGCCGCGGCTTCCGCGGCTTTCGTGCCAACCTTCAGCGGGAGCCGGAAATCCAAAGTCAACGCATCCCAACCCGCATTCAATCCTCATTGACGATCCCGCCTACCGCACCCGCAACCTTTTCCTTCGTTCGCACTATGCATCCGATCCGCACCACGCTCCCGCTCCTTGCCTTGGCCGCCTTGATCCAGCTTGCCGGCTGCGCCCAGCAGACGGGGGCGCGTCCCGCCAATGCCGCGCCGGTTAGCCTGTCGACGCTGCCAACCCTGCCACTCGCGCCCGCTTCCGCCCAGCAAAAAGTAGCGCCAGTCCCGCAAAAAGCGGCGCCAGCTCCGCAAAAGGCAGCGCCAGCCCCGCAAAAAGCGGTGTCAGCTCCGCACGAGGCTGCGTCAGCCCCGCAAAAAGCGGCGCCAGCTCCGCAAAAAGCAGCGCCAGCCTCGCAAAAAGCGGTGTCAGCGCCGCAAGAGGCTGCGTCAGCCCCGCAAAAAGCGGCGCCAGCTCCGCAAGAAGCTGCGTCAGCTCCGCAAAAAGCGGCGTCAGTTCCGCAAGAAGCAGCATCAGCCCCGCAAGAGGCCGCCTCCGCGCCCCAGCCTGCCTCGCTGTTGGGCGAACCCACCATTATTCGCGGCAACGACCGCATGTTCGCCGAAACCAACCGCCCCGTGCCGGAACCCAAGGAGCCGGTACAAAGCCTCAAGTTTCAGGACGCGCCCGTGGCCGAGGTCGTCAAGCTCATGCTCGGCGACATGCTCAAGGTGGACTATGTGGTGCACCCGCCGCTGCAAGGCACCATTACCCTCGACACGCGCGAATCCATGACCGCCGACAAGGCCCTGTACCTGCTCGAGCAGGCGCTGCAAGCGGCCGGCATCGTCATGGCGCGCGACGTGCGCGGCATCTACCACGTCGGCGCTCCCGATGCACTGCGCGGCATCGTCAGCGCGCCCACTATCGCCAACGGCGGCCCGCTGCCGCCGGGCTACGGCGCCATCATCATCGCGCCGAAATACCTGGGCGCTGGCGAAGTGGCCAATATCCTGCGCCCGCTCGTTTCGCCCGACGCCATCGTGCGCGTGGATAGCCTGCGCAACATCCTCGTCATGCGCGGCACCCGCGCCGAAGCCGAAGGCTGGCTCGACCTGGTGAACACCTTCGACGTGAACCTGCTGCGCGGCATGTCGGTGGCCGTCTTCCCGCTCAAATACACCTCCACCTCCGACGCGCAAGACGCGCTGCGGATGCTCTCCGCCGGCACCGGCACGGGCACGAACACGGGCGGTGCCGCCGCCACGCCCGTCCGCCCGTCCGCCGGCGCACCCGCCGCCCGCGGTGCGCGCCCTGCGCCCGCTGTCCAACAGCCCGGCGCCCGGCCCGGGGCGCCGGGAACGCAAGGAGCGCAATCCGATGGCGGGGTCGGCCTGCTCGACGCCGCCAACCCGCTCTTTGGCGCCCTGCGCGTCATTCCCATCGAGCGCATCAACGCCCTGCTTGTCATCACACCGCGCGCTGCCTATCTGGACGAAGTGCGCTACTGGATCGAGCAATTCGACCGTCCCAACCTCAACAGCGCCGAGCCGCAACTGTACGTTTACAAGGTGCAAAACGGCTCCGCCGACCACTTGGCCGAACTGCTCAACGGCATCTATAGCGGCGGCGTTCTCACGCAGCAAGCCGGCGGCCCCGTCGCTACCGGCGTCGCTCCCGGACTGAACGGCGCTGCCGGCACCAGCTTCAACGTCAACAGCAGCTTTGCCGGCCAGTATGGCGCGGGCCGCAACCAGATCACGCCCTATCAGCCTTCCTATGGCGGTTTCAACAGCGGCGGCGCCTTTGGCTCATCCTTCGGTTCCGGTTTCGGCGGTATGGGCGGCGGCATCGGCAGTTCCTTCGGCGGCATGGGCGGCATGGGCATCGGCGGAATGCAGTCCGGCGGCATGCAGGGGCCGGGCGTCGTCACCACCATGCTCGGCCAGACCGTGCGCGTTATGGCCGACCGCATCAACAACACCCTGCTCATCTACGCTACCCCCGCCGAATACGAGCGCATCGAAGCCACCTTGAAGCGCCTGGACATCCAGCGCGCGCAAGTACTCATCGATGCCTCCATCGTCGAGGTCACCCTCGGCGACGGGCTGGAATACGGCCTGCAATGGGCCTTTAACGGCCGCGTCGGCGGCGGCGGGCGCTCCGGCGCGGGCGTCGTCGGCATCGCTGGCGCGGGCACCACCCTTGCCGCTGACGGCAGCACCCCCAGCAACGCCCTCACTTGGTCGCTGCGCAACTCCGCCGGCAACATCAGCGCCGTGCTCACCGCGCTGGCCAGCAAATCGCTGATCAGGGTCATCTCCAGCCCCTCCCTCATGGTGCTCGACAACCACACCGCCGCCATCCAGGTTGGCGATCAGGTGCCCGTCAACGCCGGCACCACCTACTACGGCGCCAATGGCGACCTTCCCACCAGCAACTACCAGTACAAGGACACCGGCGTCATGCTCGGCGTCACGCCCTCCGTGAGCGCCGGCAACCTGGTCACGCTCGACATCAACCAGATCGTCACCGACATCAATGATTCCGTGACTGCCACCGCCGGCGGTAACCCCACTTTCATGCAGCGCCAAATCCAATCCCAGGTGGCCGTGCGTTCCGGCGAAACCCTGGTGCTCGGCGGCCTCATCAAGGACACTGCCAGCAACACCAAGAGCGGCGTGCCCTTCCTCTCGGCCATCCCGATTCTTGGCGCCCTGTTCGGCGACCAGAAGAGCACGGCCAATCGTACCGAACTGCTCGTTATCCTCACCCCGCGCGTGCTGCGCACCGACGACGACGCCCGCGCCGTCAGCCGCGAGCTGCGCGAACGTATGCGCGGCATCACCCTTGACCTGAGCACCGACGTACCCGCCGCCCCCGCCGGCCAGTAACCTTCTTTCCCCTCTCCCGCTTGCGGGAAAGGGGCAGACGCAAGGGGTGTGCGGCGCAAGCCTTGTGTTTCCTGGCAACCGCCGCAAGTCCTCTCCCCAGCCCACTCCTCTGCAAGCAGGGGATGGGCTTCAATAACCCCCCCAACCCCCCCAAAAAACCAAGGAGTTTCCCCCCCATGTTTTTCGCCTTGCGCCAATCCCGCCCGCGCCGCGCCGCCGGTGCGCTCTTTCTGGCCTGCACCGCGCTGTGGCTGGCCGGCTGCGCCGTTTTCGCGCCCCAGACGCCGGAAGAAGCCGTCACCCAGCGCAGCCAGGAGCGCTGGGCCGCCATGATCGCGGGCGACTTCGACCACGCCTGGACCTACACCCAGCCCGGCTACCGCGCCGTCGTGCGCCAGCGCGACTACGTCAAACGCTTCGGCTCCGCCGGCCAACCGAAAGCCGTGCAAGTGAACAAAGCCGAATGCGAAGCTGAACGCTGCGCCTTGCGCGTCACCCTGACCTCCAAGATCCTGCTCCCCGGCTTCAGGGGCCAGGAAGTGACGGTCGGCATCGACGAAATCTGGGTGCGCGAAGACGGCCAGTGGTGGTACTATCAAATACTTTGAGACTGAGTCCGCCCTCAAGACCCTCAATCAACAGCAAGAGGGCAAGAAAAAGTCCCCATACTTCCCCAGCGTCGGCGTAACTGTCACGAAAATACAACATCCTTCCCGCAGCGCCATCGGCCTTTTACGCATTTCTGATTGAAAGCTGGCCGTGTATCGTGGTACGATTGCTGTGCATTCCAAGATTCGCTTGGGTCTTGCAAACACTTTTTCCCTCTAACGGAGTCATAGCTATGAAGAAAAGTATCCTCGCGCTAGGCGCTGCAGCGGTTGTCGGCGGACTTGGTTTTGCCGGTTCGGCTCAAGCCCTCGGCTACATCGGCCCGGGCACGGTCTTTGACCACACCCCTGCCGGCATGCTGGCGGCCACCGACTTGGCACCTGCCATCGGCGGGATGGGTCACTTCCTGTTCGTGCCTTACTTCAGCTCCCAAGGCAATAACGCCACCTTGCTGAACATCACGAACACCGACATGCACAACGGCAAGGCTGTCAAGGTGCGTTTCCGCGGCGCCTCCAACTCGGACGACGTGCTTGACTTTACCCTGTTCATGTCACCCGGCGATATGTGGTCCGGCAATGTATCCAGAGACCCGAACACCGGCTTGAGTCGGCTTTCCAGCAACGACAGGTCGTGCTCCATTCCTGCCTTCCAGGGAACCGGCGGCGAAAATCCGCTGTTCAAGACTGAGCGCCTGCCCGGCTACCTGAGCGGGGATGCCCAAGCCAAGGAGACGCGCGAAGGTTATATCGAAATCCTGAACATGGCCGACATCTGGCCCGATCCGGCGACTAACTCGCTGTTCACCAACATCAAGCACGTCAACGGCGTGGCGCCCTGCGATTACAACGCGCCGGTGTTCCAGAACATGTTGGATGGGACGTGGTGGAGCACTACTACGGCAATCACGGCGCTGCAGGCCTCGCCTAACGATCTGCGCGCCCCCACAGGCCAACTGATGGCTTCGTGGGCCATCGTGAATAACGACACCTTCGCCACCTTTAGCGGCAGCGCCTCCGCTGTCCGGGCCGTTGACGCTAGTGGCGCGACTGGCTACGGGAGCATCATGTTCACCCCGCAAATCGAGGATCCCCTGCCAGGCGGAACTGCCGATGCAGACCTCTATACGGCCGACCCGCTGCTGCGTGCAGGTGCCGTGCTCCCGCTGTGGTTCGACCTGCCCGACATGTCCACGCCGGTGCGTGGAGATATGTTGGGTAGTCCCATCAGCCAGGCTTCCGTGTTGTCGAATACTCTGACGCACGCCTCGATCGTCAACGAGTACACGCTTACCGACGGTGATGTACCCATGTATACCGACTGGGTGATCTCCCAGCCGACCCGCCGTTACTTTGCCGCCGTGCGCTATGGCGCGACCGCCGGCACGTCCGCCATCCTGTGGAACCCGGACATTGACTCCTCTCAGGCTGGCGCTGCTCCGGTAACCACCCCGCCGTCTTCTGATGACAACCGCTACAGCCTGTTGAGCCTGACCAACGGTGTGGCCTGCATGCCGGTTGGCTTCAGTTCCGCCAGCCGCGAGGAGCAATTTTCGGCGAGTGTCGGCGCGTGGTCTCCCGGAACGAGCAAAGCGGTCTGCGGCGAGGTATTCACCTTCACGTTTACCCAGCCGAACGCCGTTTCGTCACTCAATGCTAGTCTGACCAACACTGCCACCTCGGCGCTGAACGGCGTGGCCGGCTGGGCGCAGTTGACGCTGGGCGGCAATAACCGCATCCCGCTGCCGGTGGTAGGCTACGCTGGCATTTTGACGATGAACAACGTCACCCGCGGCAACTTGGGCGCGACGCTGCCGTACCGCTGGCAAGAGTAAAAATCAGGCCGCCGCACCACGCCCGCCTTATCGCGTGCGTGGGGCTTTTTCAAAAAGGGTGGGAGCGATCCCACCCTTTTTTCATGGATATCCCAGCGTGCTTTTTTCCCTCGCCCGCTTGCGAGAGAGGGGCAAGGGAGATGGTTGGCGGCGTATCGCAAACCCGGTGCTTATTATAGTCGTTCATGAAATAAATTAGACATGTCTTCTCCTTGTGCCCGGCCAGATCAGAGTGTCTAATTTATTCCATGGTTGACTATATAGTTATTTCTTGAATAAATCAGACAGATTTTCTCACTATGTACGGTTGGCTCTGTGTGTCTGATTTATTCAATGGTTCGCTATAAAAATAGTGCCGTCTGCCTGCGGGCAGGCGGCAAAGTTTCCTCCCCGGTTTTAACGAGAGTGCTTCACGCCATGCTTTCTTTCCCGAAGTTTTCCGTTCTCGTTGCGGCGCTGGCCGCTTCGATGTTGAGTTTGTCCGCCGCGCGGGCGCAGACGGCGGTTCCTGCCGCTTCCGCCGCAGCGTTGTCGCTCGTGGTAGTTTCAGGCCCGGCAGGGCAGATTACGCAGGAGGAGGTGGAGGTCATCGTGCGCGATCTGGTGCCGCTGAAGCGGCAGGCCGATTTCTGGGTGGACACGGACGCGCTCAAGCGCCTTGCGCGCGACCTGTACACGCAGCGCGCGCTGGCGGCGCAGGCCGGGCAAACGGGACTGGACAAGTCGCCCCGCGCGCAGACGTACTTCAAGCTGTTGCGCGAGCGCGCCTTGACGACGCTGCTGATGGATGACCGGGCCAAGGCGGCGCAGCCCGACGAGCAGGCGCTCGTGGCCTACGCGCAATCGGAATACCGCGCCAGGCCGGAGCGTTTTGCGCTGCCTGAGGAAATTCATGCGCGCCACATTCTGATAGCGGTAGCCAAAGACGGCAGCGATGACGCGCAGGCCAGGGCCAAGGCCGAGGCGCTGCTCAATGAATTGCGCAAGGGCGCGGATTTCGGGAAACTGGCGCAGGAAATTTCATCCGACAAGGGCAGCGCACAGCGCGGGGGCGACTTGGGCTTTTTCGCGCGCGGCAAGATGGTGGCTCCGTTCGAGCAGGCGGCGTTCGATTTGCAAAAGCCGGGCGATCTGGCCGGTCCGGTGAAGACGCAGTACGGCTACCACATCATCGAACTGCTGGAGCGCAAGCCGGCTGCCACCAAGAAGTTCGAGGATGTGCTGACCGAGCTGAAAAAAGAGATTGCCGCCAAAATCGAGAACCAGCAGCGCCAGCAACTTTGGGAAGCCGCCGACGCCTCGGCGCAGATCGACGACGCCAGCTTGCAGGCGCTGGCGGAGCGCCATGCACAGGGAGGGGCGCAAAAACTGCCGGAAGTTTCACAGTGAAGCCAAGGCGCGGTTGGAGGTAGAACCGGCAATATCAAGCCTCGGCGCGGGTGAAAAAGCGTGCCGCTTCGCTCCAGAGGTGCCAGGCCGCCGGGTCTTGCGTCAATGCGGTGTCCAGATGCCGGAACACATCGCGGATCAACGCGGTCAAATCGTCATAAACGCCCAGTTGCGCGATGCGCAACTGGCGCTGGCCGGTGCGCGCGTCAAATCCGGTGGTGTACGCCGTGACGGGCGCGCGCTGGTCAATCGCCAGCCGGAACAGCGCGCGCGGAATACGCGCCAGCATACCCATCAGCATAATGGGTTCGCTGGCCACCGTCTGGTCGGACGGCACGTCCATCGAGGTGCCGACTTGCTGCCCGGCGCGCAGGGCGCGGATGACCGGGCGCAGCGATGTGGATGCGTCGAGCGCACTGCATTGCAGCACGCGCCCCACTTCGGCCGTGCGCGCGCGCGTGTACCAGCCGAGCACGGTGCGTCCGCGAAATGCCGCCTGATTGAGCGGCGCAACCAGCGGGAGCGGGTGCAAGCCCGCGCAGGCGAGGCTGCGCAGCCCCCACATGCCAGCGCCCCAATGGAAATTGCACACAATCGCCGTATCGTCGGGCGGCGGCCACGCGCCATCGACGTTCAAATAGCGCGCGAGCCAGCGATCGCCGCGCGTGCGCGAGAGGTAATAGTCGGCGTGATCGACCAGCGTGACGAGCCGCCGCATCCAGTGCCAGCGCGCCTCGTCATCGACCATGCCGCGCGCGCGCGCTTCATGCAGCGCCCGCCCGGTTACTTCGCGGTAGAGCCAGCGCCAGCGCGCCAGCCTCCGGTAAATTGCAAAGCACCAGCGCCAGGGCAGCAGCGCGGCCAGACCGGGCAGCAAGACAAGTTCAATCAGATCGCGGCATTCGAGCCGGATGCGCCGCCGGATGTTCGCATATTGGCTCATTTCAACGCCATGCATGGGGCAGCCGCACCAAGCCCGCCAGCAGTGTTGATGCGACCAAGCGGAACACTTTGAACCGGAGCCATTGCTCGTAGATGACTAAACCGGAAGCATCGGCCAGATAGATACTGATGACGTAATCGCCCGTGTGCAGCGGCAAATCCGGAAAGGTCAGCGTCGCGCGCCAGGCGCGGTCTTGCGGAGCGCCGATTTGCGTCAAGGCCGCGCCGTCTTCGAGCGTGCTCAGCGACGTAATACCGACGCCGCGATCTTGCTCCAGCATGAAACCGATGTGCGGGCGCTCGTCGCCCTTGCCGCGCACGGTGATGGTGGCAACCAGATCGCGGCTTTGCAGCAAGGGGGGCTTGCCTTCGCCCTGATCGAGCAGATCGGCGATGTCGCACGAGAGAATGGCCGCTGTGCCGGGGTCGCGGGTGGCGGGGGCGGCGGGCACGGGCGGCGGCGCGTCGTGTGTCTGCTGATCCAGCAGGCGCGAGTGCTTTTCGTAGGCGGCGAGCACGGGTGCGGTGGCGCCCAATTCCATCGTGCGCCCCTGATCCAGCCACAGCGCCACGTCGCACAGGTGGCGTACATGATACGGGCTGTGCGAGCAAAACAGGATGGTGCAGCCGTTTTCGCGGAAGGCGCGGATGCGCTCGATACATTTTTTCTGGAAGTGCTGGTCGCCCACGGCCAGCGCCTCGTCAATCACGAGCAAATCCGGCTCCACCGCCGTGACCAGCGCGAAGGCCAGGCGCATGACCATGCCCGACGAGTAGGTTTTGACCGGGCGGTCGATGGCTTCGCCGATTTCGGCGAAGGCGAGCACCTGCGATTCGAGCGCCGCCATTTCCTCGTTCGGGATGCCGATCAGGCTGCCACCGAAGTACAGGTTTTGCCTCCCGGTGAATTCCGGGTGAAATCCCGCGCCCAGTTCCAGAATGGCGGTGACGCGCCCACTGCGCATGATTTTGCCGGTGGTGGGTTGCAGCGTGCCGACGATCAGTTTGAGCAGCGTGCTTTTGCCCGCGCCGTTGCTGCCGACCACGCCCAAGCACTGGCCGCGCGCCAGCTCCAGCGAAACATCGCGCAGCGCCCAGTGGCTGCGGTGGGTGGCGCGGCCCGTCAGCAGGGCGGCAAGGCGCGCGCGCGGGGAGTCGTACAGGCGGTATTCTTTGCCGACTTGTTGCAAGCGCAGCGGCAGCGCGGCAGTGTGGGTGACGGCGGGCGGGTTCATAGCCAATCGACCAATTGATCGCGGCTGCGCGCCAGCGCCAGATTGAGCAGCAGCGCCAGCGCGGCCAGCCAAGCGGCCAGCGCGGCCCAGACCATGAGGCGCGGCGCGGCGCCTTCGAGCAGCGCGGCCTGGTAGCCCAGCGCGGGCGCGGTCATGGGGTTGAGCCACAGCACCCAGCGCCAGCGTTCGGGAAACTGTTCCAGCCGAAACAGGATCGGCGACAGGAAGATGCCCAGCGACAAAAGCAGCCCCACGCCCTGCGCCACGTCGCGCAGCGCGGCGGTGAGGATGGCCAGCAGGTACGCGAGCAGAAACGACAGCGCCAGTTGCCCGGCCAGCAGCGCCGGCACCGCCCACACGCCGGGGCGAAAGTGGTGCGCGGGCGCGTAGGCGGCAATCAGCAGCACGATCAGCGGAGCGAATACGCAGCCGCTGGCAAGCACCGCGCGGGCTGGAAAGAGGGCGGGCGGCAACGGGTTTTTTTGCAGCAGCGGGCCGGCTTCTAGCAGGCTGCCCATGCCGCGCTGCACGGCATCGACAAAAGCCATCCAGGGCAGCATGCCGACGATCAGGTAGGTGCCCACGCGAGCGGCGGCGGGCGCGGCGGCGCCACCCACGCGCATGGCGAATACCACGTCGAACACCAGAAAGTACGCCGCCACCGTGGCCAGCGGCGGCAGCCACACCCACAGCCACCCGCCCACCGAGCCGGCGGTGCGCGCGGCCAGGTCGCGCCGCGTGAGCACGCGCAGCAGCGCGCGCATACGCCAGAGGGTGCGCAAATCCAGGGCCAGGGGAAAGTGCATGAGAGCAGCGGCGCACGGGGGTGCAAACAAAGAATTTTAGGCGACGCCGAACAAACGTTGAGCGTTGAGCGATTAAAGCGGTTTTGGTTTAGTTGATGACACTTTTTCTTCCGGGGATAGAGGGAAGAAAGCCGCCGGTTGTAGGGGCGAAAAATCTTTCGCCCTCCCCGCAGCGAAAGAGCGTGGCGCCTTGAGTGAGGCGCAGCCGGGCGAAACATTTTTCGCCCCTACGAAGCAGCGCCTGCCACCAATAGAGGTGTCAGCATTTGAACCAAAACTGCTCTAGCGTTTTGCGCGGGAACTTGTTGCGGCAAGCGGTATTTCACGCGCTCAACGCGCAACGCCAAACGCTCCACGTTCCTTTACTATTGCGGCGTTCGTTTTTTTGCAGGAGCAGCATGTGATGAACAGTTCCATTCGCACCGTCGGCATCGTGGGCGCCGGCACCATGGGCAGCGGTATCGCGCAGGCTTGCGCGGTGGCGGGCGTGGAGGCGGTGATGGTCGATATCGACCGGCAAGCCGTGGACCGGGGGCTGGCCGCCGTGGGCAAGAGCCTGGAGCGGCTGCTGGCCAAGGGCAAGCTGACGGAAGGCGACAAGGCTGCCGCGCTGGCGCGCATCGCGGGATCGACGCGTTACGAAGATCTGGGGCACGCGCAACTGGTGATCGAGGCGGCCACGGAGAACCACGCGCTGAAAAACAAAATTCTCAAGCAACTGGGCGAGATGCTGGCGCCGCAAGCCATCATCGCCACCAACACCTCGTCGATCTCGATCACACAACTGGCCGCCGTGACCGGGCGGGCCGACCGTTTTGTGGGGATGCACTTTTTCAACCCGGTGCCGATGATGGCGCTGGTGGAGATCATTCGCGGGCTGCAAACGAGCGACGCCACGTTCGCTGCCGTGCAGGCGCTGGCCGTGCAGCTGGGCAAGTCGCCCATCGCGGTGAAGAACGCGCCGGGCTTCGTGGTCAACCGGATTCTGGTGCCGATGATTAACGAAGCCTTTTTCGTGCTGGCCGAAGGGCTGGCAACGCCGGAGGACATCGACGCCGGCATGAAGCTGGGCTGCAACCACCCGATTGGCCCGCTGGCGCTGGCCGACATGATCGGGCTGGACGTGTGCCTGGCGGTGATGGAGGTGTACCTGCACGAGTTCGGCGACAGCAAATACCGCCCCTGCCCCCTGCTGCGCGAATACGTGGCCGCCGGACGGCTGGGGCGCAAGAGCGGGCGGGGGGTGTACAGCTACTGATGTTCAAGGCGATTGCATCTGAATTCCATTCAAATCAACCCATTGGATTTCGATGCAATGAATGACACCCGTGCTTTCGTAGGGGCGAAAAATCTTTCGCCCTGAGGTGCCTCCTTGCCAGCGCCATGACTCTTTTGAGCGTAGGGGCGAAAAATTTTTCGCCCCTACTTTCCTTGTCTCTTGGCGATTGCGCGATTTATTCCAATTCGCGTCCAAGATGATAAGAAACCATCACCAAAAATCGTCATTCCCGCGAAGGCTGGAATTCATGGGTGCGCTGAACAAGCACGCCGGATTGAGGAGGCGTTCTTGGATTCCCGCCTTCGCGGGAATGACGGGGTATTTTTTCGTCTTGAACGAGAAATGGAATTAGATGCGATCGCCCTGTACTGATCTGATGTTTGGTGCTCTGCAAATTTGATAGCTATACTCAAAAGTGTTATCTATATTTAAACTTAAAAATAGTCTTAAATGCAGTTAAATCAATCGCATCAAGCTATTAATTCAGGAATTTTGCCGCATTGGACGCAAAACGTTCAACGTTCAACGTTCAATGCCCCCAGCATTTCCCGGCGCAGGATGGCATTCAGGCGTGACTGGTAGCCCCTGCCTTGCGACTTCAGCCATTCCAGCACGTCGGCATCGACCTTGGCCGTGATCTGTTTTTTGCGCGGCTTGTGGAAGCGGCTTTTGACCGCGGCTTTGAATTGCTCGTCGGTCAGTTCCGGGATGTCGCTTGTATCGACCTGAAGCTCACCGCGCACCTGCAATTGGGCTATGCGGTCAAGGTTGGCGCACTGTGCAGCCGTCAGCGGCGGCAAAGTATCCAGGGTGTAGCTAACCATTTTCTTGCTCATAGCGTCGCCTTTCTTTCGGTGTCGCAGGTCTGGCCGAGATTGGGCGTATAACCTCGCTGGCTTCTTTGGCATCTTCATCGTCTTCGTTCCAAACCGTATAAGCGACCAAGGCGAGCGCGCCACGCACGAACCCCAACGCCTGCCAGCGGTATTCGCCGTTTTCGATCCGATCCTGTGTGGCAGACACCAACGGGTCTTGAAATACCTGAATCGCTTCCTCGAAGCTCAGGCCGTGCTTGCGCTGGTTTGCCAGATTCTTGGCCTGATCCCACTCGAAACGAAACGTCATGACCACGAAATTGTAATTATTTTTTTGAAATTATTTCAGGTCAACGCTTTCCAGGGCGGCCAAGACTTCACCCACGCTCGGCAGTTCACTTAGCAGCACCGGCTCGCGCCCCGGCGCTTGCAGCAGGTAGACCGGCACGCCGCTGCGGCCCAGGCGTTGCAGTTCGGCGGAGATGGCGGCGTCGCGGCGCGTCCAGTCGGCGCGCAGGGTTTGCACGCCGCGCGCGTCGAAGGCGCGCAGCACCTGGGCGTTGGCCAGCGTGGTCTTTTTGTTGTATTGGCAGGTCACGCACCAGGCGGCGGTGAAGTCCACAAACACCGGCTTGCCCTGCACCAGCGCGGCCTGCTCCACCTGCGGCGACCAGGGCTGCCAGCGCGCCGGCTGACCGGCGTCTGCGGCGGCGTCCGCATTGGCGCCCGGTTCCGCTGTCTTGAAAAGGTTGTGGCCGATGGCTCCCGCCAGCAAAACCAGCGCGGCCAGCGCAAACCCCGCCAGCCACCAGCGCGCGCGGCTCGCCAAGCCCAGCGCCCACAGCAGCATCGCCAGCAGCACCAGCAGTCCCAAGAGGGAAGCTGCGCCGTCGATGCCGCTTTGCTGGCCCAGCACCCACAGCAGCCACGCCACGGTGGCGAACATGGGAAAGGCCATGAACTGCCGGAACACCTGCATCCACGCGCCGGGCCGGGGCAGCAGCCGCGCCACTTGCGGCAGCCAGCTTGCCAGCAGGTAGGGCAGCGCCATGCCCAGCCCCAAGGCGGCGAAGATGGCCAGCGCCTGCCACGCGGGCAGGGCGACTGCCAGGCCGATGGCCGCGCCCATGTAAGGGGCGGTGCAGGGCGAGGCGATGGCCACCGCCAGTACGCCGGAAAGCAGCGCGTCGAGCAACGGGTGCCGCGCTTGCAGATGGGCCATGCCCGCGGGCGCGAAACTGGCGAACTCGAACATCCCCGCCAGGTTTAGCCCGATTACCGTGAACAGCGCGGCCAGCCCCGCCACCACCCAGGGCGATTGCAACTGAAAGCCCCAGCCAAGCTGCTCGCCCGCGGCGCGCAGCCCCAGCATCAGCGCGCCCAGCGCCAGAAACGACAGCAGCACGCCGCAGCTATAGGCCAGCCCGCTGGCGCGGTGCGCGCGCCAGTCCTTGGCGTGGCGCGCAAAGCCCAGTACCTTGATGGCCAGCACCGGGAACACGCAAGGCATGAGGTTGAGTACCATGCCGCCCAGCAGCGCGCCGAGCAGGGCCAGCAGGAAGCTGCCGGAAGGCGAGGCGGGCGAGGCGGGCAGGGCGCTTGCATTGGGCGGCGCGGCGCTCAACGTCGGCAAGGCGTGCTCCGCCGCTGCCGGCGCGGGCCAGCCGCCTTGCACTTGCGCGTCAGCGCGCCAGGCTTGCGCGCCGGCCAGCAGCAGCAGCGGCAGATGATCGGGGTTTAGGCTGCGTTCAGGGGAGACGGGCAGATCGGCCAGCCATGCCGCGCCGTCCCAGCGCTGGCTCCAGGTGCTGGGGCCGGGGGTTTGGCCGGGAGGAACCGGCTGCGCGGCGGGCAGGAGCACGCCGGGCGTTTCCGCCCACACATCGAGCGGCTGGCCGCGCAGCGCCGCGGGCAGGCCCTCGATGCGCACGCGGATGCGCTGGCCGTCATCCATCAGCGTCGCGCTTTGCTGGCCCGCCAGCGGCGCGGGCTGCGCCTTGAAGGCCGCCTCGAACGCCGCGCCCGCCAGCGCCGTGGAACCGTGCAGCGGCAGCTTGAGCATGAAGCTGCCTTCTTGCGGAAGGCACTCCACCTTGCAGACCAGCCAACTGGCCTGAAGCCGCACCGTCATGGCGTCATCGAGCGGACCGGGCCGGTATTCCGGCGTCACGGTCAAGGGCACGGGCAGCAGTACCGTGTCTTCGTAGCCGTAATTGACCAAGGGGCCGATGGGGATTTTTTTGGGCAGCGGCCAGGCGGTCTCGCCCGCCTGCACGCCGGGCGGCAGGGTGAACGCCAGTTCGGTGGGAATGCCGGAATCGCCCGCGTTCTTCCAGTACGTGTGCCAGCCCGGCTGGTGTGTCAGTTGCAGGCCGAGCCACACCGGGGAGGCACCCACCGCGTCCGCGCCCAGCGGCACGCCTTGCGGGGCAAAAGCCAGCAGTTCGGCGCGCACCTGCGGCGTTTGCACCACGGCGCCAGCCTGTATGTCCTGGCCCGCCGCAGGCAGCCAGACCAGGCAGGCGGCTAGCCAGAAAACGGCGAACGGCAGTCGGTGCGCAAGGCGTGGGAGCATGAATGGGGCAGTTGGTGTACGGCGAGCAAGCTACTGTAGCGGAAGGCAAGGTTTGGCGCCTTGCTTGGAATTTTGCATAAAATAGCCTTTCAGCACAGACTGAGTCTGGGCTATCAGCTATTTTTTGCGTAGCGAATAATTTACCATGACACCGCAGCTTTCACATCAGTGGTCCGACCTGACCAGCCCGGAACTGGCCGCGCTAGATCGCGCCCGCGCCATCGCCGTGCTGCCGCTGGCGGCCACCGAGCAGCACGGGCCGCATCTGCCGCTGTCGGTCGATGCCGACATCGCGCACGGCATTGTGCGCGCGGCCAGCGCGCATCTGCCCGCCGGGCTGCCCGCGCTTTTTCTGCCGGTGCAGCGGGTGGGCTACAGCCCGGAGCACGGGGCTTTTCCCGGCACCCTGACGCTCAGGGCCGAAACCGTGATCCGCCTGTGGACCGATCTGGCCGAAAGCGTAGCCGCCAGCGGCGTGCGAAAACTCGTGCTGCTGAACACTCACGGCGGCAACACCGGTCTGCTGGACGTGGCGGCGCGCGATCTGCGCGCGCGGCTGGGCCTGCTGGTGGTCAGCGTGCCCAACTGGGACAAACTGGCGCTGGCGCTGCCCGAAGGCTGCCAGGCGCTGCAACGCTTTGCGCCCGAAGAACAGCGTTTTGGCGTGCACGGCGGGCAGATGGAAACGGCCCTCATGCTCGCGCTCAAGCCGCAACAGGTGCGCATGGAGCGCGCCGCGCGCTTTGAATCCGCCGCGCGTCAGCGGGCCGAAAACTTCGCCATTCTGGGCAACGGCCAGAGCGCCAAACTGGCCTGGACGGCGCAAGACCTCAACCCTGCCGGCGTCGCCGGCCACGCCGCCGCCGCCACGCCCGAAGACGGCCAGGCGCTGCTGCAAGCGGCCGGCCGCGCGCTGGCCGCGCTGTTGCTTGAGATCGACCGCCTGCCGCCCGATACGCTGCAAGAACGTTCGGCGGTTGACGTTTGACGTTGAGCGTGCCAGACGCTGCGGGCGGCAACGCTGCAATAATCCAAAACTGCCCCGTGGCCGGCGCAAGCGGGCCGCTGAACCATCCGCCGGAGGAAACGTCATGCTCTACAAGTTCAAGTCCCAGGCCGCCGCTGAAGTCATCATGCTGCAACCGGATGCGGAAACCCTGCTCAAGATCATCGGCAAATCGCCCGGAGCGCAGGGCATCGTCACGGTGGCGCAAGTGCCGGCGGCGGTGGCGGCGTTGCGCAAGGCGATCAAGGAGCAGGAAGCCGCCGCCTTCGCGCGTGACATGGGACCGGCGCAAGACGACAAGGAAAGCGAGATCGACCCCGACGGCGTCTCGCTGCGCCGCCGCGCGGCGCCGTTCATCGACCTGCTCGAAAAAAGCGCCGCCGCCGGCAAGGACGTGGTCTGGGGAGTTTGAATCTGCACCGCGCCCCTCGCCCAGAGCATGCCCTGCCGCCTGCAGGCGGCAGCGCGGTGCGGCTGAACAAGCGCCTGTCGGACATGGGCCTGTGCTCGCGCCGCGAGGCTGACGAGTGGATCGAGCGCGGCTGGGTGCGCGTCAACGGCGCGGTGGCCGCTGTGGGCAGCAAGGTGCTGCCGCAAGACCAGGTCACGGTGCAGCGCGAGGCGACCCAAGCCCAGGCGCGGCGCGTGACGGTGCTGCTGCACAAACCCGTGGGCTACGTCAGCGGCCAGGCCGAAGATGGCCATCTGCCCGCCGCAACGCTCTTTACGCCCGGCAACCGCTGGCGCGGCGACGCGGCGCCCATGCGCTTTTCGCCCGCGCAGCGCCGGGGTCTGGCCCCGGCGGGCCGCTTGGACATTGACTCCACCGGCCTGCTGGTGCTCACGCAAGATGGCCGCGTCGCGCGCCAACTGATCGGCGAAGACTCCGCCATCGAAAAGGAATACCTGGTGCGCGTGCGGCTCGGTACCATCAGCGCCAACGTGCAGGCCGCCTTCGCGCCCGCGCAACTGGCGCGGCTGCGCCACGGCCTGCTGCTGGACGGCCAGCCGCTGCGCCCCGCGCGGGTGGAGTGGCAAAACCCGGAACAACTGAGCTTTGTGCTCACCGAAGGCAAAAAGCGCCAAATCCGCCGCATGTGCGAGCAGGTGGGATTGAGCGTGACGGGCTTGAAGCGCGTGCGCATCGGTGCCATCCCCCTCGGCCCGCTGCCGCCGGGGCAGTGGCGTTATCTGGGCGAGGATGAGGATTTTTGAGGAACTCGAATTCCAAATCGTCCCGTCTGCGATAATTTACAGTTTCCCCGGTTTGGGTTGCCAGCCGCGCCTTGCTCTGTCTTGGCCGGGGGGTGTGCCTTTTTCTTTCAGAGTCGGATTGCCATGAAACGTACTTACCAACCTTCCAAGACGCGCCGCGCACGCACGCACGGCTTTTTGGTGCGCATGAAAACGCGGGGCGGCCGCGCCGTCGTCAACGCGCGCCGCGCCAAGGGACGCAAGCGCCTGTCGTCGGTCTGAAACCGCCGTTGCCAGACGCGCCGGGGGCGGTGAATCCGCAAGACGGCCCACAGGATGCCCGGCTCACGCCGCGCGCTTTGCGCCTGCCTTTGCGCTTGCGTTCACGCGCCCAGTTTCAGGCCGTTCTCGCGGGCGGCATCGTGGCGCGCACCGCGCACTTTGCCTTGCACCGCATCGCGCCGGATCAGGCGCAGTCCCATCCCCTCTGGCATTTACCCCGTAGCGCCATGTTTGTCCCCGATGCTCCGCCCCCCGTCTGGCTGGGCGCGCTCACGCCCAAACGCTGGGCGCGGCGCGCGGTCACGCGCCATTTGATCGAGCGGCAGGTGCACGCCGTGGCCGCGTCTTCCGGCGCGGCGGGCGCTTATGTGGTGCGCTTGCGGGCGGCTTTCGCGCGCACGCAATTTCCCAGCGCTGCGTCCGATGCACTCAAACGCGCCGTGCGCGCCGAGCTGCTGCAACTGTGGAATCAGTTACCGTGCGCAAACTGCTGATCGGCCTGGTCAAGGGCTACCGCTTGCTGCTTTCGCCCTGGCTGGGCGCGGGCTGCCGTTTCGAGCCGACGTGTTCTGTTTACGCCATCGGCGCGCTGCAGCAGCACGGCGCGCTGGCCGGCAGCTATCTGGCCGGGCGGCGCCTGCTGCGCTGCCACCCCGGCTGCGCGGGCGGGCACGATCCGGTGCCTGAGCTTGCCCCGCGCCTGTTTGGGTCTTGGGCCAAGCGCTCGTCCATTCAACCTGGAAACGGCAGTTGACCGCTTGTTACCTTTACGAGAGCCGCATGGATATTGACCTTCGCTGCTTCGATTGCCCTCACCTCTTGGGTGAGCGCGCTACGCACGCGCCAGCGCCGCGCTTGCCGCGCCATGCGGCGTTGCTCGTCCTTGCAGGCAGCAGCCCGCTGCGTTCTCGCGCCTTGCCTGGCGCGCTAATCACGGCACTGGCGAATGCGTTCAACTGCCGTTTCTAGGTTTAATAGAGATTTTCATGAACGACATCCGCCGCACCTTCTTGTGGGTGATCTTGGGCTTTTCGCTGGTCATGCTGTGGGATCAATGGCAGGTTTACTCCGGCCGCCAGCCCACGTTCTTTCCTCCCAAACCCACAGCGGCCAGCGCGCCAGCGCCGGTTTCTTCGGTCATGCCGCCGGCCGCCGCATCCGCGCCCGTGGCGGCCAGCGCCGCCGTTCCCGCGAATCAAAGCGCGGCGGCACCTGCCGCCGCCGCGCCGCACGAGCGCATCGTGGTCAGCACCGACGTGCTGCAGTTGACTTTCGACACTGAGGGCGGCAGCCTCGTCAAGAGCGAATTTCTCAAGTACCCGCTTAGTTCCGGCGATGCGCAGCCCTTCGTGCTGTTCGACGACAGCGCCGAGCGGGTGTATCTGGCGCAATCGGGCCTGGTCGATGGGCTGTTTCCCAATCACAAGACGCCGATGAAATTCATCGGCGAGCGCAAGCTGGCCGACGGCGCGAATGAACTGGCGCTGCGCTTCGAGTCCCCGGACGTGGGCGGCGTGCGCCTGAACAAGATTTACACCCTCCAGCGCGGCTCCTACGCGCTCGGCGTGCGGCACGAAATCGTCAACACCGGCAGCCAGCCGGTCGATCCCCGGCTTTACGTGCAACTGGTGCGCGATGGCAACAAGCCGCCGGGCGAATCGACGTTTTATTCCACCTTCACCGGCCCGGCGGTGTACAGCGACGCGAAGAAGTACCAGAAAATCCCCTTCACCGACCTCGAGAAGAACAAGGCGAGTTGGGAGAAAACCGCCCCCGACGGCTACGTGGCGATGGTGCAGCACTACTTTGCCAGCGCCTGGATCCTGCCCAGCGGCGCGCAGCGCGAGAACTTCGCGCGCAAGGTGGCCGACAACCTGTACTCGGTGGGGATGCTTCAGTCGATGGGCAGCATTGAGCCGGGCGCTAGCAAGACGCTGGAGGCCACGCTCTTTGCCGGCCCGCAGCGCGAGAAGATGCTCCAGGACATCACGCCCGGGCTGGAGCTGGTCAAGGACTACGGCATTCTGGCCATTCTCTCCAAGCCGCTGTACTGGCTGCTCGACAAGCTGCATGGCGTGCTGGGCAACTGGGGCTGGTCCATCGTGGCGCTGGTGGTGCTGCTCAAGATCGCGTTCTTCTGGCTCAACGCCAAGGCGTACGCCAGCATGGCGCGCATGAAAGCCATCAACCCGCGCATCATGGAAATGCGCGAGCGCCTCAAAGACAACCCGCAGGAGATGCAAAAGGAAATGATGCGCGTCTACCGCGAGGAAAAAGTCAACCCGCTGGGCGGGTGCCTGCCGATTGCCGTTCAGATACCGGTGTTCATCGCGCTGTACTGGGTGCTGCTCTCGTCGGTGGAAATGCGCGGCGCGCCGTGGCTGGGCTGGATTACCGACCTGTCGGCGCGCGACCCGTACTTCATTTTGCCGATCCTCATGGCCATCACCTCGCTGCTGCAAACTTCGCTCAACCCGGCCCCGCCCGACCCCATGCAGGCCAAGATGATGTGGTTCATGCCGCTGATCTTCAGCGTCATGTTCTTTTTCTTCCCCGCTGGCCTGGTGCTTTACTGGGTGACCAACAACACCCTGTCCATCGCGCAGCAAGCCGTCATTAACCACCGCCTGGGCGTGCCGGTCAAGATCAACCTGCCCAAGTTCGGCAAGAGTTGAGCATTGGGCGTTGAGCCTGGCTTTTCCCCTCTCCCGTTGACGGGAGAGGGTTAGGGAGAGGGCCGGCCAAAGGCCGGAGGCAACGTGTCCTCAAGCGCGGCATTTTTCCCTTGTGGAAGAGGGGAAAATTCAAAATTAATAGCTTTTCGTACATATAATTTATGGTTTTATATACTTTTATATCTGAAAACAAATTCATATACAGGCAAGAAGCTATTGTTTCAGGAGTTCCCCATCCGTCGGCTCTGTTTCCCTGACCACGCGCACGTGGTCGCCGTCGCTCAGAAAGGCCGCGCCGCGCCGCGCACGGCGACGGGGGCGTTTTCGGGCAGGCCTTCCAGCGCCTCGATGCGCTCGCCCGCGAGCCGGCCCGTGCGCACGCGCGCCATGCGCACCGCACCGCCCGGCTGACGTGGGGGTAGCCGTCGCGCATTACGATGGCCTGCTGCGGTGCCGTCAGGGCCGCGCTTTGGCCGGCCGCGAAGCGCCCGCCGGCGAACATGCCTGCGCGCGCGGGCGAGTGGGGCGGCAGATCGACATAGACGATGGCGTAGCGCGTGCGCGGATCGACCGTGGGGGCGATCTGGCGCACCGTGTCGGCAGGCAGGATCGCTACTGAAAAAAGAGTGTACAGCCAAGGCACAGTCTGCGTTTGCGCCAGTTTTTCTATTAAATCCGGCTCCGGCAGACCGGTCTGCGCCACCAGCGCCTTGCGCTACGCGTCGCACCCGGTGCGCTGCTGCACGGCGCGGGTGCGCACATCGGCAGCAGCGGCTTCGGCCAGGGCAGCGGTGGCGGACGCGGTAAAGCCCGCGCCTTCGGCGATGCGGGCCAGCCGCGCGGTCTCGAAGCGGCTGGCGGCGTCATCGAGCGTGTTTTGCAGCACGCTTTGACACAGGCGCAGGCCGTAATAACTTTCGGCCACGCCCGGCGGCTAGCGCCACGCGCGCCAGATGCGCCAGCGCCTGCGCGCCTTCGGCGCGGGCGCGGCGCAACCGGCCAGCAGGATGGCGCAAGCCAGCCAAAGGCGGCGTCGGCAAGTGAAAAAGCCCGCGGTTTGGCGGCCGCCGGGAAGGTGGGCGCGCATGATCGGAGGAATTATGAATGCAGGGGCGAAAAATTTTCGCCCCTACGCCGCGCCGCCAAACACCGCCCCCCACAGCCGCAAGATGGCTTCACGCTCGGCGCTGGCTTGCTGTGGCGGCAGGCGGGTGGGTTCTTCGTTGAGGCGCGCCATGTGCTGCATGCGGCGCAGTTGGCGGTAGGCGTTGGCTGCCGCCTGGCCGGCGCCCGCGGGCAGCAGGCCGGCTTGCTCGGCGCATTGCAGCAGGGCGATGTTGCCGGTGTTGCCTTGTAGCGGGGGGTGGGCGCGGCTTTCGGCCAGCACCAGGTATTGCACGGCGAATTCGGCGTCGATCATGCCGCCTGGGGAGTGTTTGATGTCGAACTGCCCCGCGTGTTCGGGGTGCGCGGCGCGCATTTTTTCGCGCATGGCGATGATTTCGGCTTTCAGCGCGGCCTGTTCGCGCACGGCGGTAATGACGGCCTGCCGCACGGCGTCAAAGCGCGCGGCCATGCCGCCCGGGCCGCAGATGAAGCGGGCGCGCGTCATGGCCTGGTGCTCCCACGTCCAAGCGGTGTTGCTGCCGCGGCCCCGCTGGTAGTCAGCGTAGGCGTCCAAGCCGGTGACGAGCAGGCCGGAGTTGCCGTTGGGGCGCAGCGCGGTGTCGATCTCGAACAGGTCGCCCTCGCCGGTTTTCACGGTGAGCCAGTTGCTGAGCTTGCGCACGAAGCCGGCATAAATTTCGGGCGCGCTCTCATGCGGGTCGTCGAAGACGAACACGACGTCCAGGTCAGACCTGTAACCTAGCTCCTTGCCGCCCAGCTTGCCGTAGCCGATGATGCCCAAGCGCGGCTGTTCAAGGTGCTTTTTGCGGTAGTGGCTCCAGCACCAGTCCGTGGTGACGCGCAGCAGGGCGTCGGCGAGGGCGGAAAGGTCGTCGGCCACCTGCTCGACGGTGATCTTGCGCTCCACGTCGCGCACCAGGGTGCAGAAGGTTTCGGCGTGGTGCGCGCGGCGCAGCAGGCCGAGCAGGTTTTCTTCGTCGTCCTCGCCCGCGCGGCGCAGGGCGGCGCGGCGCTCTTGCAGTTCGCGCTCGAAAGCGGCGGGGTCGAACCGCTCTTGCAGCAGCGCGGGGCCGGCCAATTCGTCGATCACGCCGGGGTGTTGCAGCAGATAGCGCGCGGGCCAGCGCGCCGCGCCGAGCACGCGCAGCAGCCGCTCGTGCACGGCGGGGCGCTCCAGCAGCAAGGCCAGGTAGCTCTCGCGGCGCAGCAGCGGCTCGATCCAGTCGGCCAGGCGCAGCACGCCGTCTTCGCTCACGCGCCCTTCGGCCAGCCAACCGGCGGTGCGCGCCAACAGTTGCAGCAGCCGCTCGCGCGCCGGCTCGCGCAGCGCCAGCACGCGGGGGTGCTCGCGCCATTGGGACAGGCGCTCGCGCACCGCCGGTTCCAGTTCCGCGCGCTCCAGCAGCGCATCCAGACTGGCCGGCGCGCCGCTTTTGCCGTGGGCGGCGGCGGGCGGGGCGTCGCCGCCGAGCAGGCGGTCGAACTCTTGCTCCACCCGCTGGCGGTGCGCGCTCAGTTGCGCAAGGAAGGCGGCGCGCCCGGCCAGGCCCAGGGTGCGGGCGATCCAGTCAAGATCGGCCTCATTCGCGGGCAGCAGGTGGGTTTGCTGATCGTCCAGATACTGAATGCGGTGCTCCACCCGGCGCAAAAAAACGTAGGCGGCGGCCAGCGCGCCGGCGGTGGCTTGCGGCATCAGGCCGGCGCGGGCCACGCGCTGCAAGGCTTGCAGCGTGGGGCGGGTGCGCAGTTCGGGAAACTGGCCGCCGCGCACCACTTGCAGCAGTTGCACGGTGAATTCGATTTCGCGGATGCCGCCGCGCCCCAGCTTGATGTCGTCGGTACGTCCGGGCCGGCCGGCGCCACGCTGGCTGGCGTCATCGCGGATTTGGCGGTGCAGCGCGCGCAGCGATTCGAACACGCCATAGTCCAGATAGCGGCGGAACACGAAGTGCAGCACCACGGCGCGCAGGTTCTGAATGGAGTCATCGCCCAGGCAATCTTGCGGCGCGACCACGCGGCTTTTGAGCCAGGCAAAACGCTCCCACTCGCGGCCCTGCACCAGCATGTATTCCTCCAGCGCGTCCAGCGAGCACACGGTGGGGCCGGATTTGCCGTTGGGCCGCAGCGCCAGATCGACGCGAAAGATGAAGCCGTGCTCGGTGGTTTCGCCCACCAGCGCGTAAATCAGCCGGGCGGCGCGGGCAAAGTATTCGGCAAAGCCGATGGCGCCGCGCCCGTCGGCGCGCCCGGCGGTCTGGCCGTCCGCATCGTGCACGTAGATCAGGTCGATGTCGCTGGAAACGTTGAGTTCGCGCGCGCCGAGCTTGCCCATGCCGATGATCCACAGCACGGCGCGCCGGCCATCCGCGCCGATGGGCGGGCCGTGGCGCTCGTCCAGTTGCGCGAAAGCCTGGCGGCAGGCGGCATCGAGCGCGAATTCGGCCAGTTCGGTGACGGCGCAAGTCACATCCGAAAGCGGCGCGCCCTGCTCGCAGTCGAGCACGGCCAGCCGCTCCATCACCAACTGGCGCAAAATGCGCAGGGCCGCGCCGGTATCGTGGCCGCGCGCGGCCAAAGCCTCGAAGGTCTGGCGCATACCGTCCTTGCACGGCAGGCCCGGCGCCAGTAGCGGCAGTTCTTCGGCGTAGCGCAGGCGCAAGCGCCGCACCAGCCGCGAATGGATGGCGGCGGCGGGGGAATCTGGATCGTCGGCGCGGGTCATAATTTTCTGTTTGGCGTTTGGCGTTGCGCGGTTTTGCTCCCTTTCCCGCTTACGGGAGAGGGTTGGAGAGAGGGGCCCGCCGGCAGGCTGGCGGCGGCGTATCCTTCAGGCGCGGCGCTTCAACCAGCGCCGCTAGCCCTCTCCCACAAGGGGGAGAGGGAGCAAACCCGCTCAACGCCAAACGCTCAACCATTTTCAGGTCTGCCACCTTCGTGCTTCGTCCGTTCAAATCCCTGGCCGCCTGGGTGCGCGGCCTCTTGTGGGTCGCGGCCAGTTTCGCCGTGACGCTGGCGCTGGCCTGGGGCGCGCTGCACTGGGTCATTGTGCCCCGGATCGACGAGTTCCGTCCGCGCCTGCAAGACATGGCCAGCCGCGCGCTGGGCGTGCCGGTGCAGATCGGCGCGCTGCAAGCGCGCTCCAACGGCCTGATTCCTTCGATCACCGTGCGCGATCTGGTGTTGCCCGGCGCGGACGGACAGCCCAGGCTGCGCGTGCCCAGCGCGGTGGCGGCTTTTTCGGTGACTTCGCTGCTGCGCGGCGGCCTGGAGCAGCTGGTGCTCGACGGCCCGATGCTGGACGTGCGCCGCACCGCCGCCGGCCATTGGCAAGTAGCGGGGTTGGACCTCGGCGGCAGCGCGCCAGCGGACGCGCAAGCCGACCAGCGGGTGCTCGACTGGGTGTTCTCGCAGCCCGAACTGGTAGTGCGCGGCGGCAGCGTGCGCTGGCTGGACGAGCGGCGCGGCGGCGCGCCGGTGCTGCTCGCCGACGTGCTGATCGTGCTGCGCAACGGCCTGCGCCAGCACCAGTTGCGGCTGGACGCCACGCCGCCGCCCGATCTGGGCGACCGCTTTTCGCTGCGCGGCCAGTTTCACCGCGCGCTGCTGGAGCGCCATCCAGGCGCATGGCAAAGCTGGGACGGCACGCTGTACGCCGAATTGCCCCGGCTGGATCTGGCCCGGCTGCCCGATGCCTTAAGCCTGAACGAAGATCTGGGCTTGCCGCAAGGCACCCAGTTGCGGCAGGGCCGGGCGGCCATGCGCCTGTGGGCCGATGTGACGCGCGGCGCGGTCACACGAGTGCTGGGCGATCTGGCGGCGGGCGATGTCGATGCCAGCCTGGGCGACGGCCTGGCGCCGCTGGCGCTCAAGTCGCTGGCCGTGCGCGCGGGCTGGCTGCGCAGCGGCCGCAGCACGGCGGTGTGGACGCAGGATTTGCATTTCGAGCAGGCGAGCGGCCAGATTTGGCCGGGCGGCAATGCGCGCCTCCAATGGAGCGAAGGCGCCGCCGCCGAACCGGAGCGCGGCCAGTTGCACGCCGAGCGGCTCGATCTGGCGGCGCTCGGGCGCATCGCGCGCAGCCTGCCGCTGCCGCCCGCGGCGCGCGGCGCGCTCGATGCAGTCGGCCACGCCAGCGGCCTGATCGAGCAGGCGCAACTGCAATGGAGCGGCCCGCCGGAGCAGCCGCGCGACTGGCGCGTGCAGACCAAGATCCGGCAACTGGCGCTGGCGGCCCGGCCCGCTGCGCCCGATGCGCAAGCCGCGCAGGGCCATGCAGCGCCCCGGCCAGGCGTGCCGGGCGTGCAAGGCGCCGATCTGGATGTGGACGCCACGTCCGCCGGCGGTCAGGCCACGCTGGCGATCCGGCAGGGGGCGCTGGAATTTCCGGGCGTGTTCGAGGAACCGCGCGTTCCCGTGCAAAGCCTGACGGCCAGCGCCCGCTGGAGCGTGGACGGCCCGCATATCGCGCTGGAAGTGGAGCGGCTGCAACTGGCCAATGACGACGCCACCGGCGAGTTCCGGGCCAGTTGGAAAACCGGCGCTGGCGAGCGGCGCTTTCCCGGCACGCTCGACCTGAGCGGCCAATTCGGCCGCGCCAACGGCGCGCGCGTGTACCGCTACCTGCCGCAGGTCATCCCGGCGCAGGCGCGCGAATACGTGCGTGATGCCATCGTGCAAGGCCAGGCGCGCAACGTCGCGGTGCGCGTGCGCGGGGCGCTGGAGGATTTTCCGTTCGAGAAGAACCCGCGCGCCGGCGAGTTCTTCATCGGCGGCAAGGTTTCGGACGTGCTGATGCGCTACGTGCCGCGCGCCATCCAGCCCAAGGGTGAACCGCCCTGGCCGGAGCTGATCGAGCTGGGCGGCGATCTGAGCTTCGATCACACCAGCATGAAAGTGCGCGGCGCGCAGGCCAGGGTGCAGGGCTACCCCGGCTGGGCGTTCACGAAGATCGAAGCGGGCATCCCCGATCTGGAAAAGGCGCGCGTGCTGGTGCAAGCCGAAGGCCAAGGCCCGTTGGCGGCGGCGCTGGGCATCGTGCGCGCCTCGCCGGCGGCGCTGTACACCAGGCACGCGCTGGATCAGGCCACGGCTGGCGGCGCAGCCAGCCTGAAGCTGGCGCTGGATTTGCCGATCGAGGCCATCGAACGCTCGCGTGTACAGGGCAGCGTGCAACTGGCGGGCAACGACCTGCAGCTTTCGCCCGGCAGCCCGCCTCTGACGGCGGCGCAGGGAGCGGTGGATTTTTCGGAAACGGGCTTCACCATCCGCGACGCGCGCGCGCGCGCCCTCGGCGGCGACGTGCGGGCCAGCGGAGGGAGCAGCCAAGACAAACCGGCGCAGGTGCTTCTCACCGGCAGCGCCAGCGCCGAAGGCTTGCGCGCCATGAACGCGTGGGGGCCGGTGGCCGCCGTGGCGCGCCAGGCCAGCGGCAGCGCCAGGTACGAGGCGACGCTGGATTGGCGCGGCGCGCAGACTGAAATCCGGGTGAATTCCGACTTGCGCGGGCTGGCGCTCGGCCTGCCCGCGCCGCTGGCCAAGCCGCCGGGCGCGGCCTGGCCCCTGCGCCTGACACTGAGTCTGGGCGAAACGCGCGAGCACATGTTACTGACGCTGGCCGATGTGCTTGGCGCCGAATATGAATGGGATACCGCGCCAGCCGCGGCCCAGCGCGCGCGCGGCGCGGTGGGGGTGGGCGCACCGGGCGCGCGCGGCCCAAGTCTGCCGGCGGCGGGCGTGACGGCGCAAGCCGATCTGCCGCGCATCGACGCCGACGCCTGGGACGCGGCCTTGACCCGCATCCTTCAGGTGCCGGCCATCCGCGGCGACGCACTGCGCCCCTGGCTGCCCGATCACATGCTGCTGCGCACGGATGAACTGGTGATGAATGGCCGCACGCTGCACCAGGTCGCCATCACCGGCACGCGCGAAGGCGCGCTATGGCGCGCGGACGTGGCGGCGCGCGAGCTGGCCGGACGCATCGACTACCGCGAAGGCGAAGGCGGCGCGGCGGGCGCGGTGGTGGCGCGCCTGTCGCGGCTCGTCATTCCCGACAGCCAGGACAGCCCCACCTTGCTCTCCGACGAGCCGCCGCTGCACATTCCGGCGCTCGACGTGGTCGCCGATAACTTCGAGTTACGCGGCAAGCCGCTGGGCCGGCTGGAGGTGCAGGCGGTCAACCTCGCACCAGCCACAGGCCGGGCGGCAGCCGATGGCCATGACCGGGGCGAGTGGCGCCTGGACACCCTGCGCCTGAGCGCGCCAGAAGCCGATTTCAGCGCGCATGGCCGTTGGACGGCGCCCACCGCCGCCGCGCCGCGCCGCCGCACGGAACTCGATTTCAATCTGGACATCCGCGACGCCGGCAAGCTGCTGGACCGGCTGGGCACGAAAGACGTGGTGCGCCGCGGCAAGGGCCAACTGGCCGGGCGCGTCGGCTGGGACGGCGCGCCGTCCGCGCCCGACTACGCGGGCATGGACGGGCAACTGCACCTGGACATAAGCGCCGGCCAGTTCCTCAAGGCCGATCCCGGCGTGGCCAAGCTGCTGGGCGTGCTCAGTCTGCAATCGCTGCCCCGGCGGCTGACGCTAGATTTTCGCGACGTATTCACACAGGGCTTCGAGTTCGACATGCTGCGCGGCGACGCGGATGTGCGCCACGGCGTGGTTCACACCGCCAACCTGCAGATGAAAGGCCCCAGCGCCACGGTGCTGATGGACGGCAGCGCCAACCTGTCCGACGAGACGCAGGACTTGCGGGTGCTGGTGGTGCCGCACATCGACGCCGGCACCGCCGCGCTGGCGGCCACCGTCATCAACCCGGCCATCGGCATTGGCGCTTTTCTGGCACAACTGGTCCTGCAACGCCCGCTGGCCAAGGCGGCCACGCGCGAATTCCGCCTGAGCGGCTCGTGGAGCGATCCCAAGGTCGAGCAGGTCGCGGCAACGCCGGCGGCGCAGGCCGCCTCCGGGCCGGAGCAGGCGCCGTGACGCCGGCGGCGGCCCCGGCGCGCACGCCAACGCAGAAGCTGCGCCGCTGGCTGCCGTGGGGCCTGCTGGTGGCGCTGGTGGCGGCGCTGCTGGGCACCTTACTGTGGCTGGCGCGCAGCTACGAGACCGAGCAGGTGCAGCGTGCGCTGGAACGCGACAACGCCGACGCCGTGGCCGATCTGCGGCACGCGCTGACGGCCGACGCGCAAGCGCTGCGCCGCATGACCGCCGCCGCTACGCCGCCGCAATGGGAGGCGGCGGCGCAGGAACTGCTCATTGCCCATCCGGCGTGGCTGCGGCTGGAATGGCGCAATGCCGGGCTGCACCCGCGCGCCGCCGGCGACTCGCCCTTCGCGTCGCAGCCGCTGCCGCTGCCCGCCGATCCGGCAGCGCTGCAAGATGCCTGCTTTGAGGCGCGGCAGTCGGGCGCGGCCAGCTTCGCGCCCAGCCGCTTCATGCTGCGCGAGGGTCTGGGCGTGGAAGTCATGCCCATGTGCGTGCTGGTGGCGCCCAGCAACGCGCCGCAAACCTACGCCATCGCCTACTACGCGCTGGACGGCGTGCTCGATTACATGCTGGACGAAAACTACAAGCGCCGCCAGAGCGTGTCGCTGACCGAGCCGGACGGCACCCGGCTGGCTTCCCACGGCGCGCCCCGGCGCGGCGCGCGCATCTTCACCTCGCGGCAAACGCTGGACTTGCCCGGCAACCCGCTGGTGCTGCGCATGGACGGCTGGCGCGGCGCGCCGAACCTGTTTCCCGACGTGCTGAGCGTCACCGTCACCCTGCTGGCGGCGGCGCTGGCCGTGGTGCTGGTCATGCTGGGGCGCGACTTCCGCCGCCGCCAGCAGGCCGAAGACGAGCTGGCCGACGCGCTGGCCTTTCGCAAGGCGATGGAAGACTCGCTCGTCACCGGCCTGCGCGCGCTCGACCTGCAAGGCCGCATCACCTACGTCAACCCGGCGTTTTGCGCCATGGTCGGCTACGCACCCGAAGAACTGATCGGCCGGTCCGGCCCCGCCCCCTACTGGCCCGCCGAACTGACCGACGCCTACACCCGGCGGCGGGCCGCGCGGCAGGCTACCGGCGGCTCGACCCTTCAGGGCATCGAAAGCGAATACCAGCGCAAGGACGGAACGCGCCTGCCGGTGCTCCTCATCGAAGCGCCGCTGATCACCGCCACCGGCAAACACTCCGGCTGGATGAGCGCGGTTCTCGACCTGAGCGAGCAGCGCCGCGTGCAAGAACGCCAGCGCGCCGCGCAAGAGCGTTTGCAGGCCGCCGCCCGGCTGGCCGCAGTCGGCGAAATGGCCTCGCTGCTCAGTCACGAACTCAATCAGCCGCTGGCCGCCATTTCCAGCTACGCCAACGGCTCGCTCAACTTGCTGCCAGGCGCTTGGCAAACCGGCGATGCGGCGCAACTGGCCGACGTGCGGCTGGCCCTGGGCCGCATCGCTGAGCAGGCCGGGCGCGCCGGGCGAGTCATCCACAGCGTGCACAAACTGGTGCGGCGCGGCGCCGACGCCCGCACCGCGGCCAAGCCGCTGGCGCTGGCCGAAGCCGTGCTGCCGCTGGTGCAACTGCAAGCGCGCAAACTGGGCGCCGGCGTGGACGTGCGCATACCGCCCGAACTGCCGTCCGTCAGTTGCGAGCCGGTCATGGTCGAGCAGGTGTTGCTCAACCTGGCGCGCAACGGCCTGCAAGCCATGGCCGCCGCGCCGGGCGAACGCGTGCTGACCCTGAGCGCCGAATGCGCCAGCCCCGATGCGGGCGCCGCAGCGCGCCCATGGGTCGCTTTCAGCGTGACCGACACCGGCGAGGGCATCTCCCCGGACGTGGCCGAACAACTGTTCACCCCCTTTTTCACCACCAAGGCCGAAGGCATGGGCATGGGCCTGAGCCTGTGCCGCACCGTCGTCGAACAGCACGGCGGCACGCTCGGCTACACCCCAAACACCCCGCGCGGCACCATCTTCCGCTTCACCTTGCCTGTGGCGTTGGAGCACGAAAATCAGGAAGAACTACAGGTGTAGCGTTGGCAGGAATCGGAAGCTGGTTTCGCGCAAACTGCTGAATTTATAGCGGCTTACCAAAATATCTACTGGTTTTAGTATATTTTTTTGTTGAAAAATCATGCAAAACCTTTGAAGTCAGCTATCGAAATAGAAGTTACGTTGCTCCGTCTTTCCCGCGCCGCTCATGCGGGATAGTCATTCCAATTCGCGTTCAAGATGATACGAAGCCATCACCAAAAGTCGTCATTCCCGCGAAGGCGGGAATCCATGGGCGCGCTGAACAGGCACGTCCGATTGAGGAAGCGTTCTTGGATTCCCGCCTTCGCGGGAATGACGGGGTATTTTTTTCGTCTTGAACGAGAAATGGAATCAAACGCCAGGATGGCCGGCAAACCCTATCTTCGCCCCGGTACGAGCCTGCAATTGCTCATCGCTGATGTCCACCAGTTTGTCCAGCACCACAAAGCCTCGCGGAGTGATTTCCACCACGGCCAGGTCGGTGTAAACGCGGTGCACCACCCCCGGCCCGGTCAAGGGCAAGGTGCACTTTTCCACCAGTTTGGGCGCGCCGTCCTTGGCGTTGTGCTCCATAAGGATGTAAACCCTCTTGGCGCCCACGGCCAGATCCATCGCGCCGCCTACCGCGGGCGGCTCGCCCTTGCGCCCCATGGACCAATTGGCCAGATCGCCATTGGAGGCGACCTGCATGGCGCCCATGATGCACATGTCCAGATGACCGCCGCGCATGATGGCGAACGAATCGACATGCCCAAAGAAAGCGCCGCCGGTGAGCAAGGTGACGGGTTTCTTGCCGGCGTTGATTAGCTCCGGGTCGATTTCGCTTTCCCTGGCGTGCGGCCCCATGCCGAGAATGCCGTTTTCGCTGTGCAGCAGGATTTCGTCGGCGGGGGCCAGATAGTTGGCCACCAGCTCCGGCATCCCGATGCCGATATTGACGTAGCTGCCCGGCGGAATGTCCCTGGCCAGTCTGGCGGCCATCTGGTTTCGCGTCAGTGTCTGCATGCGGGCCTCAACTGGAAAATTGCGGATTCGGAATCTCGACAACGCGATCCACGAAGATGCCGGGCGTCACGATCGTTTCGGGGTCGAGCGCGCCCAGATCGACCTTCTGCCTAACTTGCACGATGGTGGTTCTGGCGGCCTGGCACATGACGGGGCCGAAGTTGCGCGCGCTCTTGTTGTAGACCAGGTTGCCCCAGCGGTCGCCTTTTTGCGCCCGCACCAGCGCGAAATCGGCATGCAGCGGGTATTCAAGAACGTAGTGCAGGCCGTGAATCTCGCGCACCTCTTTGCCTTGGCCCAGTTGCGTGCCATAGCCGGTGCGCGTGTAAAAACCGCCCAGACCCGCGCCAGCGGCGTGCAGGCGCTCGGCAATGGTGCCCTGCGGCACGCATTCCAGCTCGATGCGACCTTCGGCATAGAACTGGTTGAATACGTAGGAATGGCTGGCCTTGGGAAAAGAGCAGATCATTTTCTTGACGCGCTCGGCCTTGATGAGCGCGGCCAGGCCCACCTCGTGATTGCCGGCGTTGTTGCTGACCATGGTCAGATTGCGCGCGCCCTGATCCAGCAGGGCGTGCAGCAGTTCCGTGGGATGCCCCGCGCCGCCGAAGCCGCCGACCAGCACCGTGGCGCCGTCGTGAATGTCAGCCACCGCCTCGCGGGCGCTGTCCATGAATTTGTTGATCATCCTGGCCTCTTGTCTCTTGTCTCTTGTCTGGTCGAGCCGGGGAAGCACGCCCTCATGGGGCTTCCAGCCCCAGGTTGCTTACCAGGGCCTGCTCGCTTGCGAAGTCTTTTTTGGCGAAGGCGGCATAGGCCTCGTGATTGAGGTAATACATGCGCACGCCGAAATTCTCCGCCGCGCGTTTGACATCCGGCTCTTCCAGCGCGGCCTTGACGGCCTGATCGAGCTTGCCAACGATGGCGGCGGGCAACCCGGCCGGGCCTGCAATGCCCAGCGGCGAGGGCACCACCACGTCGTAACCCAGCTCCTTGAGCGTGGGCACGCCGGGAAAGAAAGGATTGCGCGCCTCGTCGGACGTGGCCAGCACGCGCACCGCGCCCGACTTGAAGTGCGGCAAAACACTGTTGGTCACCACCGCGGATTTCACGTGGCCGCCCATCAGCCCGTTGATGGCATCGGCATCGCCCTTGTAGGGAATGTGGGTGAATTGGGTCCCCTCAAGCTTGCCCAGCGCCGCCAGCACCACGTGGTTGCCGGTGTATTTGCCGGGCGTGCTGTAGTCGATCTCCCCCGGATGCTTCTTGGCGTAATCGACCAGTTGCCGCATGTCCTTGAAAGGCGAGCCGGCCTTGACGGTGACGGCGAAATCGTAGGTCAGCACCGAGGCGATGTAAGTCAGATCCCTAAGGGGATCGTAGGGTACCTTTTGCAGGTACGGCTCGCGGAAAACGCCTACGGGCACCATCGTCAGCGTGTAGCCATCGGGCGGGGTGGACTTCATCTGGATCACACCCATCGCGCCCGCGGCGCCGGGCTTGTTTTGGACCACCACGCTTTGGTTGAGCAGGCGCGCCAGACTGGCAGCCAGAGCGCGCGTCATCACGTCCGTGGTGCCGCCGGGGGAATAAGGCACGATGATGGTGATGGGCTTGCTGGGATAGTTTTCCGCCGCAGAGGCCATGGCCGGCAACAGACCCATCGTCAAACCGGCAATGGCCAGTATCTTGCTGAATTTCATTGTTGTTTCCTGGATCTGTTTGCACCCAGCGAAGCGAGTTGCGTTTTCATCATGTAACTTCCTGCTGCCATGCGCGGCGATTGCGACCGGAGCAGAGAATTATTGCATCGGCTTTCCTCGCCGCCGCATCGGTTCACGCTGGTTTTTTTAGAATCCCTGCCTATGCCATCCATTCACGAACAGGCCGCGGTTTACATCGTCGATGACGACGCCAGCGTGCGCGAGGCGATGGGCTGGCTGCTGCGCACGCGGCGGCTGCTGGCGCAGGACTTTGACAGCGCCGAGGCGTTCGCGGCGGCCTTGGGCGGCGCCCGGCCCGATCACCCGGCCTGCGTGTTGCTGGACGTGCGCATGCCCGGCATGAGCGGGCTGGCGCTGTTCGAGCAACTGCTGGCCGGCGGCGTGGCGCACCTGTGGCCAGTGATCTTTCTTTCCGGCCACGCCGATGTGCCGACGGCGGTCGATGCCGTCAAGCGCGGCGCTTTCGATTTCTGCGAGAAACCGTTTTCCGACAACGCGCTGGTCGATCGCGTGGAGCAGGCGCTGGCGCTCTCGCGCGAGCGCCTCGCGGCCCTGCACGCGCGGCAGGCGCTGGCGCGGCGAATCGGGGAATTGACCGAGCGCGAGCGCGGCGTGATGCAGGCCGTGGTGCGCGGCCTGCCCAACAAGCTGATCGCCGAGCAACTGGGCATCGGTGTGCGCACAGTGGAAGCGCACCGCGCCCGCGTGTTCGAGAAGATGGCCGTCAAATCGGCGGTCGAACTGGCTAATCTGCTACAAAAATACGAGTAGCTTTCCCAGGTACTGCCTGTTCTTACGGCTGATTTGATTTGATTAGGTGCATACCTCAGATAGGACTGTCGTGCCGCTAGCCCCCATCCCGGCCTTCCCCCGCACGCGGGGGAAGGAGTTCAGATTTCCTCCCCCGCGTGCGGGGGAGGGTCAGGGCGAGGGTAAACGGCGCAGAAAAAATAGCAAACGCTCCAAGCCACACGCAGCCCCTTTCACTTCTATCTGAGGTATGTACATAATCAGGCGATTTGATGGATTGCTACACAGGTATTGAAACAGCCTTTCCCCAGACCCTCTGGCAGACGATGGCCCCTTGGGCGGGCGCAAGCGTGCAGCCGAACTTGCGCTCAAAGATGAACAGCAAGGAGTCCCTGAGGTTGACGATGCTTTTGGTGTAGCAATGGGGTCTTCCTTCTGAGTCTGACCAGGCAGCAGCGCAATTTGTTGTTCATGCTTTCGATGTGATGGGTGTGCGCCTTGCCCTGGATGTGCTGCTGCCTTGGGAAGATAGCCTGGTCACACTGCCAAGGATCAGTGTGGTAGGCGATGAGATGGCCGCCAGGAATTTGCGCACCCAGCGCTCGGGCTGTCTGGGTGTCACGATCGCCCAGCGCCCAGCCGAGTATTGCGCGGGCAGCACGATCAATAGCCCACCACAGCCAGGTGGCGTTTTTTTTGATCCCCATAGCTCCACAGTTCATCAGCCTCGACGTATTGCACCTGGGCCTCATCGAGCCTGGCCAGCGCCTTGCCGGCCACTTCCTGGCGCACCCAACGCATGATGGAGTTGTGACTGGGGCCTACCAGCCGCTCGGTAGCTCGCAGTCCCACCCCCTCGGCATAGTGGCGTAGCGCATCTTCCTTGAGCGCTGGGTCTACCTGCCGGTGATCCGTTTGACCGAAGGTGGCCCTGCAAGACGCGCAGACATAGCGCTGATGCGATGACGGCTGCGGCCATTTTTGTGGATAGGGCTGCCTTGGCAGCGCGGACTGCTTAGA
>JAIRVJ010000058.1 GCA_031253955.1 Burkholderiaceae bacterium | reverse complement strand
GACCTGGACGCGCGCCGCACCGACGTGTACCGCAAAAGCGCCGACGGCCTGTGGGTGCTGCGCTCTTTCGATGCCGGCGCGGACGTGCAACTGGCCTCGGTCGATCTGACCATCACCGCTGCCGCGCTATTTGCCGATGTGGACGATGCCACCGCGACGGCACCCGCGGACGCGGCACAGCCTTTGATCACCCCAGCGCCTCTTGCGCGCTGATCCGCGCCACTCCCGCGGTGCGCAGTTGCCGCCATGCGGCGTCGAGCGAACCGTTCAGGTCGATGGCGCGCGAGGCGTCTTCGATCAGCGCCGCCTCGAAGCACGCCGCCCGCGCGTCCAGCGCCGACCATGCCACGCAGTAATCCGTCGCCAGCCCACAGCAAAACACGCGCGTGACGCCCAGCTCGCGCAGATAACCGGCCAGGCCGGTGGGAGTTTTGCGATCGGCCTCCAGAAATGCCGAATAACTGTCCAGCGCCGGGTTTTGCCCTTTGCGGACGATGGCGCGGGCGCGCGCCGCCGCCGCTTGCAACCCCTCGTGCAGCGCCGCGCCCCGGCTGCCCTGCACGCAATGCACCGGCCACAAGGTCTGCTCGCCATAAGGCAGCGCGATGGTCTCAAACGGCTGGCGGCCCGGATGGTTGGCCGCAAACGACACGTGCCCCGCCGGATGCCAGTCCTGCGTCAGCACCACGTGCCCGAACGCCTGCGCCAAGCGGTTAACCAGCGGCACGACCTCGTCGCCCCAAGCCACCGCCAGCGCGCCGCCGGGCATGAAATCATTTTGCAGGTCGATGGCGAGCAAAGCGTCGGTGGAATGAAGCACGGCAAAGCTCTTCTCGTGATAAAAGCGCCGATGGTAGCGGCCCGGCCGGAAGCACTGCCATTCTCAGGGCGATTGCATCTAAATTTCTTAAGCATCAACAAGTTGGCGATGGAGCACGAATGTAGGGGCGAAAAATTTTTCGCCCTTGCGCTCAAAAGAACAACGGCGCTTGCAACGAAATGCCACGGGACGAAAGATTTTTCGCCCCTGCGAGGGCTGCGGCGCCGTCCGCCGCATCGAAGCCTCAATCGCGCGGCTTGTAACGCACTTGCGAGCGCACCTGGTCAGCCACTGTAGAGTACCCCGCGATGCGCTGGGACATTTTCTGCAAGGTAATCGACAACCACGGCGATCTGGGCGTGTGTTGGCGGCTGGCGCGCGGGCTGGCGGCGCGCGGCCACGCGGTGCGGCTGTGGGTGGACGATGCGCGCGCCTTGGCATGGATGGCCCCCGGCGCGCTGCAAGGCGCGTTTACCGGCATCACCGTCCTGCCATGGACGCAGCCGCTTGCGCCGCTGCCGGACGATGACACTTGCGCCGACGTGTGGGTGGAAGCCTTCGGCTGCGACATTGAGCCGCAGTTCATCGCGCACCATGTTCAGCGCGTCAGTGCGCAAGCCGCACAGCCTCCGGTCTGGATCAATCTGGAATATCTGAGCGCCCAGCCCTACGTCGAGCGCATGCACGCCCTGCCCTCGCCCGTGCTGCACGGCCCGGCGGCGGGTTGGACGAAATGGTTTTTCTATCCCGGCTTTACAGCGCGCACCGGCGGCCTGTTGCGCGAGGATGATTTGCAGCAGCAGCAGGCCGCGTTCGACCGTGCAGCGTGGCGGCGCGCACGCGGCATTGCCGAGGGCGCCTTGGCCGCATCGCTGTTTTGCTATGAGCCGCCCGCGTTGCCTGAACTGCTGGCGCATTGGCGGCAGGGCGCGCAAGACGTGCATCTGCTCGTCACCGCCGGGCGCGCGGCCGATGCGGCGCGATATGCCTCGCCGTTCCCGCGCAAGCAGGAATCCATGAGTGTCACCTCAAAACCAGCGCCTATGGATTCCCGCTTGCGCGGGAATGATGAAGGAAAAAGTGCACCGCGCACGTATGCCGGTTCCACACCAGCCCCCGGCCTGCGGCCGGCCCTCTCCCCTGCCCCTCTCCCGCAAGCGGGCGAGGGGAATGCAAGGCGCGGCGATGCGCCGTCCCGCCACGCGTTGAGGCTGGCTTACTTGCGGCCCCTGACGCAAACCGATTACGACCGTCTGCTATGGATGTGCGACCTGAACTTTGTGCGCGGCGAAGACTCGCTGGTGCGCGCGCTGTGGGCCGGACAGCCCTTCGTGTGGCAGATCTATCCGCAAGAGGACGGCGCGCACCACGCCAAGCTGCAAGCGTTTCTGGATTGGCTGCAAGCGCCCCCCGGCCTGCGCGACTTTCACCGTGTATGGAATGGCATGGCGCCCCCTCCCCTGCCCGCGCCGCAACCCGATGCGTGGCGCGAATGCGTGCGCGCCGCGCGCACGCGCCTGCTGGCGCAGCCGGACCTCGTCAGCCAACTAATCGGGTTTGTGCGCGGCAAGCAGACAAGCAGATAAAATAATATGTTTTGCCAAATTCAGCGGGCCGCGATTGCGCGGCCTGCTCCACATCGTACTGGAACCTCACACATGAAAGTCGCACAGGAAATCCGCGCCGGCAACGTCGTCATGCACGGCAAGGACCCGATGATCGTGCTCAAGACCGAATACGCCCGCGGCGGGCGCGGCGCCGCCACCGTGCGCATGAAGCTCAAGGCGCTGTTGAGCAACATGGGCACCGAAGTCGTTTTCAAGGCCGACGACAAGATGGAGCAAGTCATCCTCGACCACAAGGAATGCAGCTACTCCTACTTCGCCGACCCGATGTACGTCTTTATGGACGCCGAGTACAACCAGTTCGAGGTGGAAGCCGGCAACATGGGTGACACGCTCAACTACCTGGAAGACGGCATGTCCGTGGAAGTGGTGTTCTACGACGGCAAGGCCATCTCGGTGGAGCTGCCCACCACCGTGACGCGCGAAATTACCTGGACGGAACCCGCTGTCAAGGGCGACACTTCCGGCAAAGTCACCAAGCCGGCAAAAATAGCCACCGGCTTCGAGGTGGCCGTGCCTTTGTTCGTTGGCCAGAACGACAAGATCGAAATCGACACCCGCACTGGGGAATACCGCAAGCGGGTGTAAGAACGTGTTTACGATCCCGGCACGGGCGTGCGGGCGCGGGCTTGGGCGGTCTGCGGCGTTGCAATCCTTGCCAATGGCACTGGCCATTGGCGGCGGCTTACGCCTTGCAACCCATCCCAATCCGCATCCCGCACACCTCGCGCCGAAATCGTAAACACGTTCTAAGTCAAGCGCCGAGCGTGCCGCTTGCGGCCCAGTGGGCGCAGCGCGCCGCGTCGAGCCAGCCCGCGAGAGCGTGTACGCCCGAAGGGGCGCGCGGCGGCGTTGGTGGCGCGCTTGGCGTGCGCGAAAAGCGCGGCGCGGGCGCGGGTTGCGAAACGCCCTCCACCTCGATGTAAGTCTGGCGCGCGCGCAGGTGCGGATGCCGGGCGGCCTCGTCGAAATCGAGCACCGGCGCAAAGCACACATCGGAGCCTTCGAGCAGCGCGCACCATGCGTCGCGCGTGCGTGTCTTGAAGATGCGCTCAAAGGCAACCCTGGCTTCGGGCCAAGCGGCCTGATCGAGATGGCTTGCCCCGAAAGCATCGCGCGGCAGGCCCAGGCGTTCCAGCAGCAGCGCATGAAAGCGCGCCTCGATCGGGCCGATTGAAATCCAGCGGCCATCGCTGCACGCATAAACATCGTAAAACGGCGCGCCCGAATCGAGCAAGTTGCTGCCACGCTTCGCCTTCCACTGCCCGGCGGCGTGCAGTCCGGCAATAGCGGTGGCCAGCGATGCCGCGCCATCGACAATCGCGGCATCGACCACTTGCCCCTGGCCGCTCGTGCGCGCGGCAATGATGGCGGCGAGCACGCCCATCGCCAGAAAGGTTGCGCCCCCGCCCATGTCGCCCACCAGCACCGGCGGAATGCTCGGCGGCTGGCCGCGGCGGCCAATGAGATGCAGCGCGCCGCTGAGGGCGGCGTAATTGATGTCGTGCCCCGCCGCCTGCGCCAGCGGCCCGGTTTGGCCCCAGCCCGTCATGCGGCCATAGACCAGCTTCGGGTTGCGCGCCAGACACGCGTGCGGCCCCAGGCCCAGACGCTCGGTCACGCCGGGGCGAAAACCCTCGATGAGCGCGTCGGCGCCAGCTACGAGTTCGAGCACGAGTTCGATGGCTTGCGGATCCTTCAGATCGAGCGCGATCGCGTCGCGGCTGCGCAGCAGCAGGTTGAATTTGAGCGGGCGCTTGACGCCCAGATCCGCCGCTTCGCGCCGCTCCACGCGCAGCACGGTAGCGCCCATGTCGGCCAGCAGCATGGCCGTCATCGGGCCGGGGCCGATACCCGCAAGTTCAACAATGCGCACGCCGGCGAGGGGTCCTGACATGGGTGGGTCTTTCTATCGGTTGGGGTTTCAGAAGCGGCCTGCGCATATTTTGTGCATGGCCGTCATGCGCGTTTGAGCCAACCAGGCCGGGCGGCGCAACGCG
This sequence comes from Burkholderiaceae bacterium, assembly GCA_031253955.1. Lineage (GTDB taxonomy): Bacteria > Pseudomonadota > Gammaproteobacteria > Burkholderiales > Burkholderiaceae_C > Ottowia. The sequence continues at coordinate 4,172 of JAIRVJ010000058.1, read as the reverse complement.
CTATATTCTCATGCCATGCGCAAACTGCTTCATACACGACAAGTAACCTGCCAAGGCTACGAACGCGATGACGGACTGTGGGACATTGAAGGCCGCCTCTCCGACGTGAAAACCTACGATCTGCGCGACGGCGATGGCCCGGTGCGGCTGCCGGCCGGCCAGCCGCTGCACCTGATGACGCTCACCCTCACGGTCAACGCATCCTTTGACATCGTGGCCGCGCAAGCCAACATCGCCCGCGCGCCCAATGCCGAATGCAAGGACATCCCGCCGGCCTACAGCGCGCTGGTAGGGCTGCGCATCGGCCCCGGCTTTATCGGCGCAATCAAGAAGCGTTTCAAGGGTCCGCTCGGCTGCACCCACCTGTCCGAACTCCTCGGTCCGATGGCCACCACCGCCTTTCAGACTTTGTGGCCGCACGTCGCCCGCAAACACCGCGAGCAAAACGCGCTTGATCTGGCTGCGGGCAAAACCCCGCGCCTTGCCATGCTCGACACCTGCTACGCGATGCGCAGCGGTGGAGAAGTCGCGCGTATGCGCTGGCCGATGTTTCATAGAGCCAATGGCATAGCGGATTCTGCATGACAATCATGCTGATTCCAGGGATGCGCGGCAAGTTAAAGTTCCTCCCCCGGTCATCCAAACCATCGTCAATGAGGAGATCAAATTGTGAGTGCACCGCTCAAAGGTTTTGATTACGACAAGCTGCTCCACCGCCCCTTCGCGCCAATCGAGCAGACGTACACGGCAAAAGACTCGATCCTCTACGCGCTCGGCGTGGGGCTGGGGCGCGATCCGATGGATCGCAAGGAACTGCCCTTCGTTTACGAGAACGGCCAGAAAACTCTGCCCACGCAGGCCGTGGTGCTGGGCTATCCTGGCTTCTGGGTGAAGGAGCCGGACACCGGCATCGTGTGGCAGAAGGTGTTGCACGCCAGCCAGAGCCTGCAAGTGCACCGCCCGATTCCCGCATCCGCCACGGTGGTGGGCCGCACGCGCATTACCGCCATTCTGGACAAAGGGCCTGGCGTCGGGGCACTCATTCTTACCGAACGCACCGTGACCGACCAGGCTAGCGGCGAGCTGCTGGCCACCGTGAGCCAGGCTTCCATGGCGCGCGGCAACGGCGGCTTTGGCGGCGCGAGCGGCCCTTCGCCCGCGGCGGTCAAACTGCCTGAAAGCGCCCCGGAGCGCCATTGCGACCTGCCCACCTCCCCCTCACAGGCGCTGCTTTATCGCCTCTCCGGCGACTGGAACCCGCTGCATGCCGACCCGGACGTTGCCACCGCCGGGGGCTTTGCGCGGCCCATTTTGCACGGGCTGTGCACCTATGGCGTGGTCGGCCATGCGCTGCTCAAAAGCTTGTGCGATTACGATTCCGCGCGGCTCAAGCGCCTGGATGCCCGCTTTACCTCGCCCGTCTATCCGGGCGAAACCATCCGCACCGAAATCTGGGGCGCGCGCGGCCAGGTGCTGTTTCGCGCTACCGCGCTCGAACGCGGCGTGGTGGTGCTTAATAATGGCCTGGCTATGATTGACTGAGCACAAAAAAGGAATCTTCCTATGTTGGGAATTGTTTCGTATGGGGCCTACGTGCCTCGCTTGCGCTTGCAGCGCGAAATCGTTGTCAAGAGCAATAGCTGGTTCGATCCGGGCCTGGCCGCGCATCGCGCCGGCGAACGGTCGATGTGCAACTTCGACGAAGACGCGCTCACCATGGCCGTCGAGGCCGCGCGCGACTGCCTGCTGGGCATGCCGGCGGACCGGGTCGCCGATTTGCATCTGGCCTCCACCTCGCTGCCCTATGCCAGCCGTCTGAATGCCAGCATCGTCGCGCAGGCGCTGAACCTGCCCGACGAGCTGGGCGCGATGGACATCACCGCCTCGCTGCGCGGCGGCGCCAGCGCCCTCATCAACGCGCTGCGTGGCGGCGCGGGCGGCGCCACCCTGGTGGTGGCGAGCGACCGGCGCAAAGCCAAGGTTGCCGGCACGCAAGAGCTGGCCAACGGCGACGCGGCGGCGGCCATGCTGGTCGGCGGCGAAGGCGTGATCGCCCAGGCGCTGGCCGCGCACAGCCTGACCATCGACATGGCCGATCAGTACCGCGGCGCGCAGGACGCAACCAGCACCTACTGGGAAGAACGCTGGATTCGTGACGAAGGGCACCTCAAACAGATTCCCGGCGCCATCGGGGCGGCGCTCAAAAAAGCCAACCTCGCGGCGGCGCAGGTGGACTGCCTGTGCATCGCGGTGCCGGCCAAGGGTCTGCCGCAAAAGCTGGCCAAAATGGCCGGCATCGACCCCGCACGCGTGCAGGATGTGCTCTCTGATCGCATCGGCAACACCGGCGCGGCCCACCCGCTGCTCATGCTGGCCGACTGCCTGGGCCGCGCCACGCCGGGCGAGGTGATCGTGCTGGCGTCTTTCGGCCAGGGTGTGGATGTGCTGGTTCTGCGTGTCACCGAGGCCATCAAAAAACTGCCGCCCCGGCGCGGCGTGGCCGGCTGGCTCGCGGCGGGCCGCAAGGAGGAAAACTACCTCAAGTTTCTGGCTTTCAACGACCTGCTCCCGCTCGAAAAAGGTATGCGCGCCGAGGCCGACAAGCTCACGCCTCTCAGCGTCGAGTATCGCAACCGCCGCGCGGTGCACGGCTTCATGGGCGCGGTTTGCAAGACTTGCGGCACGTACCAGTGGCCCAGGATGGATATCTGTGTCAACCCCGGCTGCGGCGCCGTGGGCACACAGCAAGAAGTGCCGTTTGCCGACCGCCCTGCCCGCCTGATGAGTTACACCGCCGACCGGCTCGCGTATTGCCTCAGCCCGCCAGCCTGCTACGGCATGGTCGAGTTCGAGGGCGGCGGGCGGCTGATGATGGACCTGACCGACATGGATGCGTCCCAATTGCAAGTGGGTATGCCGCTGCGCATGAGCTTGCGCATCAAGGCGGTGGATGCGGCGCGCGGCTTTACGCGCTATTTCTGGAAGGCGGCTGCCGCCCTTCCCTTGGAGAATTGAATGGCTACCGGAATCAAAGACAAAGTCGTCATCCTCGGCATGGGCTGCACGCGCTTTGGCGAGCGTTGGGATTGCGGCGCCGAAAATCTCGTCGCCGAGGCGCTGACGGAATGCCTGGCCGATGCGGGCATCGGGAAAAAGCAGATTCAGGCCGCGTGGCTGGGCACCTGCATCGAAACGCAGCACCTGGGCAACGGCGGCGTCGGCCTGAGCATGGCGCTGCGCCTGCCCAACATCCCCGTCTCGCGGGTGGAAAACTTCTGCGCCTCCGGCTCGGAAGCCTTGCGCGGCGCATGTTATGGCGTGGCCTCCGGCGCGGTGGACATCGCCCTGGCCATCGGCGTGGAAAAACTCAAGGACACCGGCTACGGCGGCTTGCCGCAGCGCCCGCGCGGCCTGCTCAATGAAATCGTGTGGCCCAACGTCACCGCGCCGGGCGCGTTCGCGCAACTGGCCAGCGCCTACCGCGCCAAGCACAAGCTCAATGCCGACTTGCTCAAACGCGCCATGGCGCACGTATCGGTCAAAAGCCACGCCAACGCGGGCCGCAACCCGAAGGCGCACCTGCGCAACGCGGTGAGCATCGAGGACGTCATCAAAGCCCCCATGATCGCCGAGCCGCTCGGCCTGTACGACTGCTGCGGCGTCTCCGACGGCGCGGCGTGCGCTATCGTCACCACCCCGGAAATTGCGCGCTCTCTGGGTAAGAAAGACATGGTGTCCATCAAGGCGCTGCAACTGGCCGTCTCCAGCGGCAGCGAGGCGTCCTACAACGATTGGGACGGCAGCTATTTCCAGACCACCCGCATCGCCGCCAGCCGCGCCTACGCCGAGGCCGGCATCACCAAACCGCGCGAGCAAATCGACCTGCTGGAAGTGCACGACTGTTTTTCCATCACCGAACTGGTGACGATGGAAGACCTGCAAATCTCACCCGAAGGCGGCGCGCCGCGCGACATACTCGACGGCTTTTACGACGCCAGCGGCCAGATTCCCTGCCAGATCGACGGCGGCCTCAAATGCTTCGGCCACCCCATCGGAGCCAGCGGCCTGCGCATGGCCTACGAGCTGTACCTCCAAATGCAAGGCCGCGCCGGCGAACGCCAGCGCAAAGACAACCCGCACACCGGCGTCGTTCACAACCTTGGCGGCTTTCC
>JAIRVJ010000105.1 GCA_031253955.1 Burkholderiaceae bacterium | reverse complement strand
TTGCCCCGGATCGACGTGGTGGGGTGCGATAGCCCCTTGAGGGCCTGAATGAAACAAACGCTGGCAATCAGATACAGCAGCGTGACGACGTCCATGCTCATGTCTGTTGCTCCTTATTTAGTAGCGTCCTGGGCTTGTTCTGTCTTGACTGGGCGGTCTTTTTTCTTGAACATTGCGAGCATCCGCTTGGTCACCAGAAAGCCGCCGAAGATGTTTACCGCTGCCAGCGCGACCGCTGCCACGCCCATGGTTTTGGCGAAGGCGCCGTCGGTGAGCGCGGCGGCCAGCATCGCGCCGACGATGACGATGGCGCTGATCGCGTTGGTCACCGCCATCAACGGCGTGTGCAGCGCGGGCGTGACGTTCCAGACCACGTGGTAGCCCACGTAAATGGCCAGCACGAAGATGATGAGGTTGATGACGGTGTGGCTGATGGCGAGGTCCATGCCAATCTCCTTGAAGGTTGTTTGAGCGATGCGTGGTTGTTGGCGAAGTGCTTTGAGGTTACGGCTTGCGCTTGACCTGACCGTCCTGCGTCATCAGGCAGGCCGCCACGATGTCGTCTTCCAGGTCGATTTTCAAACCGCCTTCCTTGGGCAGGATCAGCTTGAGAAAGTCGAGCACGTTGCGCGCGTACAGCGCGGAGGCGTCGGCAGGCACCAGCGCGGGCAGGTTGGTTTCGCCGACAAGCGTCACGCCATGCTTGACCACCGTGCGCCCCGGCTCGGTCAGCGGGCAATTGCCGCCTTGCGGCGCGGCCAAATCGACGATCACGCTGCGCGGCTTCATGGCCTGGACCATCTGCTCGGTGACCAGCACTGGCGCGGGCCGGCCCGGAATCAGCGCGGTGGTAATCACCACGTCGGCCTGCGCCACGCGCTTAGCGACCTCGGCCTTCTGGCGCTCCAGCCAGCTTGGGGGCATGGGGCGCGCGTAGCCGCCCACGCCTTCGGCGGCTTCTTTTTCTTCCGCCGTTTCGTAGGGCACGTCGATGAACTTGGCGCCCAGCGATTCGATCTGCTCTTTCACGCTCGGGCGCACATCGCTGGCTTCAATTACCGCGCCCAGGCGCTTGGCGGTGGCAATGGCTTGCAGGCCCGCCACGCCCACGCCCAGAATCACCACGCGCGCGGCCTTGATGGTGCCGGCGGCGGTCATCAGCATGGGAAACAGCTTGGGGTAGCGATCCGCCCCAATCAGCACCGCCTTGTAGCCCGCGATATTGGCTTGTGAGGAGAGCACATCCATGCTCTGCGCCCGCGTGGTGCGCGGCGCGGCCTCCAGCGCAAAAGCGGTCAGGCCGGCGGCGGCCAGCTTTTGCAAGCCCTCGGCGTGGAAGGGCTCCAGCATCCCGACCAGCACCGCGCCCGGCTTCATCAGCGCCAGTTCGTCGCCAGAGGGCGGGAGCACCTTGAGCACCATCTCGCAACCCAGCGCACCAGCGGCGTCGGTCATTTGCGCGCCGGCAGCCTCATAAGCCGCGTCCAGCGCGCTGGCGGCGCTGCCCGCGCCCGCTTGCACCCGCAACTGGTGGCCTTGCTGGACCAGTTTCTTGATCGTTTCGGGCGTCGCGGCAACCCGTGTTTCTCCTGCCGCCGTTTCGGCGGGCACGCCAATCAGCATGGTTTTTCTCCTTGTCCGCGCGCGCCACGCGCGGTCTGCACGAAATATGGCATTGTGCCAAGACTGGCGGGCTGCTCGTAAATAATTGGAGCATGAACACAAAACAGCGCGTGGTCGTCGGCCTTTCCGGCGGCGTCGATTCGGCCGTGGCGGCCTGGCTGCTCAAGCGGGCCGGGCACGAAGTGGTTGGCGTGTTCATGAAGAACTGGGAGGACGATGACGATGGCGAGTACTGCGCCTCCAACGCCGACTTCATTGACGCGGCGGCGGTGGCCGACGTGCTCGGCATCGAAATCGAGCACGTCAACTTCGCCGCCGAATACAAAGACCGCGTGTTCGCCGAATTCCTGCGCGAATACCAGGCGGGCCGCACGCCCAACCCGGACGTGCTGTGCAATGCCGAAATCAAGTTCAAGGCCTTTCTCGACCACGCCATGCGCCTGGGCGCCGAAAAAATCGCCACCGGGCACTACGCGCGCGTGCGCCGCAACCCGGCCACCAGCCTGCACGAATTGCTCAAGGGGCTGGATCCGGCCAAGGACCAGAGCTACTTTCTGCACCGGCTCAATCAGGCGCAACTGGGCAAAACGCTGTTCCCGGTGGGCGAGCTGCGCAAGACCGAAGTGCGCCGCATCGCCCGCGAGAACGGCCTGCCCGTGGCGGCCAAGAAAGATTCCACCGGCATCTGCTTCATCGGCGAGCGCCCATTCCGCGAGTTTCTGGCCCGCTACATCGACCGCACGCCTGGCCCCATCAAGGACGAACGCGGGCGCGTGCTGGGTCAGCACCACGGGCTGGCGTTTTACACCCTCGGCCAGCGGCAGGGGCTGGGCATCGGCGGCGTCAAGGAGCGCGGTGGCATCAATGAAGGGAGCGCGCCGCGTAGCGGCGGCGTGCACGCCCCCTGGTTCGTCGCGCGCAAGGACATCGCCGCCAACACCCTCTGGGTCGTGCAAGGCCACGAGCACCCGTGGCTGCTGTCAGCGGCGCTGGCCGCGCAGGACGCCAGCTGGATCAGCGGCCACCCCCCCGCCCCCGGCGCGCTGGCTGCCAAAACGCGCTACCGCCAGCCGGATGCCGCCTGCACGCTAACCCCGGACGCAGGTGCGGTCTTCCGTTTGCAATTCGATCAGCCGCAATGGGCCGTCACCCCAGGGCAAAGCGCCGTGCTGTATGACGGCGAAATCTGCCTGGGCGGCGGCGTGATCGCGGGTAATGCGCAGGCTCGGTAACCACTCATGCCATGATCGTGGCTGTAGCTTGTTTTTTCGCCCCCTGACCGGTAAGTCCGGCGGGCGGATTTTTCTCTCACTCTGGCAGGAGATATTCCATGACTCTGACGATCAGCGGCCACCATCTGGAAATTACCCCGGCGCTGCGCAGTTACGTAAGCGGCAAGCTGGAGCGGGTTATCCGCCATTTCGACCAGGCGCTGGACGTGAAGGTGCTGCTTTCGGTGGACAACCAGAAGGAAAAGGCGCTGCGTCAGCGCGCCGAGTGCAGCATCCGCGTCAAGGGGAGCGAGTTGTTCGCCGAAAGCGCCCACGAGGATATGTACGCCGCCGTGGACGATCTGGCCGACAAGCTCGACCGCCAGGTGGTGCGCTACAAAAGCAAATTGCAGGCGCACGATCACGCGGCGGCCAAGCACCTGATGCAGGAAAAATGAGCGGCGGAGCATAATCGCGGCCTACGTTATGAATCGACTTGCATCCATCCTTCCCCAGTCCCAGGTTCTTGTTGCCGTGGACGCCTCCAGCAAAAAGCGCGCGTTCGAGGAGGCCGGGCTGCTGTTTGAGAGCCAGCACGGCCTTTCTCGCGCGCTCATCACCGATAGCCTGTTTGCCCGCGAGCGCCTTGGCTCCACCGGCTTGGGGCACGGCGTGGCCATACCGCACGGGCGCATCAAGGGCCTGAAAGCGCCTATGGCGGCGGTGGTGCAACTGGCCCAGATGATCGGATTCGATGCGCCCGACGAGCAGCCCGTGCGGCTGCTCATTTTTCTGCTGGTACCCGAAGCGGCCACGCAAAAGCATCTGGAAATCCTTTCCGAAATCGCCGAACTGCTCAGCGACGCCAGCCTGCGCGAGCAGCTCAAAAACGCCGAAAGCGCCCAGGCGCTGCACGCGCTGATCGCCAACTGGCAGCCTGTGCGCCAGGCATCCTGAAAGCCCGCACGCGCCGCTTGCCGGTGCGCGCCTATCTCTTACACGCCTTCGTGAAACTTTCCGCCATCAGCGCCGACGCCCTGTTCGAGGAACACCGCGAATTGCTGCGCTGGCATTGGGCGGCCGGTTCGGACGCCAGCGGACGGCGCTTTGACGAAGTGGCGGTGCGCGAGGCTGCTTCTGGCGCCGATCTGGTGGGCTACCTCAATTACATCCACCCTTACCGGGTGCAGATCATCGGCACGCGCGAAGTGGTCTACCTGTGCCACGGCAGCGCCGAGGACTGCGCGCGCCGTCTGGCTCGGATCGTCACGCTGGAGCCGCCGGCGCTGGTGCTGTGCGACGGATTGGCCGCACCGCCGGCGCTGGTGTCCATGTGCGAACGGGCGCAGCTTCCCCTGTTTGCCACCGCAGAGTCGGCCGCCTCCGTGATTGACGTGCTGCGCGCCTACCTGTCCAAGCACTTTGCCAACCGCACTTCGATGCACGGCGTGTTCATGGACATTCTGGGTCTGGGCGTGCTCATGACTGGGGAATCGGGCATCGGAAAAAGCGAATTGGGGCTGGAGCTGATCTCGCGCGGCAACGGTTTGGTGGCCGATGATGCGGTGGATCTGTTTCGCATCAACCAGGCCACCATCGAGGGGCGCTGCCCGGAACTGCTGCAAAACCTGCTGGAAGTGCGCGGCATCGGCCTGCTGGATATTCGCGCCATCTTCGGCGAAACGGCGGTGCGCCGCCGCATGAGGTTGCGCCTGATCGTGCATCTGGTGCGGCGCGAAACGCTGGAGCGCGACTATGAGCGCCTGCCTACCGAGCCGCTCACGCAAGAAGTGCTGGGCGTGCCGATCCAGAAAGTCATCCTGCAAGTGGTGGCTGGCCGCAACATCGCCGTGCTGGTGGAAGCGGCGGTGCGCAACCATATCCTGCAACTGCGCGGCATCGACACGTATCAGGAATTCGTCGAGCGCCACCGCCGCGCCATGGAACAGGCGCGGGGCGAAAACTGAGTTTGCCTCGGTTACGGTTTTGTCATACAATGGAGGACAAGAATCTTTCGAGGTCATCCATCATGCGAGTCAATGCGCGTTTTGAAGGCGAAGCCGAGCAGCAGCTCAGCTATCTGGCTGAAGTCACCGGCACAGGGGTCAGCGAAGTGCTGCGCGCCAGCGTGCAGCACTACTATGACCAGATGCGGGCGCAGCGTGGCGGGCTGGTGCATTTTGCGGCCTTTGTCGGACGCAATCGCAGCGGGCGTGACAACGTGGCCAGCAACTACAAATCTCTGTTGACTAAAGACTGGGGCGCCAAGCATCAGGGCAAGCACGTATATGCCGTGCATGAACCTTCCCCGCCCTGGCTGGCCCCGCCGCCGGCCAAAACGCCGCGAACGGCTTTGAAAGAAAACCGCGCGTGATCATCGCTGACGCCGGCTTCTTCTACGCCCTGGCCGACGCCAGCGATGTCTGGCACACCCGCGCCAAGCGGGCGCTGCCCACACAAAGCGAAGGCTGGATCACCACCTGGCCCGTACTCACCGAAGCCACCCATTTGCTCACCCGCTGGATCGGCCCCGATGCCGCGCACGCCCTGCTGCGCGACGTAGCCGCCGGCGGCATTGCCGTCTGGCAGTGGGCCGAGCCGCAAACCGAGCGGCTGGCGCACCTCATGGAACGCTACGCCAGCTTGCCGATGGATTTGGCCGACGGCTCGCTGGTGCTGCTGGCCGAGCATTTGGGCCACGGGCGCATCCTCACCACCGACGAGCGCGACTTTGGCGCCTACCGCTTCAAAAACCGCGCACCCTTTCACAATCTACTGGCGGGCACCGGGCATTGAGCATTCAAAATTCATAGCTGTACGCCAATGCAATGTATGGTTTTTAGATGCTTTTTCTGACTGGCAACATGCTTCAGAATCGTCATTCCCGCGCAGGCGGGAATCCATAGGTGGTCACCACAAGACAAACGCTGGATCGAAGAAAAGTCCCTGGATTCCCGCCTACGCAGGAATGACGAAGAAAAAGTTTTTTTGGCTTTGCTTGAGGTATGTTTCTAACCATATATTTTATTGTAAAACTATACTGAGTCTTAATATACAGCTATTAAAACAATAGTTTATTCATCATTTCCGCCTGTGCGGGAACCACGCTGAGAGCGCGCCTTGGCTCGTTTTACCATCAGGCATCGCCGCGTCTTCCTTCCGTGGTTGCGGCTGCATCAGTGTTCATGCGCATCAAGTTCATGGCCTTTGCCGCGACCGTGATCCTGCCTCCGACTTGGTTCGTGGCCGCGCAGGGCCTCAAGTTGGTTTGAGTTTGCGAAACCCAACATTTGAATTTGCCTAGATTCACATTGATATGACTGAACCGATCTCCCAACCAACCCCGCAAGCGGCGCGCGTGCGCACGCGCTTTGCGCCTTCGCCCACCGGCTTCATCCATCTGGGCAACATCCGCTCGGCGCTGTATCCGTGGGCCTATGCGCGCTCGCAGCAGGGCGACTTCATCCTGCGCATCGAAGACACCGATCTGGAACGCTCTACCCAGGCCGCCGTCGATGTCATTGTGGAAGGCATGGCGTGGCTCGGCCTCGATCACGACGAAGGGCCTTACTACCAGATGCAGCGCATGGCGCGCTACCGCGAAGTGCTGGCGCAATTGGTAGAGCGCGGGCTGGCGTACCCCTGCTACATGAGCGTGCAGGAGCTGGAGGCGCTGCGCGAGTGCCAGCTTGCCGCCAAGCAAAAACCGCGCTACAGCGGGGCCTGGCGGCCCGAACCGGGCAAGGCGCTGCCGCCGGTTCCCCAAGGCGTGCAGCCCGTGCTGCGCTTTCGCAACCCGCTGGACGGCGTGGTGGCTTGGGACGACAAAGTCAAAGGCCGCATCGAAATCAGCAATGCGGAACTCGACGATCTGGTCATCGCCCGGCCCGACGGCACGCCCACCTACAACTTCTGCGTGGTGGTCGATGACATCGACATGCGCATCACACACGTGATTCGCGGCGATGACCACGTCAACAACACGCCGCGCCAGATCAACATCTTCCGCGCCCTGGGCCGCGAGCCACCGGTGTACGCGCACCTGCCCACTGTGCTCAACGAGCAGGGCGAAAAAATGAGCAAACGTAACGGCGCCAAGCCCGTCACGCAATACCGCGACGAGGGCTTTTTGCCCGACGCGATGGTCAATTACCTGGCGCGCCTGGGCTGGAGCCACGGCGACGACGAAATCTTCAGCCGCGCGCAATTCCTGCAATGGTTCGACCTCGACCACCTGGGCCGCAGCGCCGCACAGTTCGACGAAGCCAAGCTGCGCTGGGTCAACGCGCAGCACCTCAAAAACATGCCGGGCGGCGCGCTCGCGCCGCTGGTGGCTGCGCAATTACAAAAACACGGCATCGCACCCGACGAACGCCTGCCCGCCATCTGCGACCTGTTCAAGGACCGCTGCGAAACCACCGTGCAACTGGCCGACTGGGCCGCGCCCTTTTACACCAACGTGACGCCCAGCGACGCCGACCGCGCGCAATACCTCACGCCCGCCATCGTCCCCGCGCTGACCGCGCTGGCCGACGCGCTGGAATTGCTGGCCACATGGGAGCAGCCCGCCATCGCCGCCGCGATCAAGGCCACACTCGCCGCACAGAACCTGAAGATGCCGCAACTGGCCATGCCCGTGCGCGTGCTGGTCATGGGTACGCCGCAAACCCCATCGCTGGACGCGGTGCTGGCGCTGCACCGGCGCGAAACCGTGCTGGCCCGTCTGCGCGGCATAGCCCCCGCACGATGACGCGGCGCTATTTCTGGCTATAATGCGCGGCTCGACATTTTTCGGGGGTATAGCTCAGCTGGGAGAGCGCTTGCATGGCATGCAAGAGGTCAGCGGTTCGATCCCGCTTACCTCCACCAAGTTTGTCGATTCGTCCGGTTTTGACCCTATCGTCTAGAGGCCTAGGACATCACCCTTTCACGGTGAGTACCGGGGTTCGAATCCCCGTAGGGTCGCCAGCAACAAGACTGGCCGCACTTGGCTTTCATCCAAGAAAGCGCGACGCGGCCACCGACGCGGAGTGGTAGTTCAGTTGGTTAGAATACCGGCCTGTCACGCCGGGGGTCGCGGGTTCGAGTCCCGTCCACTCCGCCATATCTGTTTTGCGAATCTTTGATTTGCAATAAAAAAAC
>JAIRVJ010000088.1 GCA_031253955.1 Burkholderiaceae bacterium | reverse complement strand
CGCAGTTGCTCCCTGGCAGTGTGCTTGTGCTGGACAACGCCAGCTTTCACAAGTCACAGCAGACGTGCCAATTAGTGGAGCGCGCTGGCTGTCAACTGTTGTACTTGCCGCCCTACAGTCCTGATCTCAACCCCATTGAAAAGCTCTGGGCCAACCTCAAGCGCCGCTGGCGCAAAGTTGGCGGTGCGCTGGAGGAGATGATCGTAACGTCTAATTATTTGTTGGATTGACTATAATCAGATGTTTTTATATGGTAAACACGTGCTGATCCTTGGCAATCAGCTATCAAATCAGTAGATTTCGTCTATTTCATATTCACCATGCTTGGCTGGATCGATACCCACTGCCACCTGGACGCCGCCGAATTCAAGGCGGACGTGGATGCCGTGCGCGCGCGCGCTCGCGCCGCCGGGGTGCGCGTTTGCGTGATTGCGGCAGTCGATGGCGCGCGATCCGGCACGGCGCGCGCGGTGGCGCACCGGCTGGGCGATGCATATGCGCTGGGTATTCACCCCTTGTATGTGGCGCAGGCGCAAGACGAGGATTTGGCCCGGCTGGATGCGGCGCTGGCCGAACGCGGGGGCGATCCGCGCCTGATTGCCGCAGGCGAGATCGGGCTGGATTATTTTGTCGAAGGGGTGCGCGGCGCGCCGCTTGGGGAAAAGCAAGAATTCTTTTTCCGCGAGCAGCTCAAGCTGGCGCGCAAGCACGGCCTGCCCGTGCTGTTGCACGCACGCGGCGCGCTGGCGCTGGATGCGGCGCTGAAAAGCCTGCGCGAGATCGAAGCGCCCGGCGGCATTGCGCACGCTTTCAGCGGCAGCGCGCAGCAGGCGCGGCAGTTGATCGGGCTGGGCTTCAGGCTCGGTTTTGGCGGCGCGTTCACGCACGAGCGCGCCACCCGCTTGCGCCGTTTGGCCGCCGAACTGCCCGCAACGGCCATCGTGATGGAAACCGACGCGCCCGACATGCCCCCGCGCTGGCTGTACGCCATCGCCCGGCAGCGCGCCGTCGGCTGCCCGCAAGGGCGCAATGAACCGGCGGAGCTGCCGCGCATCGGCGCCCAGCTTGCCGCTCTGCGCGGCCTGTCCCCACAAGAATGGGCCGGCATCACCACCGCCAATGCGCTGGCGGCGCTGCCAAGGTTGAAAGAGGTTGAGCGTTTGGCACCCGGCGTTTAGAGCGTTTGTGATTCAGAGGATGACATTTTTTCTTCCAGGGACAAGGAAAAGAAAGCCGCCGGTTGTAGGGGCGAAAAATTTTTCGCCCTCCCCGCAGCGAAAGAGCGTGGCGCCTTGAATGATTCCATTTCTAAATCAACCGATTACTTTGTCGGCTTCGCTTGCCGTGCAACAGCACTGTCTGCGCTTCGCCTTCGCGTACTCGATTGATTGAGAAATGGAATGAGGCGCTGCCGGGCGAAAAATTTTTCGCCCCTACAAGGCAGCGCCTGCCACGAATAGAAGTGTCAACGCTTGAACCAAAACCGCGCTGGCGTGGTAACTTTCAACGCTCAACGCCAAACTCCCATGCGCTTTCTTGAACTTCGCATTCCCCCGCCCGTGATCGATGCGGCTTGCGCCTGGCTGATGTGGCGGCTGGCGGGCGCGCTGCCTGCGTTGGGGCTGTGGCCGCGCGGGGCTTGGCCGTTCGGCTGGGGCGCGGCGCTGGGTTTGGGGCTGGCCGGTTTTACCCTGGCGGCGGCAGGGATACGGGAAATTCACCGCGCCCGCACCACGGGCAACCCGATGGCGCCGCAGCGCGCCAGCACGCTCGTGACCACCGGCGTTTACGGGTTCACGCGCAACCCCATGTACCTTGGCATGCTGCTGGCGCTGCTGGGCTGGGCGGCGTACCTGGGCAACGCGGCCGCCTTGCTCGGCCCGCTGCTGTCGGCGCTGCTGCTCAACCGGCTGCAAATCGGGCCGGAAGAGCGCATCCTGCGCGCGCGGTTCGGCGAGCACTACACGCGCTACGCGGCGCGGGTGCGGCGCTGGGTGTAGGGTTTTTTGCGGCAGGCGCAGCGCGAAAGCGGATGCGACAATGGTTCATGCAAGTCGAGCATAACGTTTCCCTGCAAGCCCTCAACAGTTTCGGCATTGCCGCGCGGGCGGCGGCGCTGGTGCGGGTGCGGGGGGCTGAGGATGTGCGGGCGGTGCTGGCCGACCCAGAGCTTGGGCCGCAGCCCAAGTTCGTGCTGGGCGCGGGCAGCAACATCGTGTTGCGCGGCGACGTGCGGCCCGTGGTGCTCAAGGTGGAAGCGCGGGGCCGCCGCATTCTGGATGGCGGCGCGCGCCACATGCTGGTGGAAGCAGCCGCCGGGGAGAGCTGGCACGATCTGGTGTGCTGGATGCTGGCACAGGGCCTGTACGGGCTGGAAAATCTGGCGCTCATTCCCGGCACCGTGGGGGCCGCTCCGGTGCAAAACATCGGCGCTTACGGGCTGGAGTTGCAGGATCGCTTCGATTCGCTGGACGCCATCGATTTGCGCACCGGCAAGCTGTTCACGCTGAATGCGGCGCAGTGCGGCTTCGGCTACCGCGATTCGGTGTTCAAGCATGCGCTGGCCGGGCAGGCGCTTATTTTGCGGGTGCGGCTGGCGCTGCCCAAGGCGTGGCAGCCGGTGCTCGGCTATCAGGATCTGGAACGCAAGATGCAGGAAACGGGCATCGCGCGGCCCTCGGCGCGCCAGGTTTTCGACTGGGTGGTCGCCATCCGCCGCGCCAAGCTGCCCGACCCGGCGCAAATCGGCAGCGCGGGCAGTTTTTTCAAGAACCCCACCGTCACCGCCGAGCAGTGCCAGGACATCATCGGACGCGACCCCAAGATGGTGCACTACCCCATGCCCGACGGCAGCTTCAAGCTGGCCGCCGGCTGGCTGATCGACGCCTGCGGCTGGCGCGGCAAGCGCATGGGCAACGCGGGCGTGCATGAGCGGCAGGCGCTGGTGCTCATCAACGCCGGCGGCCCCGAACAACCAGCCACTGGCGGCGAGGTGATGACACTGGCCCGCGCCATTCAAACCAGCGTGTATGAACGCTTCGGCATCCGGCTGGAGCCGGAGCCGGTGCTGGTGTGAAGAAATCTGTGCGCTCAGAAATTCATAGCTGCCAGCCAAGTATTGGTATGTATTTGACGATTGTTTTGCCTGATTAGGTACATACCTCAGATAGGACTGCTAGAGCGATTTTGGTTTAGAACTTATCCTTAATTAGTGTGATATCCTTTCCGCCCCAAGAGCAACCACTTGGGGCATGCGATGGGAAAGTACAAGCAGCAATGGGGCATTTCAGAGCAGTTGTGGCACAAAGTT
>JAIRVJ010000125.1 GCA_031253955.1 Burkholderiaceae bacterium | reverse complement strand
CTGCTGGGCACCATGGTCGGCGGCTACAACGTGCATCCGCTGATCGAGTTGCTCGATGACCCGCAAGTGGCGCAGGTTGCCGCCGAGGGGTTGAAAAAAACGCTGCTGATGTTCGACTACTTCAACGACGTGGCCGATAAAGCCAAGGCGGGCAACGCCAGAGCTAGGGAAGTGCTGCAAAGCTGGGCCGACGCCCAGTGGTTCACCAGCCGCCCCGAAGTGGCGCGCAAGATCACCGTCACCGTATTCAAGGTGCCGGGCGAGACCAACACCGACGACCTCTCCCCCGCGCCCGACGCCACCACGCGCCCGGACATTCCGCTGCACTACCTGGCGATGCTGAAAAACACGCGCCCCGATGCCGCCTTCAAGCCCGAGCAAGACGGCGTGCGCGGCCCCATCCAATTCATCGAAAACCTGAAGAAAAAAGGCCACCTCGTGGCCTACGTGGGCGACGTG
This sequence comes from Burkholderiaceae bacterium, assembly GCA_031253955.1. Taxonomy (GTDB): domain Bacteria; phylum Pseudomonadota; class Gammaproteobacteria; order Burkholderiales; family Burkholderiaceae_C; genus Ottowia. The sequence goes on along the minus strand of JAIRVJ010000125.1, from coordinate 6,648 downwards.
GTGGGCACCGGCTCCAGCCGCAAATCAGCCACCAACAGCGTGATCTGGGCCACCGGGCAAGACATTCCCTTCGTGCCCAACAAGCGTTTCGGCGGCGTCACGCTGGGCGGCAAGATCGCGCCGATCTTCTTCAACACGCAGGAAGACTCCGGCTCACTGCCCATTGAGGTGGACGTGTCCAGGCTGGAAATGGGCGACGTGATCGACATCTACCCCTACGACGGCAGGATCGAAAAGAACGGCCAGCAGGTGGCCCAGTTCAAGCTCAAGAGCGACGTGCTGCTCGACGAAGTGCGCGCCGGCGGGCGCATCAACCTCATCATTGGCCGCGCGCTCACCTCACGGGCGCGCGACTTTCTGGGCCTGCCCGCGTCCACCGCGTTTCGCTTGCCGCAAGCGCCCGCCGCGTCCAAAGCCGGTTTCACGCTGGCGCAAAAAATGGTGGGCCGCGCCTGCGGCCTGCCGCCAGGCCAGGGCATCCGCCCCGGCGCTTATTGCGAGCCGCGCATGACCACCGTCGGCAGCCAGGACACCACCGGCCCGATGACGCGCGACGAGTTGAAAGACCTGGCCTGCCTGGGCTTTTCCGCCGACATGGTGATGCAGTCGTTTTGCCACACCGCCGCCTACCCCAAGCCGGTGGACGCCAGACTGCACCGCCAGCTGCCCGCCTTCATCAGCAACCGCGGCGGCGTGGCGCTGCGGCCCGGTGACGGCGTGATCCATAGCTGGATCAACCGCCTGCTGCTGCCCGACACTGTGGGCACCGGGGCCGATTCGCACACGCGCTTTCCCATCGGCATCAGCTTTCCGGCTGGCTCCGGCCTGGTCGCCTTTGCCGCCGCCACCGGCGTGATGCCGCTGGACATGCCCGAATCGGTGCTGGTGCGCTTTTCGGGCCAGATGCAGCCGGGCGTGACGCTGCGCGACCTGGTGCACGCCATTCCGCTGGCCGCCATCCAGAAGGGGCTGCTCACCGTCGCCAAGGCGGGCAAGAAAAACATCTTTTCGGGCCGCATCCTCGAAATCGAAGGGCTGCCCAGCCTGAAGGTGGAGCAGGCGTTCGAGCTTTCGGACGCCTCCGCCGAGCGCAGCGCCGCCGGCTGCACCATCAAGCTGGACCAAGAGCCGGTCATCGAATACCTCAAATCCAACGTCGCGCTCATGCAAAACATGATCGCCAATGGCTACCAGGACCAGCGCGCGCTCCAGCGCCGCATCCAGGCCGTGCAAGCGTGGCTGGCCAACCCGCAACTGCTGGAGGCCGACCCAAACGCCGAATACGCGGCGGTCATCGAGATCGACCTGAACCAGATTGCCGAACCCATCGTCTGCTGCCCCAACGATCCGGACGACGCCAAGACCCTCTCCGACGTGGCTGGCGCCAAGATCGACGAAGCCTTCATCGGCTCGTGCATGACCAACATCGGGCACTTTCGCGCCGCCGCCAAGCTGCTGGGCGGCCAGCGCGACATACCGGTCAGGATGTGGATCGCCCCGCCCACCCGCATGGACCGCGACGAACTCATGAAAGAAGGCCACTACGCTGCCTTCGGCGCCGCCGGCGCGCGCACCGAACTGCCCGGATGCAGCCTGTGCATGGGCAACCAGGCGCAAGTGCATGAGGGCGCCACGGTCATCTCCACCAGCACCCGCAACTTCCCCAACCGCCTGGGTAAAAACACCAACGTGTACCTAGGCTCCGCGGAACTGGCCGCCATCGCCGCGCGCCTGGGCCAACTGCCCACCAGGGCCGAATACCTCAAGGCAATGGGCGTCATCGGCCAGGACCAGGCCAGTGTCTATCGCTACATGAACTTCGACCAGATCGAGGAATACGCCCGGATCTGACTTCATGCTTCGCGCAGACCGGTTTCGCTGCCGGCATGTTCCCAACCGCTTGGGTTTTTGGTAGAATGAGATATGCCAACAGTTCTTCGATTCGATGGTCTGCGCGTGCTCATCTACCCAAACGATCACCGCCCCGCCCACGTTCATGTCATCGGAGCAGACGGTGAAGCGGTGTTCGTTTTGAATTGCCCCAGTGGCCCCCCGGAACTGCGTGAAAGCTTTGGCCTTTCCCGGCAGGCGTTGAGCCGCATGGCAGCCTATCTGGCAACGGCACTTGCCATCTTGTGCGCCAACTGGAGTGCGATTCATGGAAATTTCTGAGCGTGATTTCTTGCAGGCCGAAGCCAGTGCGCAAGCGCTGCGGACGGCAGGTTACGCGGTATCCGCACGCTACGACCCACGCTATGACCGGGTCCTCGTCGGCTTGAACACGGGGGTGCATGTTGCTTTTCCCGTCGAACTGGCCGAAGGATTGTCGGGCGCTTGTCCAGCCGACCTGGCCGAGATCGAAATCAGCCCCGCCGGGACTGGCCTGCACTGGCCGCGTCTGGATGCCGACCTCTACATCCCCGCTCTGCTGCAAGGTGTTTTCGGCTCCAAAAGCTGGATGGCGCGCCAACTCGGAGCGGCGGGCGGCTCCGTGCGCAGCAACGCAAAAACGGCCGCGGCAAGGGCCAATGGGTTGAAAGGCGGGCGTCCTCGCAAGCGCGCCGCCGCCAAGCCCTTGTAGAGCAGGGAGCGCGGTTAACGTTCGCACAGTTTTTCTCCCTCGCCCGCTTGCGGAAGAAACTGATGCAGCGCCGCGTGCAGCCGGCTTGCGCCCCGGAACCGGCCTGCGTGCGTGGCGCAAGTTTTCTATCGTAGAGGCGAAAAATCTTTCGCCCTGCGGCGTCTCCTTGCTAGAGCGGTTTTGGTTTAGTTGATGACACTTTTTCTTCTGGGGATAGGGGGAAGAAAGCCGCCAGCTGTAGGGGCGAAAAATCTTTCGCCCTCCCCGCAGAGAGAGAGCGTGGCGCTTCGAATGAGGCGCTGCCGGGCGAAAAATTTTCGCCCCTGCATCCGTGCTGGATCGCCAACTTGTTAATTCTTAAAAATTTAGATGCGATCGCTTTGGTCGCGTTTGAACCGTGCTGAAAATTTGATAGCTATCAGCCAATGTTTCATATAATTTTATCAGTATTTTATGTAATAAACACATATAATATATTGGTAATAAGCTATTAAATTTATAATTTGCAAGCTGCTTGAAGCCAATGGTTCACGTTCACGCGGTTTTTCTCCCTCTCTCACTGGCGGGAGAGACTGATGCAGCGCCGCGCAGCCAGCTTGCGCCCTGGAACCGGCCTGCACACGCCGCGCGACTTCTCCTTCGTCATTCCCGCGCAGGCGGGAATGACGAGGCATCTATGTGAATCGCCATGAAGAACTTGCGTTTCATAGGGATTTTTGGGTAGGGAAAAACCACGCGCGCGAAAGTGTGTGGATCGGATAAAGAGCGGATACGATATGAAATTACGTTGAGAGTGTCAGGAGCGTCAGGTTATGTCGGTGACAGCAGGAGCAGCACAAGCCGGGCGGGTGGCCCCATCCCGCCCGATGGAAGAGCTCGAAAGCGTGGTGATCCGCTTCGTCGGCGATTCGGGCGACGGGATGCAGTTGACGGGCAACGAGTTTTCCCGCGTGATTGCCAGGGCCGGTAACGACTTTGCGACCCACCCGGACTACCCTTCCGAAATCCGCGCGCCCACGGGCACGCTGTTCGGCGTTTCGGGCTATCAGGTTCAGTTCGCCGCGCGCCATGTGTTCACTTCGGGCGATGCGCCGGATGTGCTGGTGGCGATGAACCCGGCGGCGCTCAAGACCAACCTGGCCGATGTCAAGCGCGGCGGCATTCTGATTGCCAACAGCGGCGCTTTTACCGACGGCAACCTGACCAAGGCCGGCTACAAGAGCAACCCGCTGGAAGACGGCAGCCTGGCGGGCTACCGCCTCTACAAGATCGACATTTCGGAGCTGACCGCGCACGCGCTCAAGGATTCGGGACTTTCCAAAAAGGAGATCAGCCGCTGCAAAAACTACTACGCGCTGGGCCTGATGCTTTCCCTCTATAACCGCCCGCTGGAGAAGGAAGAAGAGGACATTCGCAGCAAGTTCGCCAGGATGCCGGAGATCGCCGAAGCCAACGTGCTGGCGCTGCGCGCCGGTTATGCCTACACCGACGCCACCGAGATGTTCGTCACCAGCTACAAGGTGCGCCCGGCTCGCATCGCGCCGGGTAAGTACCGCAGTCTGACGGGCAACCAGGCGGCGGCGCTGGGGCTGGTAGCCGCCTCGGAGCTTTCTGGCGTGCCGCTGTTTCAGGGTTCGTACCCGATCACCCCGGCCAGCGACATTCTGCATGAGCTGTCGGAACTCAAGCACTTCAACGTCACCACCTTTCAGGCCGAAGATGAAATTGCGGGCATTTGCTCGGCCATCGGCGCGGCCTACGGCGGCGCGCTGGGCGTGACGACCACTTCCGGCCCAGGCATGGCGCTCAAGACCGAGGCGCTGGGCCTGGCCGTGATGCTGGAGCTGCCGCTGGTCGTGGTGAACGTACAGCGCAGCGGCCCTTCAACCGGCATACCGACCAAGATCGAGCAGGCCGACCTGCTGCAAGCCGTGTATGGCCGCAACGGGGAGTGCCCGGTTCCGGTGATTGCGGCCAACTCCCCGTCCGATTGCTTCGACTGCGCCATAGAAGCCTTCCGCATCGCCGTGAAGTACATGACGCCGGTGATCTTCCTGTCCGACGGTGGCCTGGGCAATGCCGCCGAACCGTGGCGCATTCCCGACCCCGCCGCGCTGCCCAGGCTGGAAGTGAAGTTCCGCACCGACCCGCAAGGCTTTCAGCCCTACGCGCGCGATGCCAACCTGGCGCGCGCCTGGGTGCGGCCCGGCACGCCCGGCATGGAACACCGCATCGGCGGGCTGGAGAAAGATTTTCTGACCGGCAACATCTCGTCGGATCCGCTCAACCACCAGCGCATGGTGGAAGTGCGCGCCGCCAAGGTCGCGGGCATCGCCAAGGATATTGCGCCGCTGCAAGTGACCGGGCCGCGCGAGGGCGATCTGCTCGTCATCGGCTGGGGCAGCACCTATGGCTCCATCGTGCAGGCGTGCGAGCAGGCCGCCTCCGAAGGACATTCGGTCGCGCATGTGCACCTGCGCTACCTGAACCCCTTGCCACCCGATCTGGGCGGCATCCTCAAACGCTACAAGCACGTGCTGGTGCCGGAAATGAACCTGGGCCAGCTCCTGCGCCTGCTGCGCGAGCATTACCTGGTTGACGCCGTGGGCCTGAACAAGGTACAGGGCCGACCCTTCAAGGTATCCGAGATTCACGAGCGCATCGTGCAAATATGCCGGGGAGAAAAAGCATGAACGATGTGTCCACCGTAAAAATCCTGAGCAAGAAAGATTTCGAGTCCGACCAGGACGTGCGCTGGTGCCCCGGCTGCGGCGACTACGCCGTGCTCGCGCAAATCCAGAAGCTCATGCCCACGCTGGGCATTGCGCGCGAGAACTTCGCCTTCATCTCCGGCATCGGCTGCTCCAGCCGGTTTCCCTATTACGTGGAAACCTACGGCATGCACAGCATCCACGGGCGCGCGCCGGCCATTGCCACCGGGCTGAAACTCACGCGCCCTGAGCTATCGGTGTGGCTCGTCACCGGCGACGGCGACGCGCTGGCCATCGGCGGCAACCACTTCATCCACGCCATGCGGCGCAACATCGGCCTGAAAATCATCCTGCTCAACAACCGCATCTACGGCCTCACCAAGGGCCAGTATTCGCCCACCTCCGAGCTGGGCAAAAAAACCAAGAGCACGCCGCTAGGCAGCATCGACCGCCCCTTCAACCCCGTCGCCGTGGCGCTGGGCGCGGGCGCCACCTTCGTCGCCCGCACCGTCGATACCGACCTGGCGCACATGGCCGGCGTGCTCAAGCGCGCCGCGGCGCACGAAGGCACCGCCTTCATCGAAGTCTTTCAAAACTGCATCGTCTTCAACGATGGCGCGTTCGACGCCATCACTGACAGAGCCACGCGCGAGGACGCCCGCCTGCTGCTCGAACACGGCCAGCCGCTGATCTACGGCAAAAACAAAGACAAAGGCGTGCGCCTGCGCGGCTTGCAGCCAGAGGCCGTCACCCTCGGCGAAAACGGTGTGAACGAAGCCAATCTGCTCGTGCATGACGAAGCCGCCGAACACGGCGGCCTGGCCTTTACCCTGGCGCAACTGCAAGCGCCGCAATTCCCCGTCCCGCTGGGCATCTTCCGCGCCGTCACCGAGCCGAGCTACGAAGAGCGCAACAGCCAACTGCAAACCAGCGCACGCGCACGCCGGGGGCCGGGCCAACTGGCCGCGCTTTTCAACAGCGGGGATGTCTGGGCCGTCGAGTAATTGCCCGCCGTTCCGAAAATCATGAGGATTTTCGGCAACCGCCATATCGCCCCGGCTTACGGTCGCGCCCGCGCTTGCCGCGCGGTATCTTGAGCAGGCTGGCCACATTGCGGCTTGTGCGGATGAATTCTGCCGTCGATCACAAGGCATGTAGTCAATCCCGCAAATAATTAGAGTGTTTTTGATTTAATTGATTACAAACATGGTCCATTTTTGGAAGGTAAACGGCGGAATGTTTCCATGGCAGCGCATTCGCAAGATTTGCGTGATCGTGTACTCACTGCCGTGCAGCGCGCAGAGCGGCCCAACGACATAGCGGCCCGTTTTGAGGTCAGCCGAATGTGGGTGTATG
>JAIRVJ010000158.1 GCA_031253955.1 Burkholderiaceae bacterium | reverse complement strand
CCACTCGTAGATTTGCACCGGGTTGTTGTTCAGCTCTTGCGCTTTGGCTTTGATGTCGGCGGTGATTTCGGCTTCGCCAGCGGAAGCCAGGTATTGCGGGTTGCTGAAGTCGGGCAGCGCTTTCAGGACGGCTGCGCCTTTTTGCTGCGGGGCTGTTTTGGAAGCAGGGGCGCTTTTTGGCTCGGCCTGGAAGTCGTGGGGGATGTTGTGGCGGTTGGGCTTGAGGGTCGAAAACGGCATTTGCGCCAGGTTTTCTGGCTTTTTGAGGGGGGCGACTTCGTCCAGCCATTGGCGCAGATCGGCGCCGTCGCCGGGGGCGGACTTGAATACCAGCCCTTGGGGCGCCAGCGCTTGCAGCTTGGCGCGGAAGGTGTTGCTGCGGCTATCGAATTGCTGTCTGAGGGTGTCCAGGCGGGCGGCGTCACCGGGGGCGGCTTGGCGCTCGGCATCCATGCTGGCGTGGATTGTTTCGGTCAGCGCGTCGAATCTTTCCAGGGCAGCTTGGGCGTTGAATTGCTTGCGCATCACGGAACCCGCGGGCGACATCAGGGTGGCGCGCACGTTGTCGATCAGCTCGGCCAGTTGCCGGTCGGCGCTGGTTTGCGCGCTCTTCCAGACGACGGCTTGAGCGGCGGCCTTGCGCCGCTGTTGCTGGGCGGCCTGCACCAGCGGCGTGAGGCTGGTGTTGAGCATGGCGGCGATGACGAGGACGGATACGGCGCGCAAAAAGCGCCGGCCCATGCCGATGAACGATGGCCGGTTGATGCCGCCGTGGGTGAGGGGCTGGCTGGCGGCGCGGGTGGTGTGGGAGGCGGTGTGCATCATGGATCCTCACCGGGTGGTTTGGGTGTTTGGGGTGGTTGTACGGCGGCGCGTTCTACTTGCAGCCAGCGCCATAAGGCCCATCAAAAAGCCCATGAGCGCCAGCGCGGGCGCGCCCAGGGCGGGAATGGCCGTCGGCCTGGCTGTCGCCACCGTGTTGCTCAACGCGAACAGCGCGCTGCCCGGTACGTTGACCGCCGTGGCGGTGACGGTGAAATCGCCGGCGCTGCCATTGGCAATGACCAAAACCGAGGCATGGCCGCTGGCGTCGGTCACGGCTACGTTGCCGCCGGGGAAGGTGACGCTGGCTCCGGTTGCCGGGGCGGCGAAGGTCACGGTGACTGCGGGCACCGGCAGGCCGTGATCGTCCTGCACCAGCGCTTGCAGCGGCTGCGCATAGGCGCTGCCGGCTGCCGCCGTTTGCGGCGTGCCGCCGCTGGCGATGATGGTGGCTGCGACCGGATCCAGGTTTTGCAAGTTGAATGCGGCGGCGCCAGTGACGCCGGGGGCGCTGGCCGTAACGACGAATGCCCCCGCCGTGGCATTGGCCGTCACCGTGACGACGGCATTGCCATCCGCGTCGGTCACGGCGGTGTTGCCGTTGGGGAAGGTCACGCTGGCCCCGGCAGCCGGGGCCGCGAAGGTGACGGTGATGCCGGGGATCACCTGGCTGGCCGTGTCGCGCACCGTGGCTTGCAGCGCCACCGGATACGGTTGCAGGTTCGTCGCGCTTTGCGGCGTGCCGCCGGTGGCCTGAATACCGGCGGCAATCGGCGCCTGAATCTGGAAGCTGTCTTGCGCCAAGGTCACATTGGTGGCGCTGGCGCCGCTGCCAATTTGCGCCACGAGCACGGCCAAATACGTTGCGCCAACCCGGCCCTGGGTGATCCAGGTCGTGTTGAATGGCGCGCTGGCGCCAGCGGCTATATCGGAGGTCTGATCGAATTGCGCGGCTACCGTACCAAGTACTGGATCAATCAGGTAGATGGTCAAAGGCAAGCCGGCGAGATCGTCATTGCCTTGATTGGCCGCGCTTGCGGCAAGGCCCAGCGTCTCGCCCGGACGCACGGTCTTGGGCGTGGCCGCGATGGTTCCGGTCAAGCCGAAGCCGGTGCCGCGGGTCGAGCCGACCTGATAGGTGGTTTCGACGTGGTTGAACGCACGCTGCTGGTCATCAAGCAGATCCTGCTTGACGGTGTATATGCCTGCGGGCGCGTTGAGCAGCGGCTGCTGCACCGAGAAATCGAGCTGCCCGCCCGGCAGCAATTGCGCGATTGGGTAGCCGTGCGTGAATTGCACGGCGGCGCCGGCATCGACCACCTGCACCATCAGCGTGAGGTTGTTGAGGATGAGGTTGCTCGACTGGCTCAAGGCGCGCGAGCTGATGGTGACGCGATCGCTCGGGTTGTAGGCATAGCGATCGGTGGCGACGGTGGACGTGGCCGAGGCCGACTGGTTGTTGGGCAGGACGTTGAAAGCCGTGCTGGCGCGGGCCATCTCCGCGCCGTTGTCGGCCAGCACGGCCGTGACGGTGGATTGCGCCGGCAGGATGGCGCCGATTGGGAACAGGCCGCCGACGGGCAAATTGCCGCCGGGCGCAATGCTCACACCTTGCTGCGTGACGTTGCCCACGCGCACGCCGCTGGCGTCCACCACGTCCACGGTGAGCATGCCGCTGACGGGATACGGGTTGGGGTTGGTCAGCGTCGTTGTGATTTGCGCGGTGGCATTGGCCGGGTAGTCCGGCTGGTCGGTGGCGACACCCATCTGGACGAGGTTGGTCACCTGCACCCACGGAATGTCCAGCGGCACCTTGACGTCGTTGGGCGCGAAGCTGTTCTGGAACGTGATGAAACCGGAATCGAGCGACTTGCGCAGCTCGCCCAGTTGCAACCGGTCGAGGTTGGTGTCAAAGCAAATCTGCTGGCCGCTGGTGGTAACGTCTTTCAAGCTCCAGACGTATTCGGCGCCGCCATTGGCTTGCGGAATCGCCGCGCTGCTAGGCGCGCTCATGCCGGTGATGGTCTGGCCCGGGGCGGTTACCAGATGCGCCTGCACGCTGATCGCGCCGCAGGTGACGGGCGCCTGCCAGATCGTCCCCGGGTAGCCATCGTTCCACATCAAAAGGCGGCTGCCCAGGCGGTCGTAGGCCAGGTAATCGACATCGTTGAGACTGGAACTGATCTTCAACGTATCCAACAACAGCGAAATCTGCCCGGTGCGCGGAATCACCTGCGCGAGCGTGTGCTCTTCGCTATTCTGTACGCCAACTCCCAGCTTCTGCCAGGTGAACACTGCAACATAGAAATTGTCCGCGCAGTCCGCCGCGATATTGGGGTAGCCGTCGCCCTCGAACCAAGGATCGATCACGCCGTCGCCTTTGGTAAAGATGTCGGTGACGGTGCCGTCCGTCCTGATCATGCTGACGTAGTGGTTCTCGTTCTGGACATAGACATTGTCCTTGCCGTCGATCGCGATGCCGCGTGGCTGCGGCAGGCCGAGCGTGGTGACCGTGCTTACGTTGCCCTGCGCGTCCACGCGCAGCAAGCGGCCCGGCGAGCCGACCAGCACATTGCCGTGGCTATCCACCTGCACGCCATTGGCGGAGGTCACGCCGAGATCGGCGATGACCGTTTTGACGCCCTGCGGGGATACCTTGATGAGATCGAAACGCCCCGTGGTTGCATTTCTGGAAGCCAGGTACATGTTTTCGCCGTCATCGGCGGACAAACCGAAGCTTGTGCTCAGGCCGCCCAGAATCTGCGTCTGCACGCCTGACTGATCGACCTTGTAGAGATTGCCCGTGTCGGTAAAGAACACATCGCCCGTCCGGTTACCCGCCAAGCCATTGGGCCCGGCGATGGTGACCATGGGCTTGACCTGGGCAGTTTCCACTCTGGAAATCGAGGTGAAGTCCGCCCCGTTGATCCGCATGCACATGGAAAGCGTCTGATCGCCCGGCGGCAGTTGCGATTCGGATTCGGACAAGGCTCCCGTCACCGCCGCGCCCACGTGCACGAAGTTGGTCGCGCCGCCTTGCACACCGGGGCGCGAGACATCGATCTGGAAATCTCCGCCATAGGGCGGCAGCCACTGACCCAGATCGATGTGCGTGAAATCCTCCACGGCAGGCAGCGCCGGCATCGGAACCGCCGCCGTATAGACCACGGTGCCCGCCGGCGGCGGCGCCGCCGTCTGGATCACGCCTATTTTGACGATATTGCTGGCGGTGACGTCTCCCACGGACCCATAGGTCAACAGATACATCTCTGAGTTACCAGCGCCCGGAGCAATGCCGTAGACCGAAAGGCTGTTGATGACATGCGAAACGCCCATATCGGTTTGCGTGCCGTCCGGCGCGATCCGGTACAGCAGTCCGGAATTACCTCCTGCATAAACGTTGCCATCGGGGAACATGTCGATGGAACGCACACTGGGCAACGATCCAACAACGGACAGCGCGCCATTGCTGTACTTGACGACCATTGCATTGCCGTAATTGGCGATATAGACATCATTGCCCGCGATGCGAACGCCCATAGGGTTGGAAAGACCGGACGCCAGAATGCTCCAGCCAGTTGCGTTCCACTTGCGTAGCTGGCCTGTGGCACCAGCGCCGATCAGTTGCGCTCCGTCAAACATGAACCCGTACAGGGTGAAACCGCTTGCGCTTGCAAAGGTGGTCACCACGCCCGCACTGCTGATCGCATCCACCTCGCTGGAACGTGAAGCGTACAGGTTGCCCGCGCCATCGAACGACAGGAACATCGGCGCCGAGGTCTTGGCGACCGTGATCCCGGCGCCGCCGGAAAGATCGAACCGCCCAATGATTCCCGATCCATTGTTGGCGACATAAAGCCGGCCTTGTGCATCAAAGGCCAAGCCTTCAGGGGTCACGATGCCGGCAAAATCGTTCAACAACGCCTTGCTGGCATTGAACGTGACGACGCGGCTGGCGGCATTGTCGGCGGCTGTGATGGCGCCGTCGCCGCGCGCGGCAATGCCGCCGTTGAACGTCATGCCCGGCAGGGTGGTCCAGGTCTGCGCCGCCGTACCGCTCCAGGCCGTAATCGTGTTGCTGTTCCCACCATAAAGCTGACCCTGGGCCGCCGCCAGATAGTTGGCCGTGAACGTTCCCAGCTTGGTTGGATACCCGCCAGGAACCAGCGAATAGAGGCGATTGCCGACATCGACAAAACGCAGATCGGCGCCGGTCCAGACGATATCGCGCGGGTTGATGAATCCGGCCAGCGCCGTCTGCAGGCTGCCGCCAGAGGCATACGTGCGCAGCTCCTGATTGCCGCTGTCGGCCACATAGAAAGCGCCCGACGCATCGCGCGCCACCGGCACGTTGATACCGAAACCGCTGGCCACCTGGGTGGCGGCGCCCGTGACCGGATCAATCGCATAGACATAGTTGCTGTTGGTCCAGGCCAGAAGACTTCCATCGGCCGCGTTATTGATCCCGTAAACGGAGCCACTCATCGTTGCGACCGGAATCTGGGTTACCACGCCTGCGTCCGATACCGCGTAGAGGGCGCCGCTGTTGCCGCGGACGTAAATGTTTCCGGCCAGATCGGTGACCAGTGTTTGCGCGTTCTCCGGCAGGGCCGCCAAGCTGCTCAGATTGCCCGCATCGTCGATTTTGCGGATCAGCTTGCCCGAGTAATCGAGCAGGATGATCGTGCCCGCCGCATCGACGCCGACGCCGTAGTTGGTAAACGGCAGATTGGTCGCGTTGATACGGGTTGTGGCGCCATTTGCGGCCACGCGCCAGACCACCGAACCGGTGGCGGCCACGACGCCGCCGCCCACCGGATCGGGGGCGATATAGCTGGCCGTGAAGTTCTGTACCAGGAATTGCGCGACGCCGTTTTGAACCTTCAAAATGGAATCGCTGTTCCTGACATAGATTTCGCCACCCGCTCCCGCGCGCACCTGCGCCGGCGAGTTCAGCAGGCTGTCGATAACCCCGAGTTTGTTGCCCGATCCATCGAAATACGTGATGCGCCTGGCGCCATATTCGGTGACATAGACCGTGCCGGAATCATCGGCCGCCACGCCATACGGACTGCTCAACCCGGTGGCGAAGGCCGTTGTGTCCGCGCCGGCGGTTCTTGTAATCTGCCCGTTGCTGTAATTGGCTACGAGAACGCCGCCGCCCGCATCGATAGCCAGACCGCGCGGCGCGGAAAGACCGGTGGCAACTGCCGTGACCTCATCCTGGGTGTCCTTGACGCGCAGTGTGCCGTCGTCGTTGGCAATCCAGAGGTTGCCCGCACTGTCGTACTTCATCCCTTGAGGATTCTTGGCAATACCTTGCGCGAACAACTGCACCGCGCCACCCGGCAACACCTTGACGATGGTGCTGTTGCCTTGGTTGGAGACGTACAGATCGCCGTTGGGAGCAAATTTCAAATCGAACGGCTGATTCAAGCCGCTGGCGTAGGTGCTGACTTGCCCATCAGGGGTGATTTTGGCGACCGTGTTGTTGCCGTAGTTGGCGACATAAAAATTGCCTTGCGCGTCGCGCGTGATACCCTCGGGGCGGTTCAGGCCCGTGGCAAATACGCTGACCGCGCCCGTTGCCGCCAAGACTTTGCTGACTGTGTTGTCGCCATAGTTGGTGACGACGTAGTTGCCGGCATCGTCCTTGACCATCGCGTAAGGGCTGCTTAAACCATTGCGCAGCAGCACGGTTTCCTGCCCTGCCGGGGTTCTCGATATCAAACCGGAACCGCCACTGGCGGCAGTACTTAGCGTGCCGGTAATCAGCAGGTTGCCACTGGCATCCACGTCGATGCCGGCCACCGAGTTCAGGCTGGACAGGGTCAACGTACTGATCACCCCCTGCGGGTTGACTTGATAGAGTTTGCCGCCATTGTTAGCGCCGATCCAGAAATTGCCCTGTGCGTCGAGAGCAAGGCTGGTAGCCTGTGAGTTCGTCGGCAAGGTGGCCAAAACCGTGCTTACGCCGCTCGGATCGAGCTTGAGCAGCTTGCCATCGCCCATATTGACGGTGTACAGATTGCCTGCGGCATCGGTCACCAGCCCCTGCGCATTGTTCAGGGGCGCGCCCGATACAAGCGTACTGGCCGCGGTTTGCACGGACGCAAGGGCTTGCGTGTCGGCGTTGCGCAAGGTGATGGAAAGCTGAAGATCGCCGGCGGCGATCGGCTGATTGCCGGTATCGGTCAAGTCGGCGCTGAGCGCGATGGGTTGCTGGGTTCCCACCTGCGCCAGCGGCGGATCGGGTATCAAACCGCCGGCCAGGATCGCCTCGGCCGTCACGGAAAACTGCGTATCACCTTCGGCCACCACCCGGCCAGCGGTATCGATGGCCTGCACATGCACCGTGTAGCTGCCCGCGGCCTGGCGCAGCATCAGTTGTTCCATCGGCACATCCAGCGCGCCATTGGCGGGAACGATCAGCGGCAGGTTGGGCGGATTTTGTCCCGCTCCCCTGACGTTGCCCTGGAAGACGAAGGCGACGTTTTGCTGCGCGTCGAACACCTGCGCGAGCACCACCAGCGCGGCGGCGTTGGCCGCCTGGTTGCGGATGCGCACATTGAGCACGGCTTCTGCGTTCGGGGCGTAGCCGGGCTGGCTCATCTGCACGGAATCAAAGCTGATGCCAGCGGCTGCCGGCTTGGTCAACTGGATATCCAGCGTGGCGTTGCCTGCTTGCGGCAGGGTCACTTGCAGCGTCTGCGTGAGATACCCCGGGGCGCTGACGTACAGCGTGAGGGTGGAGCCGGAGATGTCCGTAATCGAATACTTGCCGTTGGCATCGGTGGTTCCGGTCAGCCCCTGTCCGCTGACGGCAATGCTGGCCGAGGCGATTGGCGCATGCGTGTCGGCATCGGTCACGAGGCCGCTCAAGGTACTGGCCACCGGCGCCACGCTCAGTGCGATCTTGCCGACGTCGTTGACGCCGGTCACCATGGAGCCGGTCGCCGTAATGCCGGTATAGCCCGTGGCGGAGACCGTCAGCGTAAACGCGCCCGCGGACTGGTTCGTGAACGTGAACTGGCCGTTGGCCGCCGTGACGACGGCCGTGGCGCCGTTGAGCATCACGTTGGCGTTGGCCAGGGCCGCGCCGGTCGCGCCATCGACGACAGTGCCCCGCAAAGAGGTGGCCGGCGGCGTGACGTTCGTCGCATACATGGTCGGCGAGAACAGGTAACTGTTGCCGGCCACGAACGTGACACTGGCCGTGGCCGTCTGATAGCCGCTCAGGGTGGCCGTGATCGTTGCCGCGCCCGGACTCAAGCCGGTGATCTGGTACGCGCCGGTGGCGTCGGTAAACGTGGATGCGGTGCCGACGGCAACAATGACGTTGGCCAGCGAGTTGCCGCTGCTGTTCTTGACGACGCCGCTGAGCGCCGCTGTCAACGGCGCGGGCGCCAGGGCGATTGAACCGAGATCCGTTACCTGACCGGCGACCACCGGGACGCTGCCGCTGGCGGCCCGGTAACCCAAGGCGCTTGCCCGCAGCGTATAGGCGCCCGGCGCGACGCCGCCAAAGGCGAACCTGCCGTCACTGGCGGTGCTGGCACTGCTTGAGTTTTCGACCAATTGCACCGTGGCACCCGCAATCGGCAAGCCGGTGGACTGATCAACGACCTTGCCGCGCATATCGCCCGTGGTTGGCAACGGCGGCGGCGGGGGCAGTGTGATCTTGCCAACGTCATTGACGCCAGCCACCAAAGAGCCGGTCACCGTGACGCTGGCATAGCCCGTGGTGGAGATCGTCAGCGCGAACGCACCCGCAGCCTGATTGGTGAAAGCGAATTTGCCGTCGGCATCGGTCGCAACAGTTACGCCGCCGCCCAGCGCCACGCTGGCACTCGGAATGGCCGCGCCAGCTGCGTTGACGACGACGCCTTGCAACGAGGCGGCGGGCGGCGTCACGCCTATTGCATACAACGTCGGCGAGAACAGATTGCCGGGGCCGGCAACCAGCGTAATGTTGGCTGTTACCATCTGGTAACCGCTCAGGCTGGCCGTCACTGTTGCCACGCCCGGACTTAAACCGGTGATTTGGTACGCGCCGGTGGCGTCGGTGACGGTCAATGCGGCGCCAACCGTAACGGTCACGCTTTGCAGCGGGTTGCCGTTGCTGTCCCTGATGACGCCACCCAGTGCAGCCTCCGTAGGCGATGACGGCGGCTGGACTGCAAACGCGAGTGCGCGCAATGCCAGCGCGGTCAGATAGGGATCGCCCGCCCAACTGCCATTGGCCAGTTGGCTGGCGTCCAGCGCGGCAGCAAGTGGTTGCAGCACCGCGTCCTGCGCCGTCTGCGTGGCCAGCGCGCGCAGCGCCAGCGCGTTGTCCAGCGTGATGGCATACGTTTGCGTGGCTGCATCACGTTGCCCCAAAAGCCAAGTACTGGCTGCTGAGGTGATGCTGGCGACCATATACTGGCGCAACCATGCATTGACGCCAAGCAGCACGTTGCTCGTGACATAGACAGAACTCTGACCATTGACGCCCCAGCCGCCATCGGCCAACTTCGCTTGCGTCAACCAGGTCAGAGCATTGGCAACCACTGACAACTCGGCACTATTGGCCGCCGCCAACGCCTGGAGTGCGAACGCGGTATCGAGCGCGTTGCTTTGATGGTCCGGGTCCGCACCCCAGCCGCCATCGGCGTTTTGTGCGGCCAGCAGCAGGGTGATATCAGCCGCCTGTGCGGCGCTGCCTGCCGCGATGATGCGGCGGGCCGTGTATTCGACATTGGTATCGGTGTTGGCAGCAACATTTGCGGCCAACGCACCGGGAGCATTCGCCAGTACGGCCAGCGTAACCTGGGTTTCCTGCCGCGCCTGAAACGGCGTCGCGATGGAGGCGGCTTCGGATGCCAGTTGGCCGTTGCTGCCGATCTGCCCTTGAAGCCAAGCCAGACCTTTTTGAATGGCTGGATCCGTGCCTTGAGCCAACGCCTGACCGGCCAGCAGCAGCCAGCCCAGCATAAGTATGCAAATACCCGCAACTGCCTTCAAGCCGGCGCGCCCTGTGCTTGAATCCATTGGATGCCTCTTTCTTACTGAATGCTTTTGCACGTCAGGTTCGTGGCCGGCACGGCGCACAAACCTGATTGCCGCCCATTTGGATAGATATGGATGAATACTTTATGTGCTGTGCGGCAGCAATTGTTTGATATATGTCATATCCTGTGCATCTTTGTGCCGCGACAAAAGAGAAGATGCTGACGGGCCTGGTTGCGATCAGGCCGCGCGGACAACCCTGTGACCCCTGCTTTGGCCTGTCTGCAATAGTTTTACGCGCGGCAAATAATACAGAGCGCAGAATGAAATGAAACCTCCCCAACCCGCTCCCGGCAACACAGCGCCCGAGGGTTCAGGTTTGTGTGGTTTTTTTCCAATTGCTTGCGGGAGAAACGGATGCAAGGGCGAAAAATTTTCCGCCCTTGCGCTCAAAAGAGCGGCGGCGCTGGCAAGGAGACGCCGCTGGCGAAAGATTTTTCGCCCCTACGGGGGCGCGGGTGTCATCTGTCGCGTCCAAATCCAACGAGTTGATTTGAATTGAATGGAATTTAGATGCGATTGCCCTGGGGAACCTCCGTCTTTGCTACACTGCGCCCCATGTTCGCTTTCCATCAAGTCACCGTTGCGCCGGGCGTGCCCGCCCGGGAGGCATGGTCCTGGCGCAAGCCAGCGCACTGACTTGCTTGCGAGCGCGCCCGCAATAACCGCATCAGGGCGCGATGGGAGCGGCCCGGCAGCAGCCGAAGGCCGCGTTGGAAAGAAATCAATCCTGGCCGCCGGGCGCGCTCTTCTCAAGCGCCGAGGCCGAAAAGCGTACCGGAGAATTGACGCTCATGATTACCGAACTGGAATTCAAAAGCCTGGCCAGCCAAGGCTACAACCGCATTCCGCTGATGACCGAGGCGTTCGCCGATCTGGAGACGCCGCTGTCGCTATACCTCAAGCTCGCGTGCGCGCAGGGCGGCGGGCGCTACAGTTTTTTGCTGGAGTCGGTGGTGGGCGGCGAGCGTTTCGGGCGCTACAGCTTCATCGGCCTGCCGGCGCGCACGGTGGTGCGCTCCGAAGGCTTCGGCGATGCGGCGCGCACCGAGGTAGTGACGGACGGCCACGTGGTGCAAACGCTGCCGGGCAACCCGCTGGAGGCCATCGCCGCCTACCAGCAACGCTTCAAGGCGGCGCTGCTGCCGGGGCTGCCGCGCTTTTGCGGCGGGCTGGCCGGTTACTTCGGCTACGACACGGCGCGGCACATCGAAAAGAAACTGGCTGCCACCTGCCCGCCCGACCCGCTGGGCCTGCCCGACATTTTGCTGATGCACACCGAGGAAGTGGCGGTGATCGACAACCTGGCTGGGCGCCTGTACCTGATCGTCTATGCCGATCCCGCCGCGCCGGAGGCGTATGCCACGGCCCGCCGGCGGATGCGCCAGTTGCGCGAGCAGTTGCGCCATCCGGTGGCCGCGCCGCACATTGCGCCCAGCCGCGCCTGGCCGGCGGAGCGCGAATTCACCAAGGCCGACTATCTGAAAGCGGTCGAGCAAGCCAAGGAACTGATTGCCGCGGGCGACTTCATGCAGGTGCAGGTGGGTCAGCGCATTAGAAAGCCCTATACCGAATCGCCCCTGTCGCTCTACCGCGCGCTGCGCTCGCTCAACCCTTCGCCGTACATGATCTATTACGACTTCGCCGGCTTTCAGGTGGTCAGCGCCAGCCCGGAGATTCTGGTGCGCCAGGAGCACACGCCCGCCGGCCAGAAAGTAACGATCCGCCCGCTGGCGGGCACCCGCCCGCGCGGAGCTACGCCGGAGCTGGACAAGGCCGCCGAGCAGGAGCTGGTGAGCGACCCCAAGGAGCGCGCCGAGCATGTGATGCTGATTGACCTGGCGCGCAACGACATCGGCCGCATCGCCCAAACCGGCAGCGTGAAGGTGACTGAAGCCTTCGCCGTGGAACGCTACAGCCACGTCATGCACATCGTCAGCAACGTCGAGGGCATCCTGAAAGAAGGCATGAGCAATATGGACGTGCTGCGCGCCACCTTTCCCGCCGGCACGCTCACCGGCGCGCCCAAGGTGCACGCGATGGAACTGATCGACCGGCTGGAGCCGACCAAGCGCGGCATCTACGGCGGCGCGTGCGGCTACCTCAGCTACGCGGGCGACATGGACGTGGCCATAGCGATCCGCACCGGCATCGTCAAGGACGGGCAGCTTTACGTGCAGGCCGCAGCCGGCGTGGTGGCCGACAGCGTGCCCGAACTGGAATGGCGCGAAACCGAGCACAAGGCCCGCGCCCTGCTACGCGCCAGCGAGCTGGTGGAAGAAGGCTTGGAGTGAACGCCATGACAAATTTCAACAAAAAAACGGAGCAAACACAGATCACGCCTGGGCAGTTAGCTATTGATTCTGAAGCTGTCGAGAGCCTGCGCCAGCGCCTGCCGCAAGGCGTGCGGGTGCTCATGATCGACAACTACGACAGCTTCACCTACAACATCGTGCAGTACCTGGGCGAGCTGGGCGCGCAAGTAACCACGCTGCGCAACGACGAGGTGACGCTCGACGAGTTAAGCGCCCTGTTCCAGCGTGGCGAATTCGCCCGCCTGTGCATCTCGCCGGGGCCGTGCACGCCGCAGCAGGCGGGCGTGTCGGTGGCGGTCATCCGGCACTTCGCGGGCAAGCTGCCCATTCTGGGCGTGTGTCTGGGCCATCAGGCCATCGGCGCGGCGTTCGGCGGAAAAATCGTGCGCGCCAAAGAGCTGATGCACGGCAAGACCAGCCTCATCACCACCACGCGGCAAGGCGTGTTTGCCGGGCTGCCGCAGCAGTTCACCGTCAACCGCTACCACTCACTGGCCATTGAGCGCACCACCTGCCCGCCCGATCTGCAAATCACCGCTTGGAGTAGCGACGGCGAGATCATGGGCGTCC
Organism: Burkholderiaceae bacterium; assembly: GCA_031253955.1. Taxonomy (GTDB): domain Bacteria; phylum Pseudomonadota; class Gammaproteobacteria; order Burkholderiales; family Burkholderiaceae_C; genus Ottowia. The sequence goes on along the minus strand of JAIRVJ010000158.1, from coordinate 4,420 downwards.
AACACCAAACCCTTGACGTGGAAGGCGTGCAATTCCACCCAGAAAGCATCCTGACCGAGCACGGCCACGCGCTGCTGGCGAATTTTTTGCGCGAGCGCGCCGCCTTTTCCTAATATGCTTCGTCATTCCCGCGCAGTTCCCGCCTACGCGGGAATGACAGGAAATCCAGGCGGCACATCTACCTTCCGGCAATAACCAAGGCTCAATGGGTTCCCGCCTGCGCGGGAATGACGAAGAAAAAGCCAAGCATGTAGTTCCCATTGTTTCCATCCTTCTTTTCCCGCGAGCACCCCATGTCCATCACCCCTCAAGAAGCCCTGCAACGCACCATCGAACACCGCGAAATTTTTCACGACGAAATGCTGCACCTGATGCGGCTCATCATGGCCGGGGAGGTCTCGCCGCTGATGGTGGCGGCCATCATCACCGGGCTGCGGGTGAAGAAAGAAACCATCGGCGAGATCGCCGCCGCCGCGCAAGTGATGCGCGAGCTTGCCACCAAGGTGCACGTGGCCGACCGCCGGCATCTGGTGGACGTGGTGGGCACCGGCGGCGACGGTTCGCACACCTTCAACATCAGCACCTGCGCCATGTTCGTGGCGGCGGCGGCGGGCGCGCGCGTGGCCAAGCACGGCGGGCGCAGCGTTTCCAGCAAATCCGGCAGCGCCGACGTGATGGAGGCGCTGGGCGCCAACATTCACCTCGCGCCAGAGCAGATCGCCCGCAGCGTGGCCGAGACGGGGGTGGGCTTCATGTTCGCGCCCAACCACCATCCGGCCATGAAGAACGTGGCGCCGATCCGCAAGGAAATGGGCGTCAAGACCATCTTCAACATCCTGGGGCCGCTCACAAACCCGGCCGATGCGCCCAACATTTTGCTGGGCGTGTTCCACGAAGACCTGGTGGGCATTCAGGTGCGCGTGCTGCAACGCCTGGGCGCCGAGCACGCGGTGGTGGTCTATGGCCGCGACGGCATGGACGAAGTGAGCCTGGGCGCGGCCACCCTGGTCGGCGAGTTGAAGAACGGCCAGATCAGGGAATACGAAATTCACCCCGAAGATTTCGGCATACCAATGATGAGCAGCCGCGGCATCCGGGTGAGCACGCCCGAACAGTCCTTGGCCATGCTGCACGGCGTGCTGGACAACCAGCCGGGGCCGGCCAGGGACATCGTCATGTTCAACGCCGGTGCCACGTTGTACGCGGCGGGCGTGGTGGCCGGCATTCAGGAAGGCATAGAAAAAGCGCGCGCCGCCATCGAATCCGGCGCGGCCAAGGCCAAGCTGGCGCAGGTGCTGGCGTTTGGCCGGAAGGCTGCAGGCTGAGTGGAGGCCGCGCCATGAACGCCATCTGGCACGACGAAGGCGCGTGGATCGCTCTGGGCGTGACCGTCATCACGCTAATCGCGGCGCTGGTGATGCACCGGATATTCGTCAAAATTCTACGCTCGCCCCCGCCGGATCGGGATGAGAAGCTATCAAAAAATGAGTCATGACATCCTGAACAAAATCGTCGCCGTCAAGCGCGAGGAAGTGGCCGCGGCGCGCAAGAAAGTGCCGCTGGCGGCCATGCGCGCCGACGCCGAAAGCCGCGTGCTCACGCGCGACTTCGTGGGCGCGCTGCGCGCCAAGGTTGCCACGGGCCAAGCGGCGGTGATCGCCGAGGTCAAGAAAGCCAGTCCCAGCAAGGGCCTGATTCGGCCCGACTTCGTGCCCGCCGACATCGCGCAAAGCTATGCCGTGGGTGATACCGACCGCGGCGGGCAGACCAGCGCCGCTTGCCTGTCAGTGCTTACTGACAGGCAGTTTTTTCAGGGCAGCAGCGATTATTTGAAACAGGCGCGCGCCAGTTGCAACCTGCCCGTGCTGCGCAAGGACTTCATGATCGACCTCTACCAGATCTACCAGTCGCGCGCGATGGGGGCCGATTGCGTGCTACTGATTGCCGCCTGTTTGGATGACGCGCAAATGGCCGAACTGGAAGCGGCGGCGCACGCGCTGGACATGGCGGTGCTGGTGGAGGTGCACGACGCAGCCGAGTTGCAACGCGCGCTCAAACTGAAAACCCCGCTGGTGGGCATCAACAACCGCAATCTGCGCAGCTTCGAGGTGTCGCTGGATACCACTCTGAGCCTGCGCGCCGAGGCGCCCGAAGGCCGCCTGCTCGTGACCGAAAGCGGCATCGCCACCCGCGCCGACGTGGCCCGTCTGCGCGCCGCGGGTGTACACGCCTTTCTGGTTGGCGAGGCTTTCATGCGCGCCCCGGAGCCGGGGCAGGCGCTGGCGGCGCTGTTCTCCCCTCTCCCGCAGATGGGAGAGGGCTGTTCACTCCCTCCTCCGCTTGCGGGGGAGGGCCGGGGTGGGGGCCAGCAGCACGCATGGAAACGCAACGCCTGATTCGCCGCCACCTTCCCAACCCTCTCCCGTTTGCGGGAGAGGGAGAAAAGCCCGACCCCGGCTGGCAGCCCCTGATCGACCGCTTCTGGGCCGGCCCGCAAGGCGGGCAACTGCACGCGCGCCTGGCCGAGCGGCGGGCGGCGGGGGCGCGCATCTACCCGCCGCAGCCGCTGCGCGTATTCGCCCTCACACCGCGCGCGGCGGTGCGGGTGGTGATCGTCGGGCAAGACCCGTACCACGGGCCGGGGCAAGCCAACGGCCTGGCCTTTGCCGTGGGGCCGGGCGTGCGGCCACCGCCCAGCCTGCGCAACATCGGCAAGGAACTGGCGCGCAGCCTGGGCCGCGCGCCGCACTCGATGGACGGGCTGCTGGACCATTGGGCGCGGCAGGGCGTGCTGCTTTTGAACCGCAGCCTCACCGTGGAAGAAGGTCAGCCAGGCAGTCACGCCGATTGGGGCTGGGAGCAGCTCACCGGCGCGGTGTTGCAAGAACTCAAAGCCGATGCGTCCCCGCTCGTCTTCATGCTCTGGGGCGCACAGGCGCAAAGCCTGCTGCCCAAAATGCCGCAAGAGCGCGGACCGCATTTGTGGCTGGCCGCCAACCACCCCTCCCCCTTGTCGGCGCTGCGCCCGCCCGTGCCCTTCATCGGCTGCGACCACTTCCGCCTCGCCAACGGCTTTCTGTCCGCACACGGCCTGCCGGTGATCGACTGGCTGGGGCCGGACAAAGCCGCTTGATTCTTCGCGGAAAATCAGCCCCTCACAAACGAGCGGCCCGCCTGCTCCGTGCCTGCTCCATGAAGTGAGCCTTCATCTTGTGGACCGCTCTGGCGGTGTTGACGCCAGTATCCCGATCTGCGTTAACCATTACTTTACAAAACGTTGGCATACTGCGCTCCGCCACTGTAAAGTGGCACTAAAGCAAGAGCAGTTCTTCAATGAAGAACTCGTCGCCGCCAACCCCAGGAGAAAGTAAAGTATGTCTGACAACATCAACCAACCCCGCCGTACCTTCATCAAGATTGGTGGCGTGGCCGCAGCCATGATCCCCATCGCCGCGCTTGCCGCGAAGAACGATGCCATGCGCTCGGCCACGAAGTATGTCGAAAAATCCCCCGATCCGGCCAAGACCTGCACCAACTGCTTCCACTTCAAGGCCCCCAATGGTTGCGCCCTGTACCCGGGCGATACCGAAATCAACCCGAACGGCTACTGCATCAGCTGGGTCAAAAAGCCCTGATCGAGGCGGCGGTACACGCAAGCACTCAAAGAACCGGCGTGGCCGGTTCTTTTTTCATGGGGATGCCGGCATCAAAGCGGGCCGCCCGGTACATGCCCGCTATTTTTGAGACGCGCGACCTGTGTTCAGCGGCGCCGGAGATGATCGCGCCGCCAGCCTGCTGGCTCATGGGGGCTGGATAGACTCGCGCGAATCTTGCTATTGTGCGCCGTGGAATCTGCTGGTATAATTAAAGGTTCACTGCCGGAGAGGTGGCCGAGTGGTTAATGGCAGCAGACTGTAAATCTGCCGGTTTATACCTACGCTGGTTCGAATCCAGCCCTCTCCACCAGCGGGTTGGTCCGCCGGGCGGGCGGCAGCGAGTTGGCGGCGGCAAGCCTGGCGGGAGTAGTTCAATGGTAGAACCTTAGCCTTCCAAGCTAATGACGCGGGTTCGATTCCCGTCTCCCGCTCCAGCCGGTTCGCGTGCAGGCAGGCAAGGCAAAAGCGCCCTGGTGGCTCAGTGGTAGAGCACTCCCTTGGTAAGGGAGAGGTCGTGGGTCCGATTCCCACCAAGGGCACCAGGAATGTTGACAGGTTGATTTTTTTGGAGTTCCACAGATCATGGCAAAAGAGAAATTCGAGCGCACCAAGCCGCACGTGAACGTGGGCACGATAGGACACGTTGATCACGGCAAGACCACGCTGACGGCGGCCATCACCACGGTGCTGAGCAAGAAATACGGCGGCACGGCCAAAGCCTACGACCAGATCGACGCCGCCCCGGAAGAAAAAGCGCGCGGCAT
>JAIRVJ010000110.1 GCA_031253955.1 Burkholderiaceae bacterium | reverse complement strand
AGGAGGCTACGCAAATCGTGGGCAGCGAAGTTCAAATCGGCACCAAACAAAATCAGCCCGCATCCCGCGCCAATGCTGGCTCTCCGCCTTGGCACGGAGCTTTTAACCGGACACTACTGAAATCAGACATGCCTTCTACCTGTGTCCGACCAGATCAGCATGTCTGATTTATTTCACGGTTGACTATAGTATATGTCCTATTATTCAGGAGTCAACTATAGTTTTATGACTGGCCGCAGCCAGGATTGACAATATTTGCAAGCTGGACGACACTGCTTACCTCAAAACGGTTCGTCTATTTGCAGCTATTCATAATGAAAGATTACCGCGCAACCCTGAAGCGAGTCGGACTAGCTCTTGTCGCGTTTGGCTTGGCAGATATCGCGCTCATGATCTACTGCATCTTGCAAGATCAGAGCTATTCATCCAGCTTCAACATATTTTCCGTTATCGCCGGTGTCTTTCTGATGCGCGGCAGCCTTGGGGCAGCACGACTTATTACTTGGTTCTCAGCTTTCATGTTGACTGGCTTTATCGGTGTAATTTTTCTGATTTTTCCATTCCTTCAGCCAATTGATCTGCTTGTGGCGCAAGCCAAATTCGATCCGGTATGGTTTATTGCATTGTGGCTTATTGCTGCAGCAGTTCTGATTCTTCTTTGCTGGACATATCAGCAACTTCGTTCGTCCTCGGTATTGGCCGCTCTTCAAAAAAGTGGACGCAGTACCGCCACACCAAGATTGGCAATCGGCCTTGGCATTGCACTTGTTGCGGTCTTGGTCGTCGCGCTGAACATGACACTCAAAGGGGCCGCAGGGGACAAAGCCATCGAACTTGCTCGCCAAAAGCTTGGGCCCGGCTATAGCTATGCCACTCAATCCATTCAATGGAGCGGCGGCCATAGCAGTGCAGTTGTGGCGGCTTACAACGACAGGGAAATCAAATATGTCTCGGTGGAGTGGTCAGAATGAGGCTGGGATGGAACGGAGTGGACTCCCAGCTTTTTCCAAGTATCGCTCCAAAACTACGCACTCCTTCAAAATCAAACCATCATGAGCCAACGCTACGGTCCGTACCATCGACTCGGTGAGCTTAGCGGGCCGGGTTGTCCGGTTTCCGTTCTTTCCATTACGACGACGCGCGGCAAAGATGGCGCGGAAATGCCTGGGCATCTGCTTGATGCCGGAAGCGAAGTTACCGAACTTGAACTGCTTCGCACGATCGCCAGCGGTCTTGGCGTGCATTGGGGGCGCGACGATCTTGGCTGGTGGGCCGCGGTTCCCTCGGCAACCGCCGATGCCGCGCCCGCAGACCGGATCGATCCGCGTACCGGCCTTGGCGTGTTCCGCTCCGGACGGCCGGTCACGCAGGGCGGTGTCAAGGCGTTTGAAGACGATTAAAGAACAAACCGCCGCCCTCTCATAAACTTCTCGGTCTGGTCCATCCGCAACCCGCCGCCTTCGCTGGTGCTGCTCGCGCTGCTCACGCTGGGCGGGTTGTTCTACTTTCACGAGATGAAGGTGCAGAACGTCCCGGACGTCGAGAGGCCCATGATTACCATCACCATTGTGGCGGCGCTGCCGCTGTCGCTAGAGCGGTTTTGGTTCAAATGCTGACACATCTATGGGTGGCAAGTGCTGCCTTGTAGGGGCGAAAATTTTTTCGCCCGGCAGCGCCTCATTCAAGGCGCCACGTTCTTTCGCTGCGGTGGGGGCGAAATATTTTTCGCCCCTACAACCGGCGGCTTTCTTCCCCCTGTTCCACAGAAGAAAAAGTGTCATCAACTAAACCAAAACCGCTCTAGGCGGAGCGTTCGTGGCGCTGCTGGCGACGCGGTTGCGTTTTGGGCCGTGAGCGTTGAGCGGGCTGGATTTGCCATTTCCGGGAAGTTCTATATCAAGCTATTGATTTGATATCTACTTGCCATTATATTGTATGATTTTTTGTATATATTTATATAACAAAACCATATAAATCAATGGTAAGAAGCTATTATAAATATATCTCGCGTCAAGCGTTCCCATACTTCATTCCACCCGCATCCGCGCCGCTTGCGCGTGCGCCTGCAAGCCTTCGCCTTCGGCCAGCACGCGGGCGATGTGACCGAGTTTTTGCGCGCCGGCTTGGCTCACTTCAATCAGGCTGCTGCGTTTTTGAAAGTCATAGACCGACAGCGGCGACGAAAAGCGCGCCGTGCCGCTGGTGGGCAGCACATGGTTGGGGCCGGCGCAGTAGTCGCCCAGGCTTTCGCTGGTGTAGGCGCCCAGAAAAATGGCGCCCGCGTGCTTGAGCAGCGGCTCCCAGCGGTGCGGCTCGCGGCTGCTGATTTCCAGATGCTCGGGCGCGATGCGGTTGGCGATTTCGCACGCTTCTTCCATGCTGCGCGTGTGGATGAGCGCGCCGCGCCCAGTGAGCGATGCGGCGATGATGGCGCGGCGCGGCATGGCGGGCAGCAGGCGGCCGATGGCCGCTTGCACGCGGTCGATGTAGGCCGCGTCGGGGGTGAGCAAAATGCTTTGCGCCAGTTCGTCGTGCTCGGCCTGGCTGAACAGATCCATCGCCACCCAATCGGGCGGCGTGCTGCCGTCGGCCAGCACCAGAATTTCGCTGGGGCCGGCGATCATGTCGATGCCCACTTGCCCGAACACCTGCCGCTTGGCGCTGGCGACGTAGGCATTGCCGGGGCCGGTGATCTTGTCCACGCGCGGCACGCTGGCGGTGCCATACGCCAGCGCCCCGATGGCCTGCGCGCCGCCGATGGCAAAGGCGCGCGTCACGCCCGCCACGTGCGCGGCGGCCAGCACCAGCGGGTTTTTCACGCCGCCGGGCGTGGGCACGGCCATGACGATTTGGCCCACGCCCGCCACATGCGCGGGCAGCGCATTCATCAGCACGCTGCTTGGATACGCGGCCTTGCCGCCAGGCACGTAGATGCCCACGCGATCCAGCGGCGTGACCTTCTGGCCGAGCAGCGTGCCGTCCTCATCGCGCCAGGTAGCCGTTTCACCGCCCTGTTTTTTCTGCCATTCGTGATGGCGGCGGATGCGCGCGGCGGCCTGTTGCAGCGCGTCGCGCTGTTCTGACGGCAGGCTGTCGAAGGCGGCTTTGAGTTCGGCGGCGGTCAATTCGAGCGCCGCCATGTTGTCAACTTGCAAGCTATCAAAGCGCGCGGTGTATTCCAGCACCGCCGCGTCGCCGCGCGCGCGCACATCGGCCAAGATGCCTCTGACGCGCTGCTCAATGGCCGCGTCCTCCTCCGCGCTCCAATGCAGCCGCTCGGCCAAGCGCGCCTCGAAGTCGGGCTGGGTGGTGGCAAGGCGCAAGGGGGCGGCAGTGGCGGTCATGGCGAGGAAGCGAAAAATCGGCCCGCCGATTGTCTCACTGGCGTACGCCGCGCAACGCTTTGAGCGCGGCAAGCGCGTTATCATGAAGCTCGATCATGAAACCCTCCCAAGCTCTGAATGCCCATCGCGCCGCGATCCGGCGCGTCGTCGAGTTGCATCGCGCCCGCAATGCGCGGGTATTCGGTTCGGTGCTGCGCGGCGAGGACACGGAGGGTAGCGATCTGGATATTTTGATCGACCCAACGCCGGAAACAACCTTGATGGACGTGGCGGCCATTCAGGTCGAGCTGAAGCGCCTGCTCGGCGTACCCGTGGACGTGCAGACGCCCCGTGCGCTGCCGGAGAAGTTCCGTACCCGCGTGCTGTCCGAGGCGCTGCCGGTATGAACCGGACATTGCGCGTTCCGGATTATCACGTGGTTTTTGAGTTGCCTTGGTTTTTGGTCAAAACATTTACACGCAACTTGAGTTGCTGAATTTTTTCATCAAAATTCGGTGATAAAATTTGCGTTCCCGCGCGGACGAGTCCAATCGCAACAGAAAATATCAGACTCGCGAACAAAATAAAAATAACAATCGCAACCATTATGGCGCCACCTTCGCCGATCATGTAGGGAGGCGAGCCTTCCTGAGAAAAAAGTGTTTTGGTTGTAATTGCTTCTTTGATGTTGAGCAAAAATAGGTTCGCTGCCGGCTGTTGGTAGGCGAAGTAAAGTTCTCTCAACAGATAAATTAACAAAAATAAACCCGATAAAATTAGCAGAAAGGCTAGGATACCGATGGCGGATGACGGGCGTGGCCCTTGCATTTGATTACTGGCTTCCCGCGATAGAAAATCCTTTTCCAGGGGGCTGTTCATGAACATTCTCCACAAGAACAAAAGCGCGCTTTAGTTTTATCCCGCCGGTGTCACGGCGGCGGCGAACGCATCAATGATCCAGCGTATCGGCGCGGTTTTCAATTTCAGCGCGGCCTGGTTGACCACCAGATACGAGCTGATGTCCATGATGCGCTCGACTTCCACCAGATGGTTGGCCTTGAGCGTTTTACCGGTGGACACCAGATCGACGATGGCATCGGCCAGGCCGGTGAGCGGGGCCAGTTCCATGCTGCCGTAGAGTTTGATGAGGTTGACGTGCACGCCCTTGTCGGCGAAGAAGTCGCGCGCGATGCCGGTGTACTTGGTGGCCACCGTGATGCGCGAACCCTGGCGCACCGCCGCCGGGTAATCAAACCCCGCGGGCGCGGCCACGGCCATGCGGCATTGGGCGATGCGCAAATCCAGCGGCTGATAGAGGTTGGCGCCGCCGTGCTCCAGCAGCACGTCCTTGCCGGCCACGCCCAAGTCGGCGCCGCCGTATTCCACGTAGGTCGGCACGTCGCTGGCGCGCACCAGCACCACGCGCACGTCGGGCTGGCTGGTGGGCAGGATGAGCTTGCGCGATTTTTCTGGGTCTTCCAGCACCTCGATGCCGGCGGCCTTGAGCAGCGGCTGGGTTTCGTCGAAGATGCGGCCTTTGGAGAGGGCGAGGGTAATCATGGTGCGGTGCGGCTACTTGCCCGTGAAATCCGGGAGATCAAGACCTGATTGCCGGAGGATGGAGGCGAAAGTTCCCGGACGGATTTCCTTGCGCCCGGCAGGGACGATGACGACATGCTCCTGCATGACATATTTCCTGTGGCTGCCCCTCTGTCCCATCAAAACGAACCCATGCCGAAGCAGCACGCGCTCGATTTCAGAGGTTGACCAACGCTTAGAGCCTGTTCATAGTCTTTTCGGGGTCGCGTTGGGGCGGAATACGGCTGGGTTTGCGGGGCCGGGGCCCCGCCAGGGGGAAAGCCCCAGCCACCCCCCGGCGCGCCCAAAAGCCCCCATTAG
>JAIRVJ010000066.1 GCA_031253955.1 Burkholderiaceae bacterium | reverse complement strand
TCGTCGAGCGGAATCTGGCCCAATTCCTTGCGCTCGCCCTCAGTGTCTTTGACCACCATAAAGCCGCGGTGGACGAACAAGTGCCGCCGGTCATCGGCCACTTCTACGATGCGGCCAATCATTGAGGCTACTCCTTGAAGCCGGGGTCGCGCAGTTCGCCGATGGGAGAAATCGTTACGCGGCGACCTCGGGCTTTTTGGAAGGAACCCGCTATTTTTGAGGTGTATGCAAATGTATCGGTTTTGTCCCTGTTGCGGGCATCAACATTGGCTTCATGGATAGGAGCCATAAATACCTGCCCGCTTGGACTAATACTTCGAACCCGCATTATCTTGAGCATTCCATCCACCTCCAACCGAACACTGTCATTAATCATTAGCCGCATTACCAACGGTTTACCGTTCTGTCCCAACGTGGGATGCCGCAACTGATGCAGTCCATCCTGTTGTGCGATGAGGTAAGCCTCGAAGGTGGAAATAACCTGCCCCTCCCACTTACCCCTATCATTAACAGTGATCTCGATGCAGTAGTTGCTGCCGCCGACATAGCCCTTGTAAGGCAGCGGTCGCCCTTCGGCATCCACGCCATGACGTTGTAGCTGACCCGGTTCGGCGATACGAATAAGGTTGCTAATTTCCCGGCCCGTGCTGCCATCGGCCTTGCGCCGCTGCTTGATGGAACCATCGCGACGAATACCATAGCTGGTTTCTTCCATCATGGCCCCTTCATAGCCATGATCCGGCTTGTGGCTCACCCAAATGGCATTGATCGCCCGCCGCACATGCTCGGGGTAGGTGAGCCAGGGCAAGGGCATGGTTTCGACCAGCCGGTCAAGCTGCTTTTCACGCGCGCTGGAACTGGCCTGTGCGAACTTTTGCAACATACCTTGATCGGTCACGCCAATCACGCAGGCATCAACGGCATGGTGCCGGTGATCGTTGCGGTTCTTTTCGCCGATTAACCTTAAAACGCCAGGAATACATTTCTTCGCATTTCCATCAAGACCAAATTTACGACGCAGCATTGCGGTCATTCGGCCTGGAATTACGCGCGTTCCCTGTGGGCAAATCAAGCTCAGGTATTCACGCGCTACGCGGCTAAGGTACTTGGTGTCATTAAGTGCTCGCGCCAAAAAACTCTTGTCTTCGCGCAGCCATTTTTGCAGTCCATCTTCGCAGAAACGGTAGTATTTGGCTGGCATCTGTTGGGCGCGGCTGAGGATGCTTTCGTAATCCCAACCTTGCGCCTCGAAATCGGCATGCGCTTCCCAGGGCGGGCGATTGCCCTTGATGCGGTTGGCCTCCCGCATCGCCACGGTCTTGTTGTTCAGGGTGTCATCAAGCGTCTGCGCGAAAGGCAGGATGTGCTCAATCTCTACCCGGTCACTGAGCAACATTTCCTTACCGATCTGTACCCCGCTGTAGGGGCAGCAGCGGTTAGCCACATTGGGGCTGAGTTCTTCCCACAGAATCAGCTTTTCGATGTCTGACCGGCGCACCAGCTCCGGGCTGCATTGCAAGACCGCAGCAGCTTCTTGGCGCAGGCGTTCATTGCGCTTTTGGTTGCTGGCCTGGGTCTGTTGAGCCTTTTCGCGCTGCTCTTTGTTTTGCTTGAGTTCGCGTGCTACTTCAACAATAACTTCGCTGGGGTGACCGTAACGTTTAATCAGCACATTGACCACGACGCGGACTTGGTTCAAACCAATATGGACTGTGGGGTTGGCGATCTTGCCAAACCGCTTTTCGGGTGGATCGCTGGGGTTGCCGGAGCCAAAGCCCACATGCCGCTGCAAATACTCGCCGTAATAGGGCAGCTCAGGCAGGATTTCGCCCGTGGCGGCATGACTGATGTTACTGTGGTGCTCAAACCCTGCCGCTTGCACCGCCTTGTCGTAAGTTACCACCTCGCGTCGCAATTCCGGCAAGATGCGCGCTAGCGCCTTGGCGCTCAGGCTGCCATAGCCTTCGGGCAGGCTGACGTTGGCCAGCGCCTCAGCGCGGGCCTCGTCTACACCGGTTTGCTCTTGCTGCCACCGCACCAGGCACGCTTCGTTTTCCTCGGTAAGCAGTTGCATCACGATGGCGTCTTGCCGGGCCTCATCAAACCGCCCCCACGCCGGGCCGAACAGGTCTTTTTTAGACAGGATCGCGCCTGTAATGTTGCCCTTGATTTCCTGGCGCTTGGCATCTTCAAGATTGAATTGGGTGGTTCCCGGCAGGCGCAGCAATTTTCGGATTTGCGTAAAGCTCAGCTTGCTCTGGCAGTCCAGTTCAGCTACCAACTTGTTGCGCTGGTCGAGCGACAGACTCTGTTCCTGCAAACGGTCGCCTAGAATGCGCAGGTTATTGACTTCCTGATAAATGCGGAAACGCTGCTGACTCGGCAATGCCAGAGGGGCGCGTGGCTCTTCGGGAATGAGCGTGCAGCGTCCGGGCACAACGGGCTTAAGCGGACGCTGGTGCAGCAAGCAATCCTTGAGTTCCTCGCGCGCAGTTTCATTGAACTGCGCAGGGTTGAGTTCGGCCTGCTTGGACCAAAGTGCGTCGAACTCAGCTTCGATCGCCGCACGGTCGATGTACAAATCGTAGCTTTTCTCGATGCGGATCTTGCCTTCTTCGCCTGGCACGCGCTCTTGCCGAAAACGCGCACGCATCGTCTGCTGCTGCTTATTGCGCTGGTGCAGCCATTCGCCCACGGTGCGTGGCTTGCCCTCGCGCCCCTGCGGATCAATGGCAGCGTGCAGTTGTTGGATGGCAGCTTTAAGCGCGCTGCTGTCGTTGTCCTTCTTATCGGTCTTGCGGTTGCTCTTGAAGCCGCGCCGCTGGTTGATGTGAAACAAGGCGCGAGCGAACTCTCCGGGCGTGATCGCTTCATTCAGCCCCTTGGCGCGCAACGCATAAGGGTCAAGCTGTTCGAGCGCCTTGCGCGCGGCCTCGTCGGCAGGGAAAAACCCATACGCAATCAGCGTGCGCATCATGCGCGACTTGCGCTTGAGCAACCGGTCGCGTCGACGGCGCATCATCCGCGCGGCGCGGCGTGTTACCGCAAGCGACGAGCCATCCTTGGGGTTGCGCCCATCACTGAAGATGCGCACCCCTGCTTTGATAAGAGCCGCAGGCTCTTTGTCAGCGTTGAGTCTGAATAAGGCCCACCCCAGAGAAGTGCTGCCTAGGTCTAGGGCAAGTCGATAATTCATGGTTTTGATCTCCTACAATCGCCTATGATATAATGAATAATTAACTACGACGATTGGGAAATGCGCTCTGGACGCTAACAAGCTGAAAGATGCACCAAATGGAAAGCCGGGCAAGTCCCGGCTTTCGCTTTTGTACATACCCCACGCTACTTCCGAAGAGTGTTGCAGCGTTTCCTTTTCGTGCGAGGTGTGAGGTTCGGAGTTCACTTTGGCGACTACGCTCATGGAAAACCGCCGAACCGCCACTAACCGAGCGCAGCCTGGATGCCGACGAAGGCCTGCGCCCGGATACCACGCTACAGGCGCTGGCAAGCCGCGTCCCGTGTTCGCCGCGTGGGGTGTGCTTCCGCACATCACGCAAGCGGACGGGAACAAACCGCGCGTCCGGCTCGGTAAATAATCATGTCCTTTCACCCTCCCGCAACCCAGTTATGACCGAAATCCTCGAACACCGCCAAGACGGCGTGCTTACCCTCACCTTCAACCGCGTCGAGCGCAAGAACTCGATCACCGTCGCCATGTACGAGCGGCTGGCTCACGCTCTGGAACAAGCCGCGCAGGATGGCGGCACGCGCGTGGTGGTGCTGCAAGGCCATGAAACCGTGTTCTCCGCCGGCAATGATCTGGACGATTTTTTGCGCCGCCCACCCGGTAGCAAAAGCGCGCCGGCGTTCCGCTTTCTGCGCGCTCTGGCCGCTTGCCCCAAGCCCGTGCTGGCCGCTGTCTGCGGCCCGGCGGTGGGCGTGGGCACGACGATGCTGTTTCACTGCGACCTGGTCTATGCGGGCGACAACGCGGCCTTTTCCATGCCCTTCGTCAACCTCGGCGTATGCCCCGAAGCGGCCTCCAGCCTGCTGGCGCCGCGCATGTTCGGCCACCACCGCGCCGCCGAGGCGCTGTTGCTGGGCGAGCCTTTCATGGCCGAGGCCGCGCTGGAGGCGGGCCTTATCAACCGCATCGTCACGCCCGGCGAGTGCAACGCGCTGGCGCAGGCCCAGGCGCTCAAGCTCGCCGCCAAGCCGCAAGCCAGCCTGATCGCCACCAAGCGGCTGATGAAAAGCAGCCTGCACGAAGCCGTGCTGCGCCGCATCGACGAAGAAGGCGAGGAGTTTGCCCGTATGCTCTCCCAGCCCGCCGCCCGCGAAGCCATGACGGCATTTATGGAGAAACGAAAGCCCGATTTCAGCAGGTGCTGAAGTCCGTCGCTGCGAACGCCAATCGCTCAACCTTCTTTAGGCCACAGCAAAGGCGCCACGCCGTAGAGCGCCGCCAGCTCCGCCAGCCGGGGCGGCATGCTGGTGACGGCAAAGCTCTTGCCGCCGGCCAGGCTTTCGCGCCGACATTGGAGCAGCACCGCCAGCGCGGAGGAATCGAAGCGTTCCAGCGGCGCGGCGTCGATCACCACTTCGCAGTCGCCGCCAGCGCGCGCCGCCGTTTGCAGCATGGTCAGGCAGGCGACGGCCTGCGCCTGGGTGATTTCGGCGGGCAGCACGAGCAAGGTCATCTGGCGCTGTTGGACTTGTTGAGTTCGGTCAGCGTTTGCAGCAGCCGTTCTATGCCGCCGGCGTTGATCTGCTGGGCGAATTGCGAGCGGTAAGTGTCGATGATCCAGATGCCCATCACGTTGAAGTCGTACACCTTCCAGCCCGTTCCATCGCCCGGAGTTTTATACAGGCGGTAGTCCATTTGCACCGGCTCGCCGCTGCCTCTGATGAACGTGCGCACCACCACTTCCTGATCGCCGGGGGCCGCGCGCATGGGCTGCACTTGCACAGTCTGGTTGCTGACCTGGCGCAGCCCGTTGGAATAGGTGCGCACCAGCAGCGTTTTGAATTCATCTTGCAGTTGCTGCTGCTGCGCGGGCGTGGCGCGGCGCCAGGCGGGGCCGGCGGCGGCGGCCGTCATGCGGCGGAAATCGACGTAGGGCATGACCTTGCTATCGGCCAGCGCCATCACGCGGGCGAGATTGCCGCTTTGCAGGGATTTGTCGGCCTTGATGGTGTCGAGCACGTCTTGCGACAGGCGCGCGATCATGGCGTCGGGCGCTTCGTCGGCGCGCGCCTTGGGGGAAATGGCCAAGCCCGCGCCGGCAATCAGCAGCGCGGCCAGGAAAACGAAGCGGCGGGTCAGGCGATTTTTCATGCGGGGAGTCCTTGCGGTTTCCGTTTTTAATGCGCGGCGTCGTTTTCCGACGCCGGATCGGGCGGCGGATTGCCGTCATACACCTGGTTGCGGCGCAGTTGCAGGAACACGTCGCGCTGGAAGGAGTAGGGATCAAGCGCGCTTTGCTCCAGCATGTTGCTCACGCCCAGCAGACGCGCGCGGGTGTCCACGAAATGCACCGCCATGAGCGTGTTGCGCACGGGAACGTCGGACACGTAGGTGAGCGGCTGCCCATACCAGTCCACCGGCAGCGCGGCAGTGTCGCGCAGCGTGGAGGGTCCCAGCAGCGGCAGCACCACGTAGGGGCCGGAAGGTATGCCCCAGTAGCCCAGGGTCTGGCCAAAGTCTTTGCTGTGGCGCGTCAGCCGCATGTCAGTGGCCGGATCGAGCACGCCGCCAAGACCGATAGTGGTGTTGACCACCACGCGCCAGAACGAATACAGGGAGCCTTCGGGCTTGGCTTGCAGCACGTTGTTGACGAACGACCAGACATCGCCCAGATTGCCGAAAAAGTTGCCGACGCCCGTGCGCACCACGGACGGCGTGACACGCTGGTAGAACGTGGCCGCGGGCTTGAGCGCCGCGTTATCCACCGCCGTGTTGAACCTGGTCATGGAGCGGTTGTAAGGCTCCCACGGGTCGCGCGGATCGGCGCCGGGCGCGCTGGCGCAGCCGGCCAGCAGACAGGCAACAGCCAACGCCGGCAGCGCGCGGCGGCAGAATGTTGGGCGAAGGACGGCAAAGGGCGTCATGCGAGCAGTTTGGCGGCAGGCCAGCGCCGGGCGGCGCGGTCTGGCCGCAGACCTCGATGTTACCAATTTGCCCGTGGAAGGCTGCGGCTGGGCGGGTAGTATCAGCCCGGCGCGGCGCGGGGTTTGGGCCGTAAGGTGGCTTCGTACTATTGCAAGCGTAGCTCTAATCCCAGAATACGTATGGATAAAAGTCTGATTTTATCTGTATTTTCTGGAGCCGCTTCAACGTGCCGGATGAAGCCCGCCACTGGAGAAAATCGACTCTACGCCGCCACGCAAAACTGCGCGGCTCATTTTCCCTTGCCTGCGTTACACGGGATGATTCAAGTCATGGCGCGCACGCGCCAGCCGTGTTATACTATGAGCTTGTGCTTGCTGCGCACTTGGCTTGGCGCGCTCACAGGCCGCCAAGGACAAGAAAGGAAAGGAACCCGTGCCGTGTTTTCTGCCCCATCACTGCTCGCATTATCTATGCCAGCCCGAAAGCATCATGGTTTCTAATTCTCTCGCATAAAAGAACGAGGTTCATCGTGTTCATATTTGGCAGCCGTGCTCGCAAAAGAGCCAAGCACCTGCAGCGGCTCAAGCAGGTCACGCACTTTCTCATGAAATACGTCGGGCTGGCCGGCCATTGCGAGTGCATGACCACGCGCGACGCTGCCGACCGGTCCAGCCACCTGCTCATCATCTACACCCCCCAGTTGATTCCGGCTGCGGACCGGGAGGCGATGCGGGTTTATTTCCACCGCAAGTTGACCGATTTGGGCGAAATCAGTCTGCCCTCGCTGCTGCTGATTATCCGCGACGGCAACGATCTGATGCGGATGCGCCAGCAGCCAGAGCACGTGAGTTCGGGTCGCATCGCGACGATCATCAAGGCGGCCAACGAAAAGCAGGTGGCGCTAGAACAAGTGGAGCAGCGCCTGTCCGAGTTGCGCAAGCAGATAGCGATCAACCGGTGGCAGCGTCAGGAAGACAATAATGGTCAATCGCAGCGGCAAACTTGGGCGATGTCTGATATCAATACATTCGAATCCAACCCGCAGCCACTGCCAGCCTGGGCGATGACCAATATAGGGGATATTGAACCGGACGCGCATTCTGCTCATCCCGAACGCTAAGACCACACAACGCCAGGCGTTGCGTTTGCGCAGCCGGCGGATTCCATTCCCGCGGATATTCCACGGCCCCATGCCGGAGAATATCTACTTTTTCTTTGCCGGATCCTCGTTCTCCTTCTCTTTTCCGCCGCCACTAGCCGCCGAGTTGTAAAGAAACTGGCCGATCAGGTTTTCCAGAACCACCGCCGACTGGGTGGAAGTCACGCTGTCGCCGGTGGCCAGGAATTTTTCGTCCGCGCCGGGCAACACGCCGATGTACTGCTCGCCCAGCAGGCCGCTGGTGAGGATGCTCATCGAGCTGTCCTTGGGAAATTTGTAGCGGGCGTCCATATCCAGCGCCACGCTGGCCTGGTAGCGCTGGTCGTCGAATCCGATGACGGCCACGCGCCCAACCACCACGCCGGCGCTGCGCACGGCGGCCTTGGGCTTGAGGCCCCCGATGTTGTCAAAGCGCGCCGTCACGCGGTAGGTGCTCTGCATGTTGATGGACAGCAGGTTGGCCGACTGCAAGGCCAGAAACACTAGCGCGGCCAAGCCCGCCAGCACGAACAGGCCGACCCAGATATCGTTCTTCGAGCGTTCCATGAGCGTCGTTCTCCGTAAATTTCTACAGGCGTTCTACAGACTGAACATCCACGCCGTCAGCAGAAAGTCCAGCCCCAGCACCATGAGCGAGGCCATCACCACCGTGCGCGTGGTGGCGCGCGCCACGCCGTCCGCGGTGGGCTTGGCCGTGTAGCCCTGCAGCAGCGCGATGAAGCTGACGGTGACGCCGAACATCACGCTCTTGATCACGCCGTTGCCCACGTCGCTCCACCAGTCCACGCCGCCCTGCATCTGGCTCCAGAAGGACCCCGGGTCCACGCCAATCAGCGGCACGCTGACGGCCCAGCCGCCCAGAATGCCGACGGCGTTGAACACGGCCGTGAGCAGCGGCACCACGATCACGCCGGCCCAAAAACGCGGGGCGATGATGCGCCGCACCGGGTCGATGGCCATCATTTCCATCGCGCTCAACTGCTCGCCGGCTTTCATCAAACCGATCTCCGCCGTCAGCGACGTGCCCGCGCGCCCGGCAAACAGCAGCGCCGTCACCACCGGCCCCAGCTCGCGCACCAGCGAGAGCGCCACCATCATGCCCACCGCCTCCGCCGAACCGTAGCGTTGCAGGATGTTGTAGCCCTGCAGCGCCAGCACGAAGCCGACGAACAGCCCCGACACCGCGATGATCGCCAGCGAGTAATTGCCCAGAAAGTGAATCTGGTCACGCACCAGCCCAAAGCGCCAGAGCGTGGCCCCGCCCAGCCGCAGCAGTTGCCAGAAAAAGCGCGCGGCAAAGCTGATGTCGGCCAGCGTGCGGCGCACAGCCAGGCCGATGTCGGCGGGGCGCCACCAGGCCATCAACGCGGCGCTCCCACGCCGAAATCTTCGGCCACGCTGGGGCCGGGGTAGTGAAAGCGCACCGGGCCTTCCTCGCTGTCTTCGGGGTGCACGAACTGGCGCACCAGCGGATGGCTGCTCTCGCGCACCTGATCGGGCGTGCCCTGTTCGGTCACCGCGCCGTCGGCCAGGATCACCACGTGGTCGGCAATGCGAAAGGTTTCCGCCAGATCGTGCGAGACGACCAGGCTGGTGATGCCCAGCGCGCCGTTGAGCCGCCGGATCAGCCGCGCCGCGGTATCCAGCGAAATCGGGTCCAGCCCGGCAAAGGGTTCGTCGTACATCACCAGTTCAGGGTCCAGCGCAATCGCCCGCGCCAACGCCACGCGGCGCGCCATGCCGCCGGAAATTTCGGCGGGCATCAGGTGGCGCGCGCCGCGCAGCCCCACCGCATCGAGCTTCATCAGCACCACGTCGCGGATCAGCGCCTCGCTCAAAGACGTGTGCTCGCGCAAGGGAAAAGCCACGTTCTCGAACACCGACAGATCAGTGAACAACGCGCCGAACTGAAACAGCATCCCCATGCGCCGCCGCGCCGCGTACAGCCGCGCCTGGCTCATGCCGGCCACGTTGCGGCCATCGAACAGCACCTGCCCCGCCTGCGCCCGCGCCTGCCCGCCGATCAGGCGCAGCACCGTGGTCTTGCCGCCGCCAGAAGCGCCCATCAGCGCCGTCACCTTGCCGCGCGGAACGGCCAGCGTCAAATCCTGCAACACCGCGCGCGCGCCATAGCCGAAGCGCACATCGCGCAGTTCAACCAGATTGTCGGGCGGGGCATCCATCAAACCGGTCATTCTATCTAGCGAGCCGCCTTCTTCCGCCTCCACCGCATGCAGGCGTGGGATAACCAGGCGTCTTGCTTTTTACTAGATTTATAATAGCTAACTGCCTTGGTATAATATGTATTTACGAAATAAAAATATATTAAATTCATGTTATATAAGGATGGCAAGCTATGAATATAATATTAACCATCAATTTTTCCGCGCGTCAAACCCCTGCGCCAGCAGCGCGGTGATTTGCGCCGCCGAGGCGCTGATACAGCCGCTGGCGTTTTGGCCGCTCCATAGCGGGGTGAAGTCAGTGCACCCCGCTTTTTCGGCGGCGGCGCGCAACGGAGCGAGAGCGGCGGCGGCCAGCGGAAAGGGCGGGGCCGCTGGGCTGGAAGGCCCCAGTTCGCGCATGACGCGGTTAACGATGCCGCGCGCCGCGCCGCCGGTAAACAGCGTGGTCATCTGCGTGTGGCGGGCCGCCTCGCTTTGCAGCGCGGCGCGGTACGCGGGCGTGGTGGCGGCTTCATCCGCGCACAAATAAGCGGTGCCAACCTGCACGCCCGCCGCGCCCAATGCCAGGGCGGCGCGCACCCCGGCGGCGTCGGCGATGCCGCCGGCGGCCAGCACCGGCAAGCGCACGGCGGCGGCGATCTGCGGCAGCAGCGCGAAAGTGCCCATCTGCGCGCTCAGGTCGGCGCCCAGAAAATGCCCGCGATGGCCGCCGGCTTCCAGCCCCTGGGCGATGACAGCATCCGCGCCGTGCCGCTCAAGCCACAGCGCCTCTTGCACCGTGGTGGCCGACGAGAGCACGAACGCGCCCCGGCTTTTGACGCGCGCCAGCAAATCTGGCGCGGGCAGGCCGAAATGAAAGCTGACCACAGGCGGTTTGAATTCGGCCAGCAGATCGGCGGTTTCGGCGTTGAAGGGCACGCGGGCGAGGCCGGCGGGTGCGGCGTCGGGATCGACGCTGAACTCGTCGTAATACGGCTGGAGGGCGGCGCGCCAGGCGGCCAGGCGCGCAGCGTCGGGCGCGGGCGGCTGGTGGCAAAAGAAGTTGACGTTGTAGGGCAGCCCGCTGGCGGCCAGCGCTTGCAGCTCGGCGCGCAACGCCTGCGGCGCGAGCATGGCGCCGGGCAGTGACCCCAGCCCGCCGGCGCGGCTCACGGCCAGCGCCATGCTGCTGCCCTGCGCACCGGCCATCGGCGCCTGAATCAACGGCCAGCGCGTGCCCAGGCGTTGGGCGAGGGTGGTTGCGAGGGTGTCCATGCGGGCATTGTCGCGCCGATTCGCCACAATCGCAGCATGTTCCAAAACATCTGCATCGTCGGCGCGGGCGCCATTGGCGGCTGGATCGGGGCGCGGCTGGCCGCTGCCGGGCAGCCGGTGAACGTGGTGGCGCGCGGCGCGACCTTGCAGGCGCTGCGCGCGCACGGCTTGCGTTTGCGCGAAGGCGCGCTCGCCGATGAGCGCGAGCGGTCGTTTGCCGTGCGCGCCACCGATCAGCCCTTTGACTTGGGCGCGCAAGACCTGGTAATCGTCGCCGTCAAGGCCCCGGCCATGCGCGAGGTGGCGAGCGCCATCGGCCCACTGCTTGGCCCGCAAACGGCGGTGCTCACGGCCATGAACGGCGTGCCGTGGTGGTTCTTGCAGGGCCTGAAGGGCTTGGTGGCCGGGCGCACGCTGGAATCGGTCGATCCCGGCGGCGCGATCGGGCGGGCGATTGGCACTGAGCGCGTGCTTGGCTGCGTGGTGCATGCCAGTTGCTCAGTGGACGCGCCGGGCGTGGTGCGGCACCGTATGGGCAATGGGCTGATCGTGGGCGAGCCGGGCGGTGGCGTTTCCGAGCGCGCGCAAGCGCTGAAGGCGCTGCTGCGGGGCGCGGGGTTCGAGGTCACGCTGTCCGGGCAAATCCAGCAAGACATCTGGTACAAGCTGTGGGGCAACATGACAGTGAACCCGGTCTGCGCCATGACTGGCGCCAGCGCCGACCGCGTGCTGGACGACGAACTGGCGCGCAACTTTCTCAGCGCCGTGATGCTGGAAGCGCGCGAAATCGGCGCGCGCATCGGCGTGCCCATCGCGCAGCAGCCCGAAGACCGCCACGCCATCACGCGCAAGCTGGGCGCGTTAAAGCCGTCGATGCTGCAAGACGTGCAAGCGCGCCGCCCGGTGGAACTGGACGCGCTGGTAACCGCCGTGCGCGAACTGGGGCAGTTCACCCAAACGCCCACGCCCTTTACCGATGCGTTGCTGGGGTTGGCGCGGGTTCATGCGCGCGTACTGGGGCTGTATCCGGGGTGAGTACAAAGGACCTCCCTCGCGTGCGGTGAATGGTTAAGGCGGAAGCCAGCGGCGCCAACGCGCCCTTGGCGTAAGCTCTTGCCATGAACGAACTCGACCGCGCCCTGTTTCTGTGGTTCAACCTTGGCCCCGGCACGTCTCACATCTGGCTCGAGCTGGCGCGCTTTGCCAGCCTGACGCTGCCGCAGTGGCTGATGGTGGCCACGGCAACGCTGGCGCTGGCAGGCGCGGATGGCACGCGGCTGCCGGCCTGGCGCGCGCTGCCCAGCGTGGCGCTGGCGGCGGCGGCGGCGCTCGTGCTCAAACCGCTGTTTCATCTGAATCGGCCCTTCGTTCTGGGCTTGGGCACGCGCTGGGTGCAGCACGCCGCCGATGGCAGTTTTCCAAGCTCGCATGCTGCCGTCATGGGCGCGCTGGCGGCGGCAGCGTTGCTGGCGCCGGGGCGCTGGCCGCTCAAGGCGCTGGCGCTGGCGGCGGCGCTATGGGTGAGCTGGAGCCGCGTGGCGCTGGGCCTGCACTTTCCTTCCGATGTGCTGGGCGGCTGGTGCGTGGGCTTGCTGGCCGCGCTGGCGGTGCGGCTGGTCTGGGTGCGGTTTGGGCGCGGCAGGCGTTGAGCGGTTTTGCTCCTTCCCCCGCAAGCGGGGGAAGGAGCAAACACGCTCAACCTCTTTTCAGGAAACGCGACCCATCTTGAGCATGTTGGTGCCGCCCGGCTCACCCATTGGCTCGCCGCAGGTGATGGCGTAGATGTCGCCGGTATCGACGACGCCTTGCGCCTTGAGATAGGCCTCGGCCTGGGCCAGCGCCTCGTCGCGGTTGGCGCTGGTGTTTTGCATGAGGATGGGGCGCACGTTGCGGTACAGCGCCATTTTGCGCTGTGTGCCGATTTTGGAGGTGAGCGCGTAGATCGGGATGCCCGCGTTGTGGCGGCTCATCCACAGCGCGGTGGAGCCGGAATCGGTGAGCGCGACGATGGCCTTGGCGCCCAGGTGGTGCGCGGTGAACAGTGCGCCCATCGCAATGGAATGGTCGATGCGGGTAAACATCTGGCCGCTGAAGTCGGCGTCCAGCTCCGCCGGGTCGTACTTTTCGGCGGCGGCGCAGATGGCGGCCATTTCGCGCACGGTTTCCAGCGGGTATTTGCCGACGGCGGTTTCGGCGCTGAGCATCACGGCGTCGGTGCCGTCGAGCACGGCGTTGGCCACATCGCTCACCTCGGCGCGCGTGGGCACGGGGTTGACGATCATGCTTTCCATCATCTGCGTGGCGGTAATAGCCACCTTGTCGGCCTGGCGCGCCATGCGAATCATTTTCTTTTGCAGCGCGGGCACGGCGGCGTTGCCCACTTCCACCGCCAGATCGCCCCGCGCCACCATCACCCCGTCGCTGGCTTGCAGAATTTCGGCCAGATTGGGGATCGCCTCGGCGCGCTCGATCTTGGCGATCAGCCCCGGCCTGTGGTTCCACGGCGCGCCGGCAGCCACGCACAGGCTGCGCGCCAGTTCCATGTCGGCGGCGGTTTTGGGAAAGCTCACGGCCACGTAGTCGGCGCGCAGGCTCATGGCGGTTTTTATGTCCTCCATGTCCTTGGCCGTGAGCGCGGGCGCCGACAGGCCCCCGCCCATCTTGTTAATGCCCTTGTTATCGGAAAGCTCGCCGCCCAGCTTGACGGTGGCATGCACGGCCTCGCCCCGCACGGCGTCCACCGTGAGCACGATCAGGCCGTCATTGAGCAGCAGCGTGTCGCCGGGCTGCACGTCACGCGGCAGCGCCTTGTAGTCCAGCCCCACGCCTTGCGCATCGCCCGGCTGCGCGCGCGCCGCGTCCAGCGCGAAAGGCTGGCCCGCTTCCAGCATGACCTTGCCTGCGGCAAACTTGCCCACGCGGATTTTCGGCCCTTGCAGGTCGGCCATGATCGCCACCTCGCGCCCCGCGCGCGCGGACGCCGCGCGCACCAGGCGCGCGCGCTCCACGTGATCTTGCGCCTTGCCGTGGCTGAAGTTGAGCCGCACCACGTTCACCCCGGCGCGGATCATGCTTTCCAGCATGGCCGGATCGCTGGAAGCCGGCCCCAGCGTGGTGACGATCTTGGTGGCGCGGCGGGTGGGGCGGTGGGCGGAATCCATGTGTTTGCTTGCTGTCAGAAGGTTGAAATATCCGGGTTTTGGTTGGCCGTGACGAATGCAACCCAATTGAGGAAAACAGTCAAACCCAGAAAAAGAAGGATCAGCCAAGGCCAGCGGTGCCGGTACCAATTTTCGTTCCTGCGGTTAATGAATGCCGCGAACATGGTTAACAGGCTCAGAAGCACACACAACCCACGGATACCGGAAGGAGCGGCCATGCTGAAATGGAGCAATCCCATCGCGCCAATGGCGAGAGGGTAGGATTGTTGGCTGTTCACAAAAGCCGCGGCCATGCACAGCAAGCAAAAAAGCAGGCACAGCCAAGGCAGCATGAACATGCCAAGGCACACAAATCCTACGGCGGCAAGCGCGAACGGGCAGGGCGAACGGTACCAGCGCATCCTCAACCGTCAAGCCGGTTCCCAAGCGATTTCACTGCGCCGCCCGCCGGGCCAAAATCTCCAGGGCGGGCAGCGTCTTGCCTTCCAGCACTTCCAGAAAAGCGCCGCCGCCGGTGGAGATGTAGCCCACGTCTTTTTCGATGCCGTATTTGGCGATGGCCGCCAGCGTGTCGCCGCCGCCGGCAATGCTGAAGGCGCTGCTTTGCGCGATGGCGCGGGCGATGGTTTCGGTGCCGTGGGCGAAGGCGTCCCATTCAAACACGCCCACCGGCCCGTTCCACACGATGGTGCCTGCCTCGCGCAATTGCGCGGCCAGCCCTTGCGCGGTCTGCGGGCCGATGTCCAGAATCAGATCGTCGCCTTCCACCGCCTCGGCGGGCTTGGTGGCGGCGGGCGCATCGGCGGCGAAACGCTTGGCCGTGACCACGTCGCCCGGAATCGGCACTTGCGCGCCGCGCGCGCGCATTTTTTCCATCACCGAGCGCGCAGCGCCTGCCAGATCCGGCTCGGCCAGCGATTGCCCGATGGGCAGGCCCGCCGCCAGCATGAAGGTGTTGGCAATGCCGCCGCCGACAATCAGCCGGTCCACCTTCTCCGCCAAGCTTTCCAAAATGGTGAGCTTGGTACTTACCTTGCTGCCCGCCACGATGGCCGCCAGCGGGCGTTTGGGATTGGCCAGCGCCTTGGTAATGGCGTCGATCTCGGCGGCCAGCAGCGGCCCGGCGCAGGCGATGGGGGCGTATTGCGCGATGCCATACGTCGTGCCCTCGGCCCGGTGCGCGGTGCCGAAGGCGTCGTTCACGTAAATATCGCAAAGCGCGGCCATCTTGCGCGCCAGCGCCTCGTCGTTCTTTTTCTCGCCCTGGTTGAGGCGGCAGTTTTCCAGCAGCACGAGCTGGCCGGGCTGCACGGTGACGCCATCGACCCAATTGGAGACCAGCGGCACTGCGCTTGCGAGCAGTTCGCCCAGCCGCCGCGCCACGGGAGCCAGCGAATCTTCGGGCTTGAACTCGCCTTCTTTGGGGCGGCCCAGGTGCGAAGTGACCATCACCGCCGCCCCCGCATCCAGCGCCATACGAATAGCTGGCACGCTGGCGCGGATACGCGTGTCCTCGGTAATGCGGCCGCTTTCATCTTGCGGCACGTTCATATCCGCGCGGATAAACACGCGCTGGCCTCGCGCCTTGCCTTGGGCGCACAGGTCGGAAAAGCGGATGACGTTCATGGGGTTTGCTCTAAAAATGGAAGCGCACGCACCCCGGCAGACACCGCGGCCACGTAAAAAGAATAATTATAGGAAGGGGTTTGGCGTTGAGTGTGCGAGGCGCCTCTGGCCGCAAAAACATGACACATGGCACGCTCGGCGGTGGCGGACAATCGGGGCCGCCATGCTGCCCGAAAGCCCTCCGCCGCCCGACCCCATCATCGCCATTGCCACCGCGCCGGGGCGCGGGGCGGTGGGCATCGTGCGCGTTTCGGGAACGGGACTGGCACCGCTGGCGCGCGCGCTCACGGGCCGAGCGCCAGCGCCGCGCGTGGCTGGCTACGGGCCGTTTCTGGATGCCGAAGGCGGCGCGATTGACCACGGCCTGACGCTATTCTTCCCGGCCCCGCATTCCTACACCGGCGAGGACGTGCTGGAACTGCAAGCGCACGGCGGGCCGGTGGTGCTGCAACTGCTGGTGGCGCGCTGCCTGGCGCTGGCGGCTCATGCGGGCGGGGCGCTGGCGCGGCTGCGGCTGGCGCGGCCCGGCGAATTCACCGAGCGTGCGTTTCTGAACGGCAAGCTCGATCTAGCGCAGGCCGAGGCGGTGGCCGATCTGATCGACGCCGGCACCGAGGCGGCAGCGCGTTCGGCCAGCCGCTCGCTGGAGGGAGCGTTTTCGCAGCGCATCGGCGCGCTGCGCGAGCGGCTCATCCATGTGCGTCTGCTGATTGAGGCGACGCTGGATTTTCCTGAAGAGGAAATCGACGTTTTGTCCAGTAAAGACGTGCGCGGCGAGCTATCGCAATTGCAGCAAACTTTAACCGGGGTGCAAACGGCGGCGCGGCAGGGCGCGCTGCTGCGCGAGGGCATCACGGTGGTGATCGCGGGCCAGCCCAACGCCGGCAAAAGTTCGCTGCTGAACGCGCTGGCGGGGGCGGAGCTGGCCATCGTCACCCCGATGGCGGGCACCACGCGCGACGTGCTGCGCCAGACTCTCCAGATCGAGGGCGTGCCGCTGCACGTGCTCGATACCGCCGGTTTACGCGCCGAAGGCGCAGCGCCGCTGGACGCGGTGGAGCAAATCGGCATCGAGCGCGCCTGGCAGCACATCGGCGCGGCCGACGCGGTGCTGTGGCTGCGCGATCTCACGCGCCGCGCCGCGCCCGATTACATGACCGCCGACGCGGTTTTAGCCCAATCCATCGCCCGCGCCGTATCGCCCCGCGTGCCGGTCATCGAAGTCTGGAACAAGCGCGACGCCGCGCCTGATGCCCCAACGCCCCCTGAGGCCATCGCCCTGTCAGCGCGCACCGGCGCGGGGCTGGATGCGTTGCGCCAGCGCCTGCTTCACGCCGCCGGTTGGCAAGCCGATGCGGGCGGGAGCCTGTTCATCGCCCGCCAGCGGCACGTGCAGGCGCTCGCGCGCACCGGCGCGCACCTGCAAGCAGCCGCCAGCCTCCTGGCGCAACCCGCGCCAGCGCTCGATCTGCTTGCCGAAGAATTGCGCCTGGCCCAACAGGCGCTGGGCGAGATCACCGGCGAATTCGGCGCCGACGATTTGCTGGGCGCGATCTTCGCGCGCTTTTGCATTGGCAAGTGAGGCGGGCGGACCGTCACGCCCCGGCAAAATCCACCAGCGTGAACAGCGCCAGACCGGCGGCGCGCAGGCGGGCGGAGCCGCCCAGTTCCGGCAGATCGACGATGGCGGCGCCTTCGAGCACATGGGCGCCCAGTTTTTCCAGCAGCTTGCAGCCGGCCATCATGGTACCGCCGGTGGCGATCAGGTCGTCGATCAGCAGCACGCGCTGGCCGGGCTGCACCGCGTCGGTGTGCAGCTCCACGGTGGCGCTTCCGTATTCCAGTTCGTAGGTTTCGGCGATGGTGGTATAGGGCAGTTTGCCGCTCTTGCGGATGGGCACGAACCCCACGCCAAGCTGGTAGGCCACCACCGCGCCCACGATGAAGCCGCGCGCGTCCAGCCCGGCCACCACGTCGGGGCGCAATCCGGGCGTCATGTAGCGGTGCACGAAGGCGTCCACCAGCACGCGAAAGACGCGCGGGTTTTGCAGCAGCGGCGTGATGTCGCGGAACTGCACGCCGGGCGTGGGCCAGTCGGGCACGGTGCGCACATGCTGGCGCAGGTAGGACGAGACGTCGCTGGAAGGGGCGGTCATGGCGCGCGCAAAAAGCGGATTGCGAAGAACGTGGACGATTGTGCCGCATGGAAGTTTTGCGTTGGGCGTGACCTCTGCCTCGCGCCCAGCTGAACCAAAAATAATAGCTAATTACCTATTGATATCATGATTTTTATATATAAAACAATTATAAAATCATATGATACATTGGTATATAGCTATCAAAAAACTAGAGAAGTTTTGGTTCAGTAGGTGACAACTTTTATTCCAGAGACAGAAGGAAGAAAGCCGCCGGTCGTAGGGGTGAAAAATCTTTCGCCCCCCGCAGTGAAAAAGCGTAGCGCCTTGAATGAGGCGCTGTCAGGCGAAAGATTTTTCGCCTCTACAAGATGGTGTCTGCCACGAATAGAAGTGCCAGCACATGAACCAAAACTGCTCATTGGGTGGCTTCTTTCCTTCTCCCGCACGCGGGGAAAAGAGCAAGACCGCTCAACCCTCCTCGCCTGGTGCCGGGTCGCCGCGCAGCAGGCTGTAGCGGCGCTCGCGCTGCTCTTGCACCATGCGCAGCACGCGGCGCTTGGGCACGCCGGCCAGGGCTAGCGCGTGGCTGGCCAGAATGAGCGAGCCTTCCAGCGCCTCGGGCACCACTTCGACGGCGCCGGCGGCGCGCAGTTTTTCCAGATCGCGCTCGTGCTGGGTTCGCACGATCACCGGCACATGCGGGGCATGTTCGCGCGCATGATGCAGCACCTTGAGCGCGCTGGCCGTGTCCAGGTAGGTCACGACCAGTGCGCTGGCGCGCGCCAGCCCGGCGGCCATCAGCGATTGCGGCTTGGCGGCGTCGCCATAAACCACGTTGTTGCCGGCGGCGCTGGCGGCGCGCACCAGATCGGGGTCCAGATCCAGCGCCATATAGGCGATGCGCTCTTGCTCCAGCAGCCGCGTCAGGTTCTGCCCGCAGCGCCCGTAGCCGCAGATCACCACATGGCCGGGGGTGGCGATGGTGTGGATGGTCTGGCGCGCGATGCCGGTCAGTTGCAGCGATTGCTGCATCCATTCGCCGGCCACCAGCCGCAGCACGATGCGGTTGCTGGCCATGATGATGAAGGGCGCGGCCAGCATGGACAGCACCATCGCCGCCAGCACCGGGTTGAACAGGTGCGGGGGCACCAGGCCGTTGTGGCCCGCCAGCGTCAACAGCACAAAGCCGAATTCGCCCGCCTGCGCCAGATACAGGCCGGTGCGCAGCGCCGTGCCTGTGCCCGCGCCCGTCAGCCGCGCCAGCCACGTAATCAGCAGGAGCTTGAGCAGCACCGGCGCGGCCAGCAGCAGCAGCACCAGCGGCCAGTGCTGCAACACCAGCCGCCAGTCCAGCAACATGCCGATGGTGATGAAAAACAGGCCCAGCAGCACGTCGTGAAAGGGGCGGATGTCGGTTTCCACCTGCACGCGGAATTCGGTTTCGGAAATGAGCACCCCGGCGATAAACGCGCCCAGCGCCATCGACAGCCCGGCGCGCTCGGTCACCCAGGCCAGCCCCAGCGTGACCAGCAGGATGTTGAGCACGAACAGTTCCGCGCTTTTGCGCCGCGCCACCAGCGTGAGCCACCAGCGCATGACCTTCTGGCCGCCCCACAGCAGCAGCGCCACCGTGCCGGCGGCCTTCAGCGCGGCGGTGAACAACTCGCGCGCCATTTCTTCGGGCGAGGCGCTCAGCGCCGGAATCAGCACCAGCAGCGGCACCACCGCCAGGTCTTGCAGCAGCAGCACGCCCATCACGCGCTGGCCGTGCTCGGATTCGAGTTCGGCGCGGTCGGCCAGCAGCTTGGCGACGATGGCCGTGCTGCTCATGGCCGCCGCGCTGGCCAGCGCCAGCGAAGTCTGCCAGCCGGCCTGCCAGTGCCCCGGCATCAGCAAACCCAGCGCGAACGAGCCGAGCACGCCCAGCAGGATCGTGATCGCCACTTGCAGCAGCCCCAGCCCGAACACGTGCCGGCGCATAGCGCGCAGCTTGCCCAGATTGAATTCCAGCCCGATGACGAACATCAGGAACACCACGCCGTATTCGGCCAGGTGCTTGATGCTGTCCGCGTCCTGCCCGAACGCCAGCCCCAGCGTGTGCGGCTCGATCAGCACCCCCACCGCCAGATACCCCAGAATGGCCGGCAGCCGCAGCCAGCGACAAGTGACCACCCCCAGCACGGCGGCGGCCAGATACACCAAGGTTAGTTCGAGCGAACTCATGCCGGATGCTAACCGAAGGGGAGCACTAGAATTTCCCCCATGACTTTCGACCCCGCGCACGCACTGCACCTGGCCCGCGAGACCCTGGATATCGAGGCCCAGGCGCTGGCCCGTGCGCGTGCGCGGCTGGGTGAATCATTCGCCCGCGCGGTGGCGCTGCTGTTGGGCGTGCGGGGCCGGGTGGTCGTCATGGGCATGGGCAAGAGCGGGCACATCGGGCGCAAGGTGGCCGCCACGCTGGCTTCCACCGGAACGCCGGCCATGTTCGTGCACCCGGCCGAGGCCAGCCACGGCGACATGGGCATGATTACCGCGCAAGACGCGGTGCTGGCCATCTCCCACAGCGGCGAGAGCGCTGAAGTTACTGCCATCTTGCCGCTGGTCAAGCGCATGGGCGCGCCGCTGCTGGCCATCACGGGTGGCGCGCATTCCACGCTGGCGCGGCAGGCCGACGTGTGGCTGGACAGCAGCGTCGAAAAAGAAGCCTGCCCGCTCGGTCTGGCGCCCACGGCCAGCACCGTGACCCAACTGGCGCTGGGCGACGCGCTGGCCGTGGCGCTGCTCGATGCGCGCGGCTTCAAGGCTGAGGATTTCGCCCGCTCGCACCCCGGCGGCGCGCTAGGCCGGCGGCTGCTCACGCGCGTGAGCGATGTCATGCGCGGCGGCGAGCAAGTGCCGCGCGTGGCCGCCGGCGCGAGCTTTGCCGAACTGATGCGGGAGATGAGCCACAAGGGCTTGGGCGCTTCCGCCGTGCTGGACGAGCGCGGCGCGCTGCTGGGTATTTTCACCGACGGCGATCTGCGCCGGCTGCTGGAAACCGGGCGCGACCTGCGCGCGCTCACGGCGCGCGAAGTGATGCACCCCGGCCCGCGCACCGTGCTCGCGCAGGCGCTGGCCGCCGAGGCCGCCGAGCTGATGGAAAAGCACCGCATCAACGTGCTGCTGGTCACCGATGCCGCGGGCGCGCTGGCAGGCGCGTTGAGCGCCAATGATTTGATGCGGGCCAAGGTCATATGAACGCCCCGGCGCTCAACTTCCCGCCTGAACTGTTGCTGCGCGCGCAAGGCGTGCGCGTGGCGATCTTCGACGTGGACGGCGTGCTCACCAACGGTGGCCTGTACTTCAGTGCCGAAGGCGAGGCGCTGAAACGCTTTCACACGCTGGACGGCCACGGCATCAAGCTGCTGGCTCACGCCGGCATCACTCCGGCGGTGATTTCCGGGCGCGATTCGCCCGCCTTGCGCCAGCGGCTGGCGAGTTTGGGCGTGCGGCATCTGCGCCTGGGCGCACAAACCAAGCTGGCCGCCGCCCAAAACCTGCTGGACGAACTGCAAGCCGGCTGGCCGCAGACGGCGGCAATGGGCGACGACTGGCCTGACCTGCCGCTACTGGCCCGCGCCGTCTTCGCGTGCGCGCCCTTTGACGCGCACGCGGAAGCGCGCGCGCGCGCGCATTACGTCACCGCCGCGTGCGGCGGCCAGGGCGCGGCGCGCGAATTCTGCGATCTGCTGCTGGTGGCCTGCGGCCGCTACCGCCCGCTGCTGGAGCAGGCACTGGCCGACGCATGAGCAAGCACCTGCCGCGCCGCTGGCGCGATCAACTGGCCGCATGGCTGCCGGCGCTCGTCATGGCCCCGTTCGCGCTGGGCACCTTCTGGCTGGTGCGCAGCACGCCCAGTCCCCAGCCCTTTGAGGCCGCGCGTGCGGCGACGCACGAGCCGGATTACTTCATGCGCGAATTTTCGGTGCGCAAATTCGACCCGCAGGGGCGCATGAGCGCCGAACTGCGCGGCCCGCATGGCGAGCACTTCCCGGATACCGGCACGCTGGAAGTCACGCAGCCGCGCCTGCGCTCGTTCGATGCCGAAGGCAAACTCACCGTGGGCAGCGCCGATCGCGGCGTGTCCAACGCCGACGGCTCGCGGGTGCGGTTCTATGGCAACGTGCAGGTGGTGCGCGAGGAGATCAGCAGGCCCGGCGGCGGCGTGCTGCCGCGCTCGGAATTGCGCGGCGAGTACCTGCTTGTGTTCGTCAATGATGAGCGGGTCAGCTCCAGCGAGCCGGTCGATCTGATTCGCGGTGGCGACCACTTTACCGGCGACCGCTTCGAATACGACAACAAGACCGGCGTGGGGCGTCTGGAAGGCCGGGTGCGCGGTGTACTGTGGCCCGCGTCAAAACCGGGCTATGCGGGTTGAGCACAGATGTTTCTTTCCCTTTCCCCCTTAGGGGAGAGGGTTAGGGAGAGGGAGTGTGCGGCGCAAGCGTTGTTACTTCAACCAGCGCCGCTGCCCCTTTCCCGTAAACGGGAGAGGGGAAAGCTTTTTTTAATATTCGCTGCCGCCGCCGTCGCCGCGCTCACGGCCATAGCCACCGCGTCCGCCGCCATCGCCATCACTGCGGCGACCACCGCCGCCGCCGCGCGGACCGGCACCGTAGGGGCCGCGAAAGCCGCCTTCCCTGCCGCCACCGCCCGCGCCGCGCGGACCGGCACCGTAGGGGCTGCGGAAATTGCTGTCCTGGCCGCCGCCATAACCGCCACCCCCGCCACCTTCGCGGCGGCCACCGCCGCCCTAACCGCCGCCGCCAGCGCGCGGCGGGCGCTGCTGCTCCATTGGGCGCGCTTCATTGACCACCACGCTGCGCCCGCCAAGAGCCTGGCCGTTCACACCCTCGATGGCTGCCTGCGCCTGGGCATCGGTGCCCATCTCGACGAAGCCGAAGCCCTTGGAGCGCCCGGAGTCGCGCTCCATCATCACCTTGGCACTGGTGACCGTGCCAAACGGCGCGAACGCTTCCGCCAAATCGGCATCGCGCACGGAATACGGCAAATTGCCGACGTAAAGTTTGTTCCCCATGAAAACGGGACCCCTCAATAACACAAAAAAACAAGCGACAGAGTCCGCTGGGAGCCTTCAAGAACCTGGGCACTGGAAGCCGTAAGGTAGAAAAACTGACTGGAATCACCGCGCCGGGACAGCATATGCACACGCAAGAATTCAGCAGGCATACCTTAGTGATTATCCTCT
Source organism: Burkholderiaceae bacterium (assembly GCA_031253955.1). GTDB lineage: Bacteria > Pseudomonadota > Gammaproteobacteria > Burkholderiales > Burkholderiaceae_C > Ottowia. The sequence goes on along the minus strand of JAIRVJ010000066.1, from coordinate 3,945 downwards.
ACAAGCGCAAAAGTCAAGCCATTTTCTGTAAAACAAGCCAACCGCAGGGGTATTGGGCGTGGCGTGCGCGCAACTTCCCGCTATACTACCGGGTCAGCGCCGATTTGCACATCCTGCTTGCGGGCGCTCTATCAAGTCCTGCTAAAGACGGATCCGAGCAAACCCGGTTTCGCTTCTTTAGCGCACCGGGTTTTTTGTTGCCATGTCCTTGCTCGCCCAACCGCAGTCGATGCTGTTCGAGACGCCGCTCGCCCTGAGCAGCGGCGCCTCGATCGGCGGCTACCGGCTGGCTTACGAAACCTACGGGCAACTCAACGCCGCCAAAAGCAACGCGGTGCTGATCTGCCACGCGCTCAACGCCTCGCACCACGTGGCGGGCGTGTACGCGGGGCAGGAGCACAGCCAGGGCTGGTGGGACAACATGGTCGGCCCCGGCAAACCGGTGGATACCGATCGCTTTTTCGTCATCGGTGTCAACAACCTGGGTTCATGCTTCGGCTCGACCGGGCCGAAAGACCTCAACCCCGCCACCGGCCATGCCTGGGGCGCGGCCTTTCCGGTCGTTACCGTGGAGGACTGGGTCGCCGCGCAAGCGCGTCTGCTGGACGCGCTGGGCATCGAGCAGCTCGCGGCGGTGATGGGCGGCAGCCTGGGCGGGATGCAGGCGCTGTCGTGGACGCTACAGTTTTCGCAGTGCGTGCGCCACGCCGTAGCCATTGCCAGCGCGCCCAATCTGTCCGCCGAGAACATCGCCTTCAACGAAGTGGCGCGCCGCGCCATCGTGACCGACCCGGATTTCCACGGCGGCGACTTCTATGCCCACGGCGTGCTGCCGCGCCGCGGCCTGCGCATCGCGCGCATGATCGGCCACATCACCTACCTGAGCGACGACGTGATGAACGAGAAGTTCGGGCGCGAGCTGCGCAACGCCGTGGCCGGCGGCGACGGCTACCGCTACACCACGCAGGACATCGAATTCCAGATCGAAAGCTACTTGCGCCACCAGGGCGACAAGTTCAGCGAATACTTCGACGCCAACACCTACCTGCTCATCACCCGCGCGCTCGACTACTTCGACCCGGCGCGCGCCTTCGGCGGCGACTTGACGGCGGCGCTGGCGCGCGCGCAAGCCCATTTTTTGCTGGTCAGCTTCACCACCGACTGGCGCTTTGCGCCCGCGCGCTCGCGCGAGATCGTCAAGGCGCTGCTGGAAAACCGCCGCCACGTGAGCTACGCCGAAATCGACGCCCCGCACGGGCACGACGCTTTTTTGCTCGACGATGCACGCTATCTGGCCGCCGTGCGCACGTATTTCAACCGCATCGCGCAAGAGGTTGGAGCATGAGCGAAGCCGCCGTGCTGCAAGCCATCGCCCGCCTGGTGCCCGAAGGCGCGCACGTGCTCGACCTGGGCTGCGGCGACGGCGCGCTGCTGGATTTGCTCCAGCGCGAGCGCCGCTGCACCGGCTACGGCATCGAAATCGCCGACGCCGACGTGCTGGCTTGCCTGGCGCGCGGCATCGACGTGCTGCAACTGAACCTCCATCAGGGCCTGGCCGCGTTCGGCGACCAAAGCTTCGACGCGGTGCTGCAAATCGACACGCTGCAAAACCTGCGCAATGCCGAAGTGATGTTGCGTGAAACGGTGCGCGTGGGCCGCATCGGCATCGTCGCCTTTCCCAACTTCGCGCACTGGCCCAACCGCCTGTCGGTGCTGCGCGGGCGTATGCCCGTCACGCGCCGCCTGCCCTACCAGTGGTACGACACACCCAACATCCGCGTGGGCACATTCAAGGACTTTCAGGCGCTGGCGCGCAAAAACAGCATTCGCATCCTCGACGCCTTCGGCTTGCAAGAAGGCCGCCAGGTGCGCCTGCTGCCCAACGCCTGCGCCGCCACCGCCGTGTTCAAGCTGCAAAAACAATAGCTCTATGCCAAAGCGCGGTGGGTCATGGTGGCTAATGGCGGGCCTGCTGGCGCTGCTACTGGTGTTGGCAGCGCTGCGCCCGCTGGCGCTGCCCGACGAAGGGCGCTACGGCGAAGTCGGGCGCTGGATGGCCCTTCAAGGCGACTGGCTCGTGCCGCGCCTGAACGGCCTGCCGTTTTTCCACAAGCCGCCCTTGCTGTATTGGCTGGAAGCGGCGTCGGTCACGCTGTTTGGCGCCACACCCTGGGCGCTGCGGCTGGTGGTGGCGCTGCACGCGGGGCTGATGCTGGCGGCGCTGTTTCTGGCCGCGCGCGCCTGGGGCGGTGAGCGTCTGGCGCGCCGCGCGGCGCTGATGCTCGGGTGCAGCCCGGCCTTTTTGCTCGGCGGCCAATACGTCAACCACGACATGCTGGTGGCGGCGTGGATCGGCGTGGCGATCTGGTGCTTCGCCGCCGCTTTTCTGCATGGCGAAAAACCGCACGCCGGCTGGGCGCTGGCGGGCTTTGCCGCCTGCGCGCTGGGCACGCTCGGCAAGGGGCTGATCGGCGTCGTGCTGCCGGGGCTGGTGCTGTTCGTCTGGTTGCTGTGGACGCGCCAGTTCCGCAAGGTCTGGTGGCTGCCCTGGTTGCGCGGCCTGTTGCTGTTTGCCGTGATCGTGGCGCCGTGGTTCGCGCTGGCCGAACGGCGTTTTCCGGGTGTGTCGGCCTATCTGTTCGGCGTGCAGCAATTCACCCGCTACGTCGGCGGCGGTTTCAACAACGTCAGGCCCTGGTGGGTTTACCTGCCGGGCATGGCGGCGCTGCTGTTTCCCTGGGCGTTCTTTGCGCTGGGTGAAGGCGTGGCCCAGGTCTGGCAGCGGGTGGGGCGGCAGGCGCAATCCGTGGCGCAACCGCCGGCCGGTCCGCTGCCGCGGCAGGCGCTGTCGCTGTGCTGGATCTGGATCGCGGCGATTCTGGTTTTTTTCTCAATACCCCAATCCAAAATTATCGGCTATATCCTGCCCGTGATGCCCCCGCTAGCCCTGCTGGCCGCTGTGGGCTGGGGCCGGTGGATGGAAGGCCGCCGCGCTGCCGGCGCGTGGTTCGCAGCGTTGGCCGTGCTGGCGCTGATCGCGGCCGGCGTGGTCCATGCCGTAGCCGGCCGCTATGCCGGCCGCTCCGGTTCGCGCGACATCGCCCAGGCGCTGGCCTGCGCCGCCGCGCCTCATGACCCGGTTTACGTGATCGGCGGCTTTCCCTACGATCTGCCGTTTTATGCGCGGATGACGCACCCGCTCATCGTGGTGCAAGACTGGGCGCGGCAGCGCGCTACGGCAGGCGACGATTGGCGGCGCGAGCTATTCGAGGCGGGAGACTTCGATCCCGCGCAGGCCGCTCGTGTGCTGCAATCGCCGCCCGATGCACTGGACGCCGCGCGCGCCGCGCCCAATGCCTGGGTGGTCGCCGCCCGGAACGCGACACTCGAAAACAACGGCTTCCGCCCGGCGGCGCGAGGCGAGCACTGGACGCTGTACGCCTCCCCAGCCATGCCCCCGCAGCGGCTGGAGCGATCCTGTTCAAGGCCACGGTGAACAAGTCGCTTTGAGCGGCTTGCGAAAGGGCCGCCGGAGGCGCTTGCCACCCAACGCCCGCGCCACCACTGCTGTCTTTATGTTGCAAAAACAATAGCTATAGTTGGCTCTCCAATAAATTAGACATAGACTATACGCCAAGTTCACCCAGGAGATCGTCATGGCCTACAGCGAAGACCTCAAGCAAAGGGTACTGGCTTTTGTGGCTGCCGCAGGCAGCAAAGTTGAAGCAACCAAGCTGTTTTCGCTAGCGCCCTCGACGCTGTACGTGTGGCTGGGGCAGCCCCCCGATCACCAAAGACGCAAACCCGGCCCAAAAACCGGTCACACGATCGACCGTGCCAAGCTGGCCCAGCTCATCAAAGAGCAGCCCGACTTGTTGCAACGCGAGATGGCCCAAATCATGGGGGTCAGTCCTACCGGCATCTGGCACGCGCTCCAAGCCATGA
>JAIRVJ010000064.1 GCA_031253955.1 Burkholderiaceae bacterium | reverse complement strand
CTATCGTCAGCGCAAGCTGATTGCGCCCATGCTCTTTGAAGGCGCCTGCAACACGGAAGTATTCAACCAGTGGCTGGAGCATATGCTGATACCGCAGTTGCTCCCTGGCAGTGTACTTGTGCTGGACAACGCCAGCTTTCACAAGTCAGAGCACACGCGCCGCTTGGTGGAGCACTGCGGCTGTCAACTGTTGTACTTGCCGCCCTACAGTGCTGATCTCAACCCCATTGAAAAGCTCTGGGCCAATCTCAAGGGCCGCTGGCGCAAAGTTGGTGGCACGCTGGAGAAGATGATCGTGACGTCCGATTATTTTGGGGATTGACTATAGCAGGTTGTACCAAGTAACGCCACGCCCGCCATTGAAGTATTTCGGATTCGGCGCGGCGTGGATGGTGCGCACTGGTACCACGAAGCGCATACCGTCGGCCGAAGCCACGTCACCGCCACCCCAGAGGCACGCATGGAAAATTCAGACCGCCACTGGTAACGGCTTAACTGACTTCCCTGTTCCATTGCTTCCCGAACCCCGAACGCAGCAGGCTTGGATGAAACAAAGTGGAATCCCGGCATACGCCGTCCGAAGCTGGGATTACGTTTCACTTCATTCGAGCCTGCCGTGCTGATCTTTCAGAGGATCGTTGGCATCTTTTGGCGGGTTAAGCCTGTCGGCCAGCCGCGCCATCAAGTCCATGCGCTCATGCAAAATTGCGATGATCGGCACGGGGGCATCATCGCGCAGCAAGCAAAAGATGTAATGATGCTCGCAGCGCGCCATGCGCAGTGCCGGGTGAACCTCATCCATATTCTTGAAAGAGCCTTGGCGAGCAGCAAGGCGGGCCATGCCCTGTTTCAATTTGGCAGCGTAGGCGCGCGCCTGTGCCTTACCCCATTGCTTGCGGGTGTGGCGAACAATTTGGCGCAGATCGGCCTCCGCCTCATCCGCCAGAACATAAGCGCAGGCGTTCACGCCGGATCGACTCCGGCCAGTTCTTCTTCGAGAATTTCGTCAACGCTCTTGGCAGACACCTTGCCTGCTAGCACCGCGTCAATCCGCGACCGCAGCAGGGTTTTCAGTTGCTCCCATGCTTCGTCGCTATCAACCTTACCAGGGAGCATCCGTTCGATGGCGTATTGCTTGATCGTCTTGCCCTGCAAGGCTGCCAGCGCCTTGAGGCTTTGATGTTGGTAGTCTGTCAGGTCGATGGTTAAGCGGCTCATGGCGCATACTCCGCAATTGGTGGAAACCCACATTATCACCTAATGCTGGTTTTGTGGAGCGTCACCCAGCTTTGGTTTATGCCTTGATAGGAATCGCTTGAAAGGTTTACGATTCATGATGGATCCTCGGATGGCCCTCTCCTATAGCCCTTCTCCCGTAAGAACGTGTTTACGATCCCGGCGCGGGCGTGCGGGCGCGGGCTTGGGCGTTTCTCGCGGCGTTGCAACCCTTGTCAATGGCGCCGGCCATTGGCGGCGGCTTGCGCCTTGCAGCCCATCTCAATGCAGCGTCCCGCACACCTCCCGCGGAGATCGCAAACACGTTCTCAGCGGGCGAGGCGAACAAAACGGCGCAAGCGTCAGATTCCCATGACCCTGCCCCTGCCCAGCCGCCGCAGCGTGTGGGTGCTGACCCTGCTGGCCTTTGCTTGCGCCGTGGCTTTGCTGCTGGGCGCGTCCCTGTCTTGGCCGAGCGGCGGGGCGGCATCGCCGTGGGCGTGGGCGCTGCCGGGGCTGCTGATCGTGGGGCTGGGGTGGCTCATTTATGACGTGGCAAGCAGCCGCCGCGCGTGGCGTGCGGCCCCGCTGCGGGTGCGGCGCTTGCTGCCGCACGCGCTGGCGCTGGGCGTGCCCACGGTGGTGCGTGTGGAGATTGAAAACCCCGGCGCGCAGCCTTGTGTGGCCGATCTGTTTGACGAGGTGGACCCGGCTTTCGCGTTCGAGGGTTTGCCGCAGCGCATCGCCGTGCCCGCGCAAAGCCGGCTGGAGTTGCGCTACACCGTCACCGCGCGTCAGCGCGGGCCGGCGCGCTTTGGCCGGGTGCAGTTGCGCCGCCGGTCGCTGGCCGGCAGCTTCGAGCAGCCCTTGCTGCTGGGCGAGCCGTGCGAGTTGCGCGTGTTTCCCAACTTTGCCGCGCTGGCGCGCTACGCCTGGCTGGCGGGCGACCAGCGGCTGGCACAGATCGGCATCAAGACCTACGCGCAGCGCGGCAGCGGCACCGACTTCCGGCAACTGTCGGAATACCGCACGGGCGACAGCGTGCGCTACATCGACTGGAAGGCCACGCTGCGCCAAGGCAAGCCGGTGGTGCGCGAATTCCAGGACGAGCGCGACCAGCGCGTGCTGTTCCTGCTCGATTGCGGACGCCGTATGCGCGCCGACGAGGGCGAGCGCGCCATCGGCGGCAGCCACTTCGACGACGCGCTCAACGCGCTCATGCTGCTGTCTTACGTGGCGCTGCGGGAGGGCGACGAGGTAGGCGTCGTCACCTTCGGCAACCCGCCCGGCCAAGTGCGCCACTTTGCGCCGCGCAAGGGCCTGGGCACGCTTAACGCGCTCATGAACGCGCTGTACGACTTACAGCCCAGCGCCACCCATTCCGATTACGCCGCCGCCGTGCAGGAACTGGCCCGCACGCACCCGCGGCGCGCGCTGGTCATCATGCTCACCAACTTCCGCGACGAGGACGCCGACGAATTGCGCCCGGCCCTGCAACTGCTGCGCCGCCGCCACCTGACGCTGGTGGCCAGCCTGCGCGAGCGCGTGATCGGCAACCTGGCCGCGCAGACGCTGGACACGCCCCGGCGCGGCATCGAAGTGGCCGCCGCGCACCTGTTCGAGCAAACGCGCCGCGACGCTTTTGCCCGCGTGGTCAATCACGACGCCCTGTCTATCGACGTGGAACCGGCGCAGCTGGCCACCGCGCTGGTCAATCGCTACCATGCCGTCAAACGCGCGGGGCTGCTGTAGGCTCCGCTTTTCCAACAGGAAAAGAACATGACCGGTTCCAGCAACCCCTACGCGCCGCCAGTGGCTGCGGTGGCCGACATCGTTCCCGGCCAAGGCGTTGCGTTTCAGCCGGTGAGGATCTTCGCAACCAAGGGACGCATGGGCCGCCTGCGATACGTCGCCTATATGCTCGCCGCCAACATCATTTTTGGCGTGGCCATATGGATCATCGTGATGATTCTTGCCGTGGCGGTGGGCGTGAGCGGCATGGCCGCCGGCGGCAACCCGCAGCCGGAACAAATGGCTGCCATGGGAGCTATCGTGGGCGTGGCGTTCTGGGTGATCTGGGCGATCATTTCGGTGCTTTTACTGATCTTCTTTGTGCTGATCGGCATTCAGCGCAGTCACGACATGAACCTGCCGGGCTGGGCCGTGTTGTTGACCTTCATCCCGCTGGTCGTGCTGGGCTGGATGCTGGTTCCCGGCGGCAAGGGACACAACCGGTTCGGTGCGCCGCCGCCGCCCAACAGTCCGGGCGTGAAAGCTGTGTTCGGGGTCAGTCTCTTTTTGACGGCTGCCGCGTTGGTCCTCGTCATCATCGTGGCGGCCCTTGCGATTCCGCAATATCAGAGCTACGTGGAACGCGCCCGGCAGACGCAAAGCCAGCAGCGGTAAGCGGTTTTTGGTTAGTCTGTTTTTTATAGCTGATTGCCTACGTATATTATTTGTTTGCTGTATGTTTTATCTACTAAATACATAAAATACTTTGGCAATATGCTATCAAATTAGTAGAAAACGATTGGTAGGGGCGAAAAATCTTTCGCCCTTGCGCAGAAAAAAGAACGGCGCTTTGAACGAGGCGCAGCAGGGCGAAAGATTTTTCGCCCCTACCGAAGCCCAGCGCCCGGCGCTCAATCATTCAACCGCTCGGGCCGCAGTTCCTGCAGGATGGTGGTGGCGATTTCTTCGATGCTCTTGGTGGTGGTCGAGAGCCAGCGGATGCCGGCGCGGCGCATCATGGCTTCGGCTTGGGCCACTTCTATGCGGCAGTTTTCCAGGCTGGCGTAGCGTGAGCCGGAGCGGCGCTCGGCGCGGATTTCGGCCAGGCGCTCGGGGTTGATCGTCAGGCCGAAGAGTTTGCCCTTGAGCGACACGAGCGCGGAGGGCAATTGGCCGCGCTCGAAGTCTTCGGGAATCAGCGGGTAGTTGGCGGCTTTGATGCCATGCTGCACGGCCAGGTACAGGGCGGTGGGGGTTTTGCCGCTGCGGCTCACGCCTACCAGGATCACGTCGGCTTCGCGCAGGTCGCGGTGGCTTTGCCCATCGTCGTGCGCCTGGCTGTAGTGAATGGCCTCGATGCGGTCGTGGTAGGCGCGACTTTTGCTGGCGTCGGAAAAGCGCCCCACGCGGTGGTGGCTCTTGATGCCGATTTCGTGCTCGATGGGCGCCACGAAGGTGTCGAACATGTCCAGCAGCATGCCGCGGCAGCCGGCGCGCACGATGCTCAGAATCTCCACGTTCACCAGGGTGCTGAAGACCAGGGGGCGCTTGCCCTCGGTATCGCATACGTGGTTGATCTGCCGCACCGCCTGATGCGCCTTGTCGGGCGTGTCGATGAAAGGCAGGCGCACGTGGCGCGGCTTGAAGTCGAACTGCGCCAGGATGGCGTTGCCGAAGGTTGCGGCGGTGATGCCGGTGCCGTCGGAGACGAAAAAGACAGTGCGGTCGGACATGGTGCGAGTTGGGCGGGCGTTCATACAATGGCATTCGATTATGCAAATTGCCCATGCGTCAGCGCAGCGCCGCGATTTGCCCGCCGGTTTTTCAATCTCTGGAGCTTTTCCCATGTCAGCACGTTTGGAGCCGACCGATTTGGTCGTGCCGTTTGAAAATTTGAGGATGTCCGATGTCGAGGCCGTCGGCGGCAAGAACGCCAGCCTCGGCGAGATGATTTCGCAACTGCCGCAAGGCGTGCGCGTGCCGGGCGGTTTTGCGACGACGGCTCATGCGTTTCGCCAGTTCCTGGCGCAGGGCGCTCTGGATGTGCGCATCCGCGAGCGGCTGGCCCGGCTCGATACCGACGACGTGCAGCAGCTCGCCGCCGCTGGGGCGGAAATTCGCGGCTGGGTCGAAAAGCAGCCCTTTCCCGCCGATCTGGAGCAGGCCATGCGCGCCGCCTTTGTGAAACTTTCGGAAGGCAGCCCGCAAGCCAGCTTTGCAGTGCGCTCCTCGGCCACGGCGGAAGATTTGCCCGATGCCAGCTTTGCCGGGCAGCAGGAAACGTTTCTCAACGTGACCGGCATCGAGCAGGTGCTCGCCAAAACCAAAGAGGTGTTCGCCAGCCTCTACAACGACCGCGCCATCAGCTACCGCGCGCACCAGGGCTTCGCGCAAGAAGCGGTGGCGCTGTCGGCGGGCGTGCAGCGCATGGTGCGCAGCGATCTGGGCGCGGCGGGGGTGATGTTCACCCTCGATACCGAGTCGGGGTTCGACCAGGTGGTGTTCATCACCAGCAGTTACGGCCTGGGCGAAATGGTGGTGCAAGGCGCCGTCAACCCCGACGAGTTCTACGTGCACAAGCCGATGCTGGCGGCGGGCAAGAACGCGGTGATCCGCCGCAACCTGGGCAGCAAGCTCACGCAGATGGTGTTTGCC
>JAIRVJ010000060.1 GCA_031253955.1 Burkholderiaceae bacterium | reverse complement strand
CGGCCATCCAGTCCGTCGAACACCATGGCCACGAACACGCCCGCGGTGGCCAGATCGAAGCGCCCGTTCATCGCCATCACGATGCCGTAAAAACCGCCGAACAGCGCGATCAGCGTAATAAGCGTGGGCAGCGGGTACAGCCCCTTGCGCAACCGGCGCTGGCGCAGGCTGAAGGCGGCGCTCTCGGCTGGCAGAGGCGGTGGGGGCGGAAGATCGGGCTTGTTCATCGAATCTGGCTTTTGCCAAGGAATGGCCTTGAAGCAGAGCTATCTTTCAGATAGCAAATTGCCGCCTTGCGGGCACGGTATCGGAGACAGTGTAGCGGGCTGAATCGGAATAGGTCGAGATGGCCCCGCACATGACCCGGATTGCCTTGAGTTTGCGAACAATGACCGCGAAAAAACCGCGCTTTGCCGCGGAAAGATGGCGGGCATGGCGCTTGGCGCCTTTCGACCACCCTGCTATTCCACGGTGAACAGCGCGTCAGTTGGAATGCGCAAATCACCGCTTGCCTGAGAAGCGGGTATGGCCCCGCCACGGTCACGGATGACCCACTCGAGGAACGTGAAGTCCGCTGGCGGGTCCTCGAATCTGCGCGCAATGCTCTCATCAATCGCCGCGATGGTGCGTCGATAGGCGGCAACCTGTGCGGAAGTTGGCGGAGTGCATCTGGGCGCGATGGTGACATCTCCATCCCAGCCGTCGCAGGGAACAAACCAGTCCCCCGGCAAGAGTTCAGCATGTTCGATATAGGCTTGCAGGACGAACCGCATTTCCTCGTGCAGCGCTCCCATGCGGGCCTCGGCCTCCGCGCCGATTTGGGCATCGCCTTGCGGGCCGCGAGTTATGGGCAAACCAAGAATTCGCGCCATATCGTTCGTGTAATGCGTGTCATCGCCGTAGGGCCGTTTGCAGTCGATCATGGCGGCACGCCAATTAGCCGCACGCAACAGACGGACATGCTCGTGCGTCACCATAAAGCTCGTTGTCCCTTCCGGCGACTGGCGCAGCGAGTAGCTGCCGGCCATGAAGCGGGCATTGAGAAAGAACGCACAGACGATTTTTTCAAGCCGCGACAGAACGGCAGATGACCCCTCGTTGAGTTTTTCACCAAGTGCATTCTCAAAGTCTTGCACTGGCATATCGCCAGGGACAATCGCCGGCGCTCCGGCATCGCGGTTCATCCAGGTGGCATGGCAGGCTTGGAACCAGGCGATATCTTCCCCGGTGATTTCCACCTTGTCCGCGAACTTCCATTTCAACTTCAGTGTTGGCATTGAAACTCCTTGCGCGGCTGGCTTGTGAATCTCCATGAGGCTGCGGCCTGCACGCTGACAGCAGCGATGCCGCTAACGCCAGTCAGGACCAGCCTACGGGAGAACCTTGGCGGTACGTTTTCTTTCAATGCAATCTCTATCCAACGTCCCGGTGGGCAAGCGAGATAAAGAAGGCCACGCAGGGGTGGCCTTCTTTATAGGGTGGTTTGCCGAAACGCTCAGTTCCTGGCCTTGTCCACCAGTTTGTTGGCCTTGATCCAGGGCATCATGGCACGCAGCTTTTCGCCGACCTGTTCGATCTGGCTTTCGGCATTGATGCGCCGGCGGCTTTGCAGGGTGGGGGCGCCGGCCAGGTTTTCGACGATGAAGCTCTTGGCATATTCACCGGTCTGGATGTCCCTGAGCGCCTGGCGCATGGCTTGCCGGGTGTCTTCGGTGACGATCTTCGGGCCGGTCACGTACTCGCCGTACTCGGCGTTATTGGAGACCGAGTAGTTCATGTTGGCGATGCCGCCTTCGTAGATCAGATCGACGATGAGCTTGAGTTCGTGCAGGCACTCGAAGTAGGCCATTTCGGGCGCGTAGCCGGCTTCCACCAGCGTTTGAAAGCCGGCCTTGATGAGTTCCACCGTGCCGCCGCACAGCACGGCTTGTTCGCCGAACAGGTCGGTTTCGGTTTCTTCGCGGAAGGTGGTTTCGATGATGCCAGCCTTGCCGCCGCCGTTGGCCGTGGCATAAGACAGGGCCAGATCGCGCGCCTTGCCGCTGGGGTTCTGGTGCACGGCCACCAGGTGCGGCACGCCGCCGCCCTGGGTGTAGGTGTTGCGCACGGTGTGGCCGGGAGCCTTGGGCGCGACCATCCACACATCCAGATCGGCGCGCGGCGCCACCTGGCCGTAGTGCACGTTGAAGCCGTGCGCGAAGGCGAGCGAGGCGCCTTTCTTGATGTGCGGCTCCACGTCTTCGCGGTAAACCTTGGCGATGTGCTCGTCGGGCAGCAGGATCATCACCACGTCGGCCTGGCGGACGGCCTCGGCCACTTCGGCCACTTTCAGGCCGGCTTTTTCGACCTTGGCCCAGCTGGCGCCGCCCTTGCGCAGACCGACCACGACTTTGACGCCGCTATCGTTGAGGTTTTGCGCGTGCGCGTGGCCCTGCGAGCCGTAGCCGAGGATGGCGACCGTCTTGCCCTTGATGAGGGACAGGTCGCAGTCTTTGTCGTAAAAAACTTTCATGGGTTTCTCCTTGGGATGATGGGTCAAACCCGCAGCAGCCGCTCGCCGCGGCCGATGCCGCTGGCGCCGGTGCGCACGGTTTCGAGGATGGCGGATTTGTCGATGGCGTTCAAAAAGGCGTCGTTCTTGCCCTGGTCGCCCGTCAGTTCGATGGTGTAGCTCTTGTCGGTCACGTCGATGACGTGGCCGCGGAAGATGTCGCAGGTGCGCTTAATCTCCTCGCGCTCCTTGCCGACGGCGCGCACCTTGACCATCATGTGCTCGCGTTCGATGTAGGCGCCCTCGGTCAGATCGACCACCTTGACCACCTCGATCAGGCGGTTCAGGTGCTTGGTGATTTGCTCGATCACCTCGTCGGGGCCGCGCGTCTGGATGGTCATGCGCGAGAGGCTTTCGTCCTCGGTGGGCGCGACGATCAGCGATTCAATGTTGTAGCCGCGGGCCGAGAACAGCCCGACCACGCGGGAGAGCGCCCCCGCCTCGTTTTCGATCAGAACGGCAATGATGTGTTTCATGTCTGGATTCCTCTTCTCGCCGCCCTCGCCCGCCGCCGGTAAGCGGCGGGTCTGGCGGGCAATAGATTGGCCTTGCTAGTAAAAAAGTAGTTATCTGCGCTTGAATAATAAGCGTTTTCGGCTGTTTTGATGCTGAAAACTACAAATCCTCCGCGCCCATCAGCATCTCGGTCAGGCCCTTGCCGGCCTGCACCATGGGGAAGACGTTTTCGGTCGGGTCGGTGCGAAAGTCCATGAACACGGTGCGGTCCTTGAGCTTGCGCGCCTCGCGCAGCGCCGGTTCGATGTCTTGCGGACGCTCGATCAGCATACCCACGTGCCCATACGCTTCGGCCAGTTTGACGAAGTTGGGCAGCGCGTCCATGTAGCTGTGGCTGTAGCGGCCCGCGTATTCGATCTCCTGCCACTGCCGCACCATGCCCAGGTAGCGGTTGTTGAGGGCGACGATCTTGATCGGCGTGTTGTATTGCAGGCAGGTGGAAAGCTCCTGAATGCACATTTGCACCGAGCCTTCGCCGGTGACGCAAAACACCTCGCTTTGCGGACGGGCCAGCTTGATGCCCATGGCAAACGGTATGCCCACGCCCATGGTGCCCAGCCCGCCGGAATTGATCCAGCGGCGCGGCTGGCTGAACTTGTAGTACTGCGCCACCCACATCTGGTGCTGGCCCACGTCGGAGGTGATGTAGGCGTCGGCATCGCGCGTGAGGTTCCACAGCGTTTCGACCACGCGCTGGGGCTTGACGACCTCGGTATTGTCGCGGTCGTAATCCAGACAGCGGCGCGCGCGCCATTGCTCGATTTGCGCCCACCAGGCGGCCAGCGCCTTTTCGTCGAGCCGGGCGGCGCTTTCGCGGATCATGCCGGCCAGATCGGCCAGCACGTCTTTCACATCGCCGACGATGGGCACGTCCACCTTGACGCGCTTGCTGATGGACGAGGGGTCGATGTCGATGTGGATGACCTTGCGCTCGGCGCTTTCTTGCGTGAAGTGCTTGGTGTTGCCGATCACCCGGTCGTCAAAACGCGCGCCCACGGCCAGCAACACGTCGCAGTTCTGCATGGTCATGTTGGCTTCATACGTGCCGTGCATTCCCGGCATGCCCAGAAAGCGCCGGTCGGTGCCCGCCACCGCGCCCAGTCCCATCAGCGTGCTGGTGACGGGGTAGTTCAGCAGATCGGCGAGCAGCCGCAACTGCTCGCTGGCATTGCCCCGCACCACGCCGCCGCCGGTGTAAATGTAGGGCCGCTTGGCCGCCAGCAGCAGTTGCATGGCCTTGCGGATCTGGCCCGTGTGACCCTTTCTGACCGGGTTGTACGAGCGCATGGCGACGCTTTGCGGGTAGCCATCGAACGCCACCTTGGTGAACGACACGTCCTTGGGAATATCGATCAGCACCGGGCCTGGGCGGCCCGAACGGGCGATGTAAAACGCCTTCTTGACCGTCTCGGCCATCTTGCGCGCGTCCCGCACGAGGAAATTGTGCTTGACGATGGGCCGCGTGATGCCCACCGTGTCGCATTCCTGAAAAGCATCTTGCCCGATGTAAGAGGTGGACACCTGCCCGCTGATGATGACCAGCGGCACCGAATCCATGTAAGCCGTGGCGATGCCCGTGACGGCATTGGTCGCGCCGGGGCCGGACGTGACCATGACCACCCCCACGTCGCCCGTGGCGCGGGCATAGCCGTCGGCTGCGTGCACGGCGGCCTGCTCGTGGCGCACCAGCACATGCTGAATGGTGCTTTGCTTGTACAGGGCGTCGTAAATGTGCAGCATGGCGCCGCCGGGATAGCCCCAGATGCGCTCCACGCCTTCGGCTTGCAGGGCGCGGATGAGAATTTCGGCGGCGCGCAATTCTTCCGGGGCGCGCTGTTCCGCGGCCTGGGCGGCGGACTGCATTTCTGCCTTGGAGAGTTCCATTTGAGATCAACCTTTCGAGAATTTCTCTGACGAAAAACCTTGGGTGCCCCTCGCCAGCCCTTGTGGGGCCGCTTGCGGGACTTGAGACTGCCAGCCATGAGCCGGGCGACTTGCCCGCCGGACTGCAATCCGTTTGCGTTTGATGTGACTGCAACGTGCATTGTAACGATTCCCAAAAATGCCCGGACGCGAAGATGCGCCGGGGACAGCACGCGCAGTACGGCAAGGCGAAAGGCAACGCGGCTGCGAAAATAGCGTGAACAGAACCTATAGCGCGCCACGTGTTCCAAACCGCCTTTCTCGACCTTCCACCGCTGGCCGGCATCAAAGGCGCGGTGCGCCTGCCCGGCTCCAAGAGCATCTCCAACCGCGTGCTGCTGCTGGCCGCGCTATGCCAGGGCCGCACGGTGCTGCACGATCTGCTGGCCTCCGACGACACGCGCGTGATGCTGCACGCGCTGCGCCAACTGGGCTGCGGCGTGGCGCTGGAAGGCGCGCGCACCGTTATCGACGGCATCGGCGGGCGCACGGACCGGCCGCGCCAGGCGGACCTGTTTCTCGGCAACGCCGGCACCGCCATGCGCCCGCTGGCCGCCGCGCTGGCGGTGCTGGGGGGCGATTACACGCTGCACGGCGTGCCGCGTATGCACGAGCGGCCCATCGGCGATCTGGTGGACGCGCTGCTGGCGCTGGGCTGCGACGTGCGCTATACCGGCCAGCCAGGTTTTCCGCCGCTGCACATCGGTGAGCCGAAGCTGCGGCTGGGTGCGCCGATTGCCGTGCGCGGCGATGTCTCCAGCCAGTTCCTCACCGCGCTGCTGATGGCGCTGCCGCTGGCGGCGCAGACGCGGGACATCGCCATTGAAGTGGCCGGCGAGCTGATCTCCAAACCCTACATAGCCATCACCCTGCATCTGCTAGCGCGCTTCGGCGTGCGGGTCGAGCGTGACGGCTGGCGGCGCTTTGTGATCCCGCGCGGCGCGGCCTACCGCTCGCCGGGTGAAATCCATGTCGAGGCGGACGCTTCTTCAGCTAGCTATTTCATAGCTGCTGGTGCTTTGTCCGCCTGCGTTGACGGGCAAAAAGGCTTGAAAATCGAGGGCGTGGGCGCGGATTCGATCCAGGGCGACATCCGCTTTATCGAGGCCGCACGCACGATGGGCGCGCGCATCGACAGCGGCCCCAACTGGCTGCAAGTGCGGCGCGGCGCGTGGCCGCTCAAAGCCATTGACCTGGACTGCAACCACATCCCGGACGCAGCCATGACGCTGGCCATGATGGCCCTTTACGCCGATGGCCCCAGCACGCTGCGCAACATCGCCAGTTGGCGCGTGAAGGAAACCGACCGCATCGCCGCCATCGCCGCTCAATTGCGCAAGCTGGGCGCCCAGGTGGAAGAAGGCGCGGATTTCATCCGCATCGCGCCGCCCGCCAGCCCCGCGGCGTGGAAGGCGGCGGCCATTCGCACCTACGACGATCACCGCATGGCCATGTGCGGCTCGCTGGCCGCCTTCAACCCGGCCCGGCTGCCGGTGCGCATCGAGGACCCGCGCTGCGTCGGCAAAACCTTCCCGGACTACTTTGAAACCCTGTTGGCCGTGGCCGAACCCGCCGCCGCCGTGCCGGTGATCTGTATCGACGGCCCCACCGCATCCGGCAAAGGCACGCTGGCGGGCGAACTGGCGCGGCGGCTCGGTTATCACTGTCTGGATTCAGGCGCGCTTTATCGCGCCACCGCGCTGGCCGCCACGCGCGCCGCGCTGGCGCTGGACGTTTCCTGCGAAACGGCCATCGCCGAACTGGCGCGCACGCTGCCGCTGGACTTTGCCGAAGGTCGCATCCGGCTGGCCGGCCAGGACGTGACCGGCGCCCTGCGCGCCGAAGAAATCGGCATGGCCGCCTCCGCCATTTCCACCCTGCCCGCCGTGCGCCGCGCGCTGCTGGCCTTGCAGCAAGGCTTTGCCCGCTTGCCCGGCCTGGTGGCCGACGGGCGGGATATGGGCACCGTGGTCTTTCCCCAGGCGCGGCTGAAGGTCTTTCTGACCGCGAGCGTGGCCGAGCGCGCCCGCCGCCGCCGTGAGCAATTGCTTGCCAGGGGAATTGAAAGTAAAATAGAAGATCTTTGCGCCGACTTGGCGGCGCGTGACGCGCGGGACATGAACCGCGCCAGCGCGCCCCTGATGCCGGCCGAAGATGCCCTGCCGCTGGACAACTCTGGCCAGACCATCGAGCAATCGGTGGCGCAAGTGTTGGCGTGGTGGCAGGCAAGGCAGCCTTTCTAAGCCCGCCGGCTCCCCGCGTCACGCGCAAAGCGTGCGAGTCAGGTGATCGTCAACCCTACCGCGTGCCATCAGAAAGCACGCACCAGAGAACCTTCGCGAACAGCAGCCGCCACGCAACGGAAAAAGCCGTCCAGCCGCCGCGCTTGCCCCGCGTTCGCGAAACACAGGAAACCCCATGTCCGAATCTTTTGCCCAGTTGTTCGAGGAATCGCTCCAGCGCACCGAAATGCGCCCGGGTGAGGTCATCACCGCCGAAGTGATTCGCGTCGAGCAGAACTTCGTGGTGGTCAATGCCGGCCTGAAGTCCGAGGCCTATATCCCGATCGAGGAATTCAAAAACGATCAGGGCGAAGTCGAGGTCAAGTCCGGCCAGTTCGTGCCGGTAGCCATCGGCTCCATCGAAAACGGCTACGGCGACACCATCTTGAGCCGCGACACCGCCAAGCGCCTGGCCTCCTGGCTGGCGCTGGAAAAGGCGCTCGAATCGGGTCAGTTCGTCGAAGGCACCGTCAACGGCAAGGTCAAGGGGGGCCTGACGGTGCTGGTCAACGGCATCCGCGCTTTTCTGCCCGGCTCGCTGGTGGATACGCGCCCGACCAAGGACTTGTCCTTCTTCGACGGCAAGACCATGGAATTCAAGGTCATCAAGCTCGATCGCAAGCGCAACAATGTGGTTTTGAGCCGCCGCGCCGTGATCGAGGCCAGCATGGGCGAAGAGCGCGAAAAGCTCATGGAAACGCTCAAGGAAGGCGCGGTGGTGCATGGCGTCATCAAGAACATCACCGAGTACGGCGCTTTCGTCGATCTGGGCGGCATCGACGGCCTGCTGCACATCACCGACATGGCCTGGCGCCGCGTGCGCCACCCCAGCGAAGTGGTGCAGCCGGGCCAGGAAGTCACCGCCAAAATCCTCAAGTTCGACCCCGAACGCATGCGCGTTTCGCTGGGCATCAAGCAGATGGGCGACGATCCGTGGCTGGGCGTGGCGCGCCGCTACCCGCAGGGCACGCGCATGTTCGGCAAAATCACCAACATCGCCGACTACGGCGCGTTCGTCGAACTGGAAGCGGGCATCGAGGGCCTGGTGCACGTCTCCGAGATGGATTGGACCAACAAGAACGTCGCCCCCTCCAAGGTCGTCTCGCTGGGCGACGAGGTCGAGGTCATGGTGCTCGAAATCGACGAGGACAAGCGCCGCATCTCCCTGGGCATGAAGCAGTGCCGCCCCAACCCGTGGCAGGAGTTCGCGCAAAACACCAAGCGGGGCGACCGCATCAGCGGCCCGGTCAAGTCGATCACCGACTTCGGCGTCTTCGTCGGCCTGGCCGCCGGCATCGACGGCCTGGTGCACCTGTCCGACCTGTCGTGGAACGAGCCGGGCGAAACCGCCGTGCGCAACTACAAGAAAGGCCAGGACGTGCAAGCCATCGTGCTCGCCGTGGATGTGGAGCGCGAGCGCATCAGCCTGGGGATCAAGCAGCTTGACCAGGATCCGTTCACCACCTTCGTCTCCGTCAACGACAAGGGCGCCGCCGTCACCGGCAAGGTCAAGAGCGTGGATGCCAAGGGCGCCGAAATCGACCTCGGCAACGATGTGACCGGCTATCTGCGCGTCTCCGAAATCAGCCGCGACCGCGTCGAAGACGCCAGCCAGGCGCTCAAGGTGGGCGACGAAGTGTCCGCCGTCGTCGTCAACATCGACCGCAAGTCGCGCAATATCCAGTTGTCCATCAAGGCCAAGGACGCCGCCGACCAGCAAGAAGCCATGCACTCGCTGCAACAGCAATCGGCGCGCGAGCACGCCGGCACCACCAGCCTGGGCGCCCTGCTGCGCGCCAAGCTGGACAACGCCGGCGAGGGCAACAACGGCTGAAGCCGCGTTTTGCGTTGAGCGTTTGGCGTTGGGCGCGTGAAGTCCACGCTAGACGCTCCACGCCCAACGCTCCACGCCAAAAAACGCGTCATGACCCGCTCCGATCTGGTCGAACTGCTGGCCGAACGCTTCGGCCAGCTCACGCACCACGACGCCGATGCCGCCGTTAAGGCCCTGCTCGACGCCATGAGCGATACGCTCACGCAGGGCCACCGGATCGAAATCCGGGGCTTCGGCAGCTTTTCCATCAACCGCCGCCCCCCGCGCGTAGGCCGCAATCCGCGCACCGGCGAGCGGGTCGATATCCCCGAACGGCGCGTCCTGCACTTCAAACCCGGCAAAGCCCTACGCGATGCCGTGGGCGGGCCAACCATAGCGCACGACAACAGACACTAGATAGTGTCGTCACGAGACTACCAGCCAAAGAACCAAGCATCGAATCTGCACTGCCGCCAGAAACGAAGCAACGTTCTTGGCATACCGCGTGGCAATGCCTGGCCAACGCTTGAGATGCAAAAAGGCGTTTTCCACCAAGTGACGACATTTATACAGATGCTGGTCATAGCCTCTCGGATTCTTGCGATTCTTGCGCGGCGGGATCACCGCCTGCATGCCCTGCTGGCCTGCCTGCCAGACCATCGCGTCGCTGTCATAGCCTTTGCCGGCCAACAGGTATTGGGCATCGATCCCATCGATTCATGGGCCAGCTTGTGTGCAATCCGCACAGGTACCTTCTGTAATATAGTTGACTTTCCAATAAATTAGACATAGACTATACGCTATGTTCACCCAGGAGATCGTCATGGCCTACAGCACCGATTTGAAACAGCGCGTACTGGCCTACATTGCCGGGGGCGCCAGCAAGGTTGAGGCAGCCAGGTTTTTTGCCGTCTCGCGCGCCA
>JAIRVJ010000167.1 GCA_031253955.1 Burkholderiaceae bacterium | reverse complement strand
CTGCAACTGGCCGCGCAGCACGGCATCGACCCAGCGCTGCTGCACCGGGTGGCGGTCATGTCATCGGGCACGCTCGACAGCCTGCCGCACAACGGCGCGGTCGTCACCCTGCTGGCCGTATGCGGCGCCACACACCGCGAGAGTTACCGCGACCTGGCCATCGTCAGCGTTCTAGGCCCGATCCTTGCCCTCGCAGTGGTAATTGCGCTTGGGACGCTGCTTGGCAGCTTCTGAATTCAACGGCTGTGCTAGTGCTAGAACGTTTTCGATGCAAGGATGGGGGAAAAGGCGGGCAGGGCGGTTTATCAGCGCCGGCCCGGAGAGCCTCCTGGGCGCGAGCCGCCGCCGCCAGAAGGCCCCGGCGATGCGCCGGGCCGGGATCCTCCGCCTGGCCGCTGGAAGCCTGGACGCGACGGCGAGGCGCCTGACCATCCGCCCAGGTAACTGCCTCTTCCCCGATAGCCGTAGCCGCCCCATCCCCGGTAACCGCCCCACCCGCCGTAGTAGCCCAAATACACCGACGGGCCCCAGTAGTAGGGATAGGAATAAGCCGGGTAGCCGTAACCATAGCCGTAGTAGCCGTAGTAGCCGTAGTTGTAGTAGCCTGGGGCATAGTACGTCGTCGCGCCATCGACTGTGACCGGATATGTGGCCGGGTAGTAAGGCCCCGGGGCGACGACGCAGCCGCCCAGAAGCGTCAGCGCCGCGCCGGCGGCGATCAAGGCGATGCGAGAGGAACATTGAACTTTCATGTCTGATTCTCCCGAGGAAGATAGGCCGGCAACCCTTGTGCTGCCGGCGGAAAGTTCACTGTACGCCTCTCATGTAAAAGTAACAACTCCAGTACGTAAAGAACGCTCGCGCCAAGCCGTATGGAAAGTGTGCCGCTGCGCGTCAGCCGCCGCGCACATCTACCGGCAACGCGGCCAGCACCGTGCCGCTGGCCAGCCCGCCGCCCAGCACCACGTAATGCTCGTGCAGGCTGACCGTGGGGCCGCAATGGCCGGGCAGCAGCCATACGGTGTCGCCCAGCGCGGGCAGGGCGCCGCCTTCGGTTGCGGGCCGCAAAATGCCGCGCTCACCGCCGCCGTTCTCATAGAGCAGTTCGGGCTGCCCCGGCAGGGCGATTACGCGCGGCTGGCCGCGGTCCAGAGCGAGGCTGTTGCTGCCGGCGTCGCACACGGCCTGGCGCGCCGACACGCTGATGACCTGCGCCTTGACATACAGCGCCGGCTCCAGTTGCGGCTGCGCCGGGTCGCGTTCGTGGGCGAGGTAATCGGCATCCATGAACAGATAGCTGCCGGGCTGGATTTCGTCCCACAGGCCGCTGGCCGCTTCTTGCGCGAAAGCGCCGGTGCCGCCGCCGGTAACCCGCGGCGGCGGCAGGCCGACATCTTGCAGCAGGCGGACCGTCTCTTGCATCCGCGCGGCGGCCTGGGTGATGGCGGCGCCGCGCTCAAGCGTCAGGCGCAGGCGCTGCGCGCTGCCGTGGCGGGCGTACAGGCCGGCATAGCGCAGCTTGGACGAGCGGCCCGCCAGCAGCCGCGCCAGCCGCACCGCCGCGCTGCCCGGCGGCACGCCGCAGCAGCTCTGGCCGATGTCAACCTCAATGAAAACGTCGATCAGCGCGCTGGTCAACTGCATGGCCTGCGCCAGGCGCTCGACGCCTTCGGCGCTGTCCACCACAATGGCCAGCCGGCTATCGTCTTTTGCCAGCCGGTCATCGTCTTGCAATTTCAGGCGCTGCGCCAGCGCCGCCACGCGGCGCAGCTTGGCGGGGTCGAGCACTTCGCCGGCGATGAGGATGGCGCGGATGCCGTGAGCGGCCAGCGCCTCGGCCTCGGAGATGGTCCGCACGCTCAATCCCGCCGCGCCGGACTGCATTTGCAACAAGGCAAACGCCGCGCTCTTGTGCGTATTGGCCTGCGGGCGCAGACGCAGCCCGCGCCGGGCGGCGAACTCGCTCATGCGCTGCAAGTTGCGGTTGACCGCGTCCAGATCGGCCACCAGCGCCGGCGTGCCGATGGCGTCCGCGCCTTTACCGATCAAATTCTTGTCGATCGCGGCGCGCATACCATCTGTGACTTGAAGCTGTACGTTCATCATTTCAGTCGCCGTTTCCAGAGTTCAGGGGAACATGGTACATGGGGTTGCGCAAAAACGAAAGCATGAGTAAGGCATGGTGATCAGTGACATCATACGATGTATATTATGTTAAATCATGGACATTCCAAAGTAAAGTAGCGACAAGTACAGTCACTCCTCTAATAGGCGAGGCAGTTCAGTTAGTACCTTGCTCTGGCATACCGACAACATGCGATCCAGTTCCTGGCGCGCATTGGCATACGAAGATTCGGCCCAGTGAGCCAATGGCTGCGGTGGCTCTGACCGATCGCTGCATTGCACCAAATAGGCAGGCTTGATCCAACTGTTTTCCGGGCGTTTATATACATCCAGTTTCAGTGCGAGTTGATACGAAGGTTCCTTTTGTTCCACCAACGTGTCATAAACCAATGTGGCATATCCACCTCCTACGACGAGCGGGTAGCGGAAACTGCGATCCTGCCCGATATTTTCCTTGGTCATACGGGCGTCGACTGTTCCCTGCAACGATTGAACAAATACCGTTGATACCGGGTTTTGCAGATTGACACGGTCGTCCACATCCTCGATACGCTCGCCTTTGAGATCGGTCTTGCTGAATCCGCTCACTGCAACACTGCGAGTAAGCGCAACCAGTAGAATATTAAGCACTGCCTGTGCGGCCACGGCTCGGCCGGTTGTTTCGCGCTGGACAAGGCGGATCTCAGTTGGCGCCTCCTTCAGCCGGGTACCGTCGATGAGCTGAAGCGAATACGTTACTCGCAGCGTACCGGGTGGTGCAGCAGGTGTGGACGCGCAACCAGCGAGCACGGCAGCGCAAGCCAATATCACAATTAAATCGGTTTTGAATTTATATTTCATGATACGTGCTGCTCGGCTGATTCTACACGCCGTGCGTAATTCGGTTGTCTGCACTAACCCACCTCAATGCAGCGCCCGGTAAATCTCCCCGGCCAGCCCTGGCGAGATGCCTTCCACAGTGGCAAGGTCTTGCGCGCTGGCCGCTTCCACGCCGCGCACGCCGCCGAAGCGTTGCAGCAGGCTGGCGCGTTTTTTGGGGCCGATGCCGGGGATTTCTTCCAGGCGGCTGCCGCCCACGCGCACCTTGGCGCGCTGCGCCCGCATACCGGTGATGGCAAAGCGGTGCGCTTCGTCGCGGATTTGCGCCACCAGCATGAGCGCCGCGGAATCGTGGCCGAGCGCAAGTTTTTCGCGCCCGTCGGCAAACACCAGTTCTTCCAGGCCGACCTTGCGGCCCGCGCCTTTTTCGACGCCGGCGATCAGCGCCACATCCAGCCTCAGCGCCTCGAATACCTGGCGCGCGACGGCGACCTGGCCTTTGCCGCCGTCGATCAACACCAGATCAGGCATACGAATTTTTTCTTCCTCTCCCGCTTGTGGGAGAGGGCCGTCCGCAGGCCGGTGGGCGCTTATTTTTGCGCTGTGTTTGAGGATGCGCCCTGCCCTCTCCCCTGCCCCTCTCCCGTAAACGGGAGAGGGGGAAGAAAGGGTGGCGCCTATATCCTCTTTGGGTATCTGACAAGGTGAGGCAACATCCTGCCCCCCCAGCGCCTCGGCGATTTTTCCGTAGCGGCGCTCCAACACCTGGCGCATGGCGGCGTAGTCGTCGCCGGGGGTTATGCCCTCGATCTTGTAGCGCCGGTATTCGCCGCTGACCATGCGGTGGCCCTGAAAGACGACGCAACTGGCTTGCGTGGCTTCGCCCGCGGTGTGGCTGATGTCGAAACATTCGATACGCAGTTCGGCCAGATGCTCCACCGGTAAATCCAGCGCTTCGGCCAGCGCGCGGGTGCGCGCCTGTTGCGAGCCTTCTTCGGCCAGTAGGCGAGCCAGTTGCAGGGCGGCGTTTTGTTCGGCCATTTGCAGCCACGCGCGGCGCTGACCGCGCGGGGCATGGGTGGCGGCGATGCGCGCTTCTTGCCTGCCTGCCAGCGCGCGCAGCAGCGGCTGCGATACCGGCTCAGTGGTAATCAACTGCCCCGGCGCGGGGGCGTTGAGGTAGTGTTGGGCGATGAAGGCGTCGAGCACCTGGGCTTCAACGGTGGGCAGCCCGGCATCGCCCTCGCCCAAGACAAGCGCCCGCGCGTCTTCCAACTGGCTGGGAAAGTACGCGCGATCGCCCAGATGCCGCCCGCCGCGCACCATCGCCAGATTGACGCAGGCGCGCCCGCCCTGCACTTTGACGGCGAGGATGTCCACGTCCGCCGCGCCGCCCACATCGACGGCCTGCTGGTGCAGCACGCGCGAGAGCGCCTCGATCTGGTTGCGCAGCCCGGCGGCCTGCTCGAACTGGAGTTTCTCGGCGTGCGCCGTCATGCGCTGCTCCAGCGCGTGCAGCAGGGTTTGCGTTTCGCCGCGCAAAAACTGCTCGGCGTGCGCCACGTCGGCGGCGTAACCGGCGGCGCCGATCAACCCCACGCACGGGCCGCTGCAACGCTTGATCTGACAGAGCAGACAGGGCCGCGTGCGGTTGGCAAACACCGTGTCTTCGCATGTGCGCAGGCGGAACACCTTTTGCAGCAACTGGATGGTTTCCTTGACGGCCCAGGCGTTCGGGTACGGGCCGAAGTAGCGGTGGCGCTTGTCCACCGCGCCGCGGTAATAGACCACACGCGGAAAATCATTGGGGCTGGCCACCGCGGGAAAAGCCCCATCACCGCCCTGCCCCGCCGCCGCTTGCGAATGCGGCTTGCCGCTGCCGGTGAGCTTGAGGTAGGGATAGCTCTTGTCGTCACGAAAGAGAATGTTGTACCTGGGCGCAAGCTGCTTGATGAGGTTGTTTTCCAAAATCAATGCCTCGGCCTCGGAGCGCACCGCTGTCGTCTCCATCCGCGCGATCTTGCCCACCATGTGGCCGATGCGCGTGCCGCCGTGGTTTTTGTGAAAGTAGCTCGCCACCCGCTTTTTCAGGTTGCGCGCCTTGCCCACGTAAAGCACCTGCCCGGCAGCGTCGTAATAGCGATAAACGCCCGGCAGCGCGGGCAGCGCGGCCACCTGCGCCAGCAGTTCGGCACTGTGACGCGGCGGGGTATTGGAATCGGGCGCTGGCTGCGCGGGGTTGGTCATGGCGGGGAGTTTACGGATGCCGGAGTTTTGAGGGATAACTATTATTTTAATAGCTTATTGTGAAAATATAATATGGTTTTATGATATTTTTTTATCAAAAATGTATATTATACTGTGGTATCAAGCTATTAAAAAAGGAATTAGCGCCTTATGTGAACTCTGCGTGAAGCCCGCGCGTGTGCACATTTCATGCGCGCTTCGGTCTATCACGTTTTGGGCACTTCGATGTCGTATCCATTCCGTGGATCCACCTTGCGCGCCAGCACAGGATGCAACACCTCAAACAGATACGTCATTTATCTCCATGCCCCTGCTCGACTCCCCGTGGGGAGGGAGGGATCCATTACATCTACTTACTTACTGTACGTCATACCTCACTCACGCAACAGCTTGTCGTGGCGGGTCATGGCGCGCGTGAGCGTCGGCGCGAGCGCCGGCGGCAAATCAGTGCACGCGCCGTGCGCGACTTCGGCGGCAAGGGCGATGGTTTCGCCTAGCGTGGGGTGCGGGTGGATAGTTTTGCCGATGTCCGTGGCGTCGGCGCCCATTTCGATGGCCAGCGCCACTTCGCCGATCAGGTCGCCCGCGTGCGCGCCGACGATGCCGCCGCCGGCGATGCGGCCGGTGCGCGCGTCAAAGAGCAGCTTGGTCATGCCCTCGCTTTGCCCATTGGCAATGGCGCGGCCTGAGGCGCTCCACGGGAACAGGCCCTTTTCCAGCGTGATGCCTTGCGCAGCGGCCTGCTCTTCGGTCAGGCCCACCCACGCGACTTCGGGGCCGGTGTAGGCCACGCTGGGGATCACGCGGGCGTCGAACGCGGCGCGGGCCAGTTTTTCGTTGTTCTGCAATTCGCCTGCGATCACTTCGGCGGCGACGTGTCCTTCGTGCACGGCCTTGTGCGCCAGCATGGGCTGGCCCACGATGTCGCCGATGGCGAAGATGTGCGGCGCGCTGGTGCGCATCTGCGCATCGACGGCGATGAAACCGCGCTCGCTCACCGCCACGCCCGCCGCCTGCGCGCCGATGCGCTGGCCATTGGGGCTGCGGCCCACGGCTTGCAGCACCAGGTCGTAAGTCTGCGGCGGCGGGGCGCCCTCGCCTTCAAAGCTGATTTCGATACCCGCATCCACCGCGCGCGCGGCCACAGTTTTGGTGTTAAGCATGATGCGGTCAAAGCGCGGCGCGTTGAGCTTTTGCCACACGCGCACCAGATCGCGGTCGGCGCCGGGCATCAGGCCAGCTTCCATTTCCACCACATCCAGCCGCGCGCCGAGCGCGGAATAGACCGTGCCCATTTCCAAGCCGATGATGCCGCCGCCCACGATCAGCATCCGCTTGGGCGCGTGCGCGAGCGCCAGCGCGCCGGTCGAATCGACGATGCGCGGGTCTTGCGGCATGAACGGCAGGCGCACGGCCTGGCTGCCGGCGGCGATGATGGCTCGCTGAAATTGCACGGTCTTGACACCGCCCGTTTTGTCCCGGCCCGGCCCGGCGGTTTCCTCGACTTTGACTTGGCCGGGGCTGATGAATGTCCCCACGCCGCGCAGCAGCGTGACCTTGCGCATCCTGGCCATCGCGCCCAGACCGCCGGTGAGTTTGGCGATCACTTTTTCCTTGTGCGTGCGCAGCTTGCCGATGTCGATCTCGGGCGCGCCGTAATCGACGCCCAAGGCCACCAGATGGTTCACTTCACCCATGACGCCCGCCACGTGCAGCAGCGCCTTGGAAGGGATGCAGCCCACGTTCAGGCACACGCCGCCCAGGGTGGCGTAGCGTTCCACCAGCGCGACCTGCAAGCCCAGATCGGCGGCGCGGAAGGCCGCGCTGTAGCCGCCAGGGCCGCCGCCGAGCACCAGCACGTCGCAGGTCAAATCGTTTTTACTCATGGCATGGCTCATATGGATTAAAGCGGTTTGGGCTTTGTTGTTCCCTCTCCCCTTTGGGGGAGAGGGCTAGGGAGAGGGGATGCGCGGCACCACCGTTGTTGCTTCAACCAACGCTGCTGGCCCTCTCCCGCAAGCGGGAGAGGGAGAAACCCGCGTGCACATGAACAACCAACCCAAATCCACTTTGAGCATCACAAAACAATGCGGCGCAAATCGGCCAGCAGCGCGGCAAGATGGGCATTGAAGCGCGCCGCGGCCGCGCCGTCGATCACACGGTGGTCATACGAAAGCGAGAGCGGCAGCATCAGGCGCGGCGCGAAGGCTTGGCCGTTCCACACGGGCTTGAGGTACGCGCGCGACAGGCCCAGGATCGCCACTTCCGGCGCGTTGACGATGGGCGTGAAATGCGTGCCACCGATGCCGCCCAGCGACGAGATGGAAAAGCACCCGCCCTGCATGTCGGCAGCCGCCAGCTTGCTTTCGCGCGCTTTCCTGGCAAGCTCGGCACTCTCTTGCGCGATTTGCAACACGCCTTTCTGGCCAGCGTTGCGCAGCACCGGCACCATCAGGCCATTGGGCGTATCGGCGGCAAAGCCGATGTGGCAATAGCGTTTGAGAATCAGTGCATCGCCGTCGAGCGAGGCGTTGAATTCGGGAAATTTCCCAAGCGCCGCCGCCGCCGCCTTGATGACGAAGGCGAGCATCGTCACCTTCACGCCCACCTGCTCGCTGTTCAATTGCACGCGTAAGGCTTCCAGATCGGTGATGTCGGCCTCGTCGTGGTTGGTGACGTGCGGAATCATCACCCAATTGCGGTGCAAGTTGGCGCCGCTGATCTTCCTGATACGCGCAAGCTCCTTGCGCTCGATGGGGCCGAATTGGGCGAAATCGACTTGCGGCCACGGCAGCAGGTTGAACGCGCCGCCGCCGGCTCCGCCTTGAACTTGCGCCTGCGTTTGCACCGCGCCGGTCATCACGGCCTGGGTAAAGCTCTGCACGTCCTCCTGCAGGATGCGCCCTTTCGGCCCGCTGCCCTGCACTTCGGCCAGCGGCACGCCCAGCTCGCGTGCGAACTTGCGCACCGAGGGGCTGGCGTGGGGCAAGCTCGATGGCTCGCTCCCTCCCCGGCGTGCGGGGGAGGGTTGGGGTGGGAGCGCGGCAGCTATTGCGGGTGCTGGGGTTGGTACAGGCTGCGCTTCCCCCACCCTACCCTCCCCCGCAAGCGGGGGAGGGGAAAGAGTGCCCTCTCCCGCTTGCGGGAGAGGGGGAGGAACAGGTGGAGAGGAAACAGCCGCGCCTTCCAGCACCGCGATCAAATCGCCCTGATTGAGCTTGTCGCCAAGCTTGACTTTCATTTCCCGGAGCGCCCCGGCGGCGCTGGAGGGGATTTCCATCGACGCCTTGTCGCTCTCCACGGTGAGGAGCGACTGTTCGAGCTTGATGCTCTGGCCGGGCTGCACCAATATCTCGATCACGGCGACATCCTTGAAGTTGCCGATGTCGGGCACTCTCACTTCCACCAATGCCATGTCGTGTTCTCCTCAGGCGTGCAGCGGGTCGATCTTGCCGACGGCAAGGCCGTACTGCTCGATGGCGTTTTGCGCGCAGCTTGCGGGCAGCGCGCCCTGCTGCGCCAGCGCGCGCAGCGCGGCCACGGCGATGTAGTGGCGGTCGATCTCGAAATGCGCGCGCAGTTTGCGGCGGAAGTCGCTACGCCCGAAGCCGTCGGTGCCCAGCACCGTGTAGCCGCGCTCCTTCGGGATGAAAGGGCCAATCTGCTCGGCAAAGGCTTTCACGTAGTCGGTTGAAGCCACCACCGGCCCCGGATGCCCGCCCAGTTGCCGCGCCACGAAAGGCAAGCGCGGTTTTTCAAGCGGGTGCAGCAGGTTCCAGCGCTCGCATTCGCGGCCCTCACGCGCCAGTTGGTTGAAGCTGGGGCAGCTCCACACGTCGGCGGCCACGCCCCAGTCCTTAAGCAGCAGTTGCTGCGCGGCCAGGCTCTCGCGCAGGATGGCGCCGCAGCCCAGCAACTGCACGCACGCGGCACCTTCCCGCGCCGCCGCGCTGCTGCCCGGTTGGCACAGGTACATGCCCTGGATGATCTGCTCCTCAGTTCCAGCTTGCAGGCCGGGCATGGCGTAGTTCTCGTTGAGCAGGGTCAGGTAGTAAAAAACGTTGTCCTGTTTTTCCACCATGCGCTTCAAGCCGTGGTGCAGGATCACGCCCACCTCGTGCGCAAACGCCGGGTCGTAGCTCACGCAGTTGGGAATCAGGCCGGCCTGCATCTGGCTGTGGCCGTCTTCGTGCTGCAAGCCTTCGCCGTTGAGCGTGGTGCGCCCGGAAGTGCCGCCCAGCAGAAAACCGCGCGCCTGCATGTCGCCGGCGGCCCAGGCCAGATCGCCCACGCGCTGAAAGCCGAACATCGAGTAGTACACGTAAAACGGAATCATGATCCGGTTGCTTGTGCTGTAGCTCGTGGCCGCAGCCATCCAGCTTGCCATGCCGCCCGCTTCGTTGATGCCCTCTTGCAGAATCTGGCCGGCCTTGTCCTCGCGGTAGTACATCACCTGATCTTTATCCACCGGTGTGTAAAGCTGGCCCGCCGGGTTGTAGATGCCGATCTGGCGAAACAGCCCCTCCATGCCGAAGGTGCGTGCTTCATCGACCAGTATCGGCACCACGCGCGGCCCAAGCGTTGGGTCGCGCAGCAGTTGCGTGAGCACGCGCACGAAGGCTTGGGTGGTGCTGATCTCGCGGCCTTCGGCGGTCGGCTCCAGCACGGCCTTGAAGGTTTCCAGCGGAGGGATGACAAGGTTCTCGTCGGCCCTCACGCGCCGCTGCGGCAAATAACCGCCCAGCGCCTTGCGGCGCTCGTGCAGGTATTTCATCTCCGGCGTGTCGTCGGCCGGCTTGTAGTAGGGGAGCCTCTCCAGTTCGCTGTCGGGCACGGGAATGTTGAAGCGGTCGCGGATGTAGCGGATGTCGTCATCTGCGAGCTTTTTGACCTGGTGCACGATGTTCTGCCCCTCGCCGGCCTTGCCCATGCCGTAGCCCTTGACGGTCTTGACCAGCAGCACCGTCGGCTGGCCCCGGTGGTGGTAGGCCGCGTGGAAGGCGGCATAGACCTTTTCAGGATCGTGCCCGCCGCGGCGCAGATCGAACACCTCCTCGTCGCTCATGTGCTCGACCAGCTTGGCCGTCTCCGGGTACTTGCCGAAGAAATGCCGGCGCACGTAAGCGCCGTCGTTGGCCTTCATGGCCTGGTAATCGCCGTCCAGCGTTTCCATCATCAACTGGCGCAGCTTGCCGCTCTTGTCGCGCGCCAGCAGCGGATCCCAGCCCTTGCCCCACAGCAGCTTGATCACGTTCCAGCCGGAGCCGCGAAATTCGCCTTCCAGCTCCTGAATGATCTTGCCGTTGCCGCGCACCGGGCCGTCCAGCCGCTGCAAATTGCAGTTGATGACAAAGATCAGGTTGTCCAGCCCCTCGCGCGCGGCCAGGCCGATCGCGCCCAGGCTCTCCGGTTCGTCCATCTCGCCATCGCCCAGAAAAGCCCAGACCTTGCGGTTGGCCGTGTCGGCAATACCGCGCGCGCGCAGATACCGCAGAAAACGCGCCTGATAGATCGCCATCAGCGGCCCCAGGCCCATCGACACCGTGGGAAATTGCCAGAAACGCGGCATCAGCTTGGGATGCGGGTAACTGGACAGGCCCTTGCCGCCCACCTCTTGCCGAAAGTGATCCAGCTGCTCCTCGGTCAGCCGCCCTTCCAGAAAAGCGCGCGCGTAAATGCCGGGCGAGGAATGCCCTTGCAGATAGAGCAGATCGCCCCCGTGCCTGGCGCCCTCGGCGTGCCAGAAATGGTTGAACCCCGCGCCCAACATGCTCGCCAGCGAAGCAAACGAGCCGATGTGCCCGCCCAGATCGCCCCCTTCGGGCGGGTGCAGCCGGTTGGCTCGCACCACCATCACCATCGCGTTCCAGCGCATGTAGGCGCGTAGGCGCTTTTCAATGGCGATGTTGCCGGGGCAGTGCTCCTCCTGCTCCGGCTCGATGGTGTTGACGTAACCCGTCTGCGCCGAAAACGGCAGGTCGATGGAGTGCTGGCGCGCGTGCTCCAGCAACTGCTCCAGCAAAAAATGCGCGCGCCGCGGCCCTTCGCGCTCAATGACAGCGGAAAGCGCCTCCATCCACTCGGCAGTTTCGCGAGCATCGGCATCCCACCCCGGCGCGGGTTGTTCATCAAGTAGAGCGACCATACGGAAAGTCCCCTGGGATCGGTTCAAGCCGGCTCATTGTGGCTTGAAAGGAGGATCATCCCACAGATTGAGAATTTTTCAAATTCCGGATTTGCTTTTCTTTATATGAAATTAACCCATTCCCCCGGCGCGCAGGCATGGCGCATGAAGAAGTGCAGATGAAGCGCCCGGGCAGTTGGTGGTCAGCAGCCAACGCCGAATACATGCCCGCCCTGCGCGTCAACCGGGCCAACGGCCAGTGGAGCGCGCACTGGGCTTGGGAGAGCAGCATCAGATTCACCGCTTGCCCTTGCAGACCTTGCAGGATCTCTTGGTCGCTGATCTGATCAATTTCCATCGCGCCTCCTTGCTTTGGCGGTAAAGCTCCTATTGGGACTCATCAGTTTCAATCGCACCCTTGTGTCTCCCCGCCCCCACATCCCATGAGAAAATTAAAGGTTTTCTCCGCCAGCACAAGGAAGCACCCATGGACGCCGAACGCCTCAACCAGATCGAAACACGCCTTGCCGACCTCGGCGAGCGCACCGCCGCGCTACGGGGGTATCTTTGACTACGCTGCCAAGGCCGAGCGTCTGAGAACCGTGAACGCGGCGCTGGAAGACCCGGCGGTGTGGAGTGACCCCAAAAAAGCGCAGGAACTGGGCAAGGAAAAAAAGCTCCTCGAAGGCGTGGTGCTGGTGCTCGACCGGCTGGCGGGCGAGCTGGCCGACAACGCCGAGCTGTTCGCCATGAGCCGCGAAGAGGGCGACGCCGCCGGCCTGCGAACCATCGAGCAGGAAGCCGGCCAGCTTGCCGCCACGGTGGAGGATCTGGAGTTTCGCCGCATGTTCCACCAGCCGGCCGATCCGAGCAATTGCTTCGTGGACATTCAGGCCGGCGCGGGCGGCACCGAGGCGCAGGACTGGGCCAGCATGTTGCTGCGCCAGTATCTGAAGTACGCCGAGCGCAAGGGGTTCAAGACCGACATCGAGGACGAAACGCCGGGCGAAACCGCCGGCATCAAAAGCGCCACTATCAAGGTCGAGGGCGAATACGCCTTCGGCCTGCTGCGCACCGAAACGGGCGTGCACCGGCTGGTGCGCAAAAGCCCGTTCGATTCGGCGGGCGGGCGGCACACCTCGTTCGCGTCGATTTTTGTTTACCCTGAAATCGACGATTCGATCCAGATCGACATCAACCCCGCCGACGTGCGCGTGGACACCTTCCGCGCCAGCGGCGCAGGCGGCCAGCACATCAACAAGACCGATTCCGCCGTGCGCCTGACGCACCTGCCCACCGGCATCGTGGTGCAGTGCCAAGACAGCCGCAGCCAGCACAGCAACCGCGACGTGGCCTGGCGCCGCCTGCGCTCGCGCCTGTACGACCACGAGATGCGCAAGCGCATGGCCGCCCAGCAAAAGCTCGAAGATAGCAAGACCGACGTGGGCTGGGGCCACCAGATCCGCAGCTACGTGCTGGACCAAAGCCGCATCAAGGACTTGCGCACCAACGTGGAAATCAGCAACACGCAAAAGGTGCTCGACGGCGATCTGGATCCTTTCATTGAAGCCTCGCTCAAGCAGGGCGTGTGAAAAGGTTTGACGCTATGTACGGCTTGATGCACTGTCGGCCCCCATCCCGGCCTTCCCCCGCAAGCGGGAGAAGGAGTTTGGATTCCCTTTCCCGCACGCGGGGAAAGCGATCAGATTCCCTCCCCCGCTTGCGGGGGAGGGTTAGGGTAGGGACCAGCAGCGCAAAAATGCCCTCGATTGAATCAAAACCGCTCTGAACACTCAACGCCAAACGCTCAAAGTAAAAAAATGCCCGACGCACCCGCCACCCTCACCCGCCGGCAAGACTACGCGCCGCCGCCGTTCTGGATCGACACGGTCGATCTGACCTTCGATCTCGATCCCGCCAAGACGCGCGTTCTCAACAAGATGACGCTGCGCCGCAACCTTGCCGTGCCCGCGCAGCCGCTCAGGCTCGACGGCGCGCAGCTCAACCTCGCCCGCGTGCTGGTGGGCGGCCAGAGCTGGAGCTTTCGCATGGAAGGCGAGCAACTGGTGCTAGACAACCTGCCGCCAGGCGATGCGCCGTTTGAGCTGGAAATTCTCACCACCTGCCGCCCGCAAGAAAACACCAGGCTCATGGGCCTGTTCATGAGCGGGGGCGATTTTTTCACCCAGTGCGAAGCCGAGGGCTTTAGGCGTGTCACCTACTTTGCCGACCGCCCCGACGTAATGGCCGCCTACACCGTCACGCTGCGCGCCGACAAGGCGCGCTGGCCGGTGCTGCTTTCCAACGGCAATTTGGTCGAGCAAGGCGACCTGCCCGATGGCCGCCACTACGCCAAGTGGCATGACCCGCACAAAAAGCCCTGCTACCTGTTCGCCATGGTGGCCGGCAAGCTGGCCGCGCGCGAGCAGCGCATGACGGACCGCGCCGGGCGCGAGCACCTGCTGCAAATCTACGTGCGCCCAGGCGATCTGGAGCAGACCGGCCACGCCATGCAATCGCTCGTGCGCGCGGTGGCATGGGACGAGGCGCGCTTTGGCCTGCCGCTGGATCTGGAGCGATTCATGGTCGTCGCCACCAGCGACTTCAACATGGGTGCGATGGAAAACAAGGGCCTGAACATCTTCAACACCAAATACGTGCTGGCCAGCCCGGCGACCGCCACCGACGCCGACTACGACGCGGTGGAAAGCGTCATCGGCCACGAGTATTTCCACAACTGGACGGGCAACCGCGTCACCTGCCGCGACTGGTTCCAGCTTTCGCTCAAAGAAGGGCTGACCGTGTTCCGCGACCAGGAATTCAGCATGGACCTGGCCGCAAGCCCCAGCGCCCGCGCCGTCAAGCGCATTGCCGACGTGATTGCGCTGCGCGCCACCCAATTCCCCGAAGACGCGGGGCCGATGGCGCACCCGGTGCGGCCCGACGAATATCTGGAAATCAGCAACTTCTACACCGCTACCGTCTATGAAAAAGGCGCGGAAGTGGTGCGCATGATGCAGACGTTGCTCGGGCGCGAAGGTTTCCGGCGCGGCATGGATTTGTACTTTCAGCGGCACGACGGCCAGGCTGTGACGTGCGACGACTTCGCCCAGGCGCTGGCCGACGCCAACCCGGCCAGCGATCTGGCGCGCCTGCTGCCGCAATTCAAACGCTGGTACAGCCAGGCCGGCACGCCTGTGCTGCGCGCCGAAGGCAGCCACGACGCGGCGGCGCGCACCTACACCCTGAAACTGTCGCAAAGCTGCCCGCCCACGCCGGGGCAGCCGCACAAAGAGCCGCTGGTCATCCCCATCCGGCTCGGCCTGGTGGCTGCCGGCGGGGGCGACACGCCGCTGCAATGCACGCCCGAATCGTCCGCCGGTCTGCGCGTCATGGACGGCGACGCCTTCTTCGTGCTCAGCCAGCCGCAGGCCGTCATCACCTTCACCGGCGTGGATGCTGGCGCCGCGCCCTCGCTGCTGCGCGGCTTTTCGGCCCCGGTCAAGCTCGAATCGGACTTGGGCGAAGACGGCCTGCTCACCTTGCTGGCGCACGACGGCGACCCCTTCAACCGCTGGGAAGCCGGACAGCAACTGCTGCTGCAAACCGCGCTGCGCCAAATCCGCGCCGAGGGTGATACGCCCGAACAACCCATCGGCGAGCGGCTTTTGGCCGCGCTGCGCGCCGTGCTGCATCACCCGCAACTCGATGCCGCATTCAAGGCGCTGGCGCTCACGCTGCCGCGCGAAGACTACGTGGCCGAGCAGCTCACCTCGTTCGATCCGCAACGCATTCACGCCGTGCTGGGCGCGATGGAGCGGCAACTGGCGCACGCCTTGCGGCCCGATTGGGAGCAGGTCTGGGAACAAACCAGCCAGGGCCGGGGCGCCAGCCAGCCCGAATCCGCCGCCGGCCGCCGCGCGCTGGCGGCGCTGGCGCTGCGAATGCTGTGCCTGGCCGCCACCCAGGCGGGAGACCCGGTCTGGCCGGGCCGCGCCTACCAGCTTGCCAAGGACACCGGCAACATGACCGAGCGCATCGCCGCGCTCGAAGCCCTCACCCACGCCGCCCACCCGCTGGCAAAGCAGGCGCTGGAGCGTTATCACGCGCGCTTTTCCACCGAGCCGCTGGCCATCGACAAATGGTTCGCACTGCAAGCGCGCGCGCGCGACCAAGGCGGCAGCGCCCTGCACGCCGTGCTGCAACTCATGCGGCGCCCCGACTTCACCTTGCGCAACCCCAACCGCGCCCGCAGCCTGCTGTTTGGCTACTGCATCGGCAACCCGGCCGGCTTTCACCGCGCCGACGGCGCCGGCTACGTCTTCTGGGCCGGCCGCGTGCTGGAACTGGACGCCTTCAACCCGCAAATAGCCGCCCGCTTGGCGCGCGCCCTCGACGCCTGGGCGCGCCTGACCGAACCCTACCGCGCCGCCGCCCGCGCCGCCATCGAGCGCGTGGCCGCCGCGCCCAAACTCAGCAACGACGTGCGGGAAGTCGTCACGCGCGCGCTAGCGGCGGAAGGCGGCGGCCAGCCGTAAGGAAGGATGCCATGCTCTTGCGCGTGATCCGTTTCCTCTGGAAGTTCCTCAAGTGGAGCCTGCTCCTTGTCATCGTCCTTGCCGCGCTGCTGGTACTCATCAACTGGCGCGACGAGCCATTGAGCGACGAGGCGCGGGCGCTGCTGGCGGAAAAACCGGTAGTGGTGGATGTGCCTGACCGCGAGAACATTTATATAGCAATGGCGGGCATCAATGCGCCGCAAGGAGAGGATATCTTTGAAGCCGGGAGCAAATTTATTGAAACAATCAGAAATGTAAAAAAGGAAAACCCGTCGGGATTGAAGTATTTTTTTGATCAGCACGAAAAAAGAGAACTGCTCTGGCAGGAAACAAAGCCGCCTTTTGATTCCAAAATCAGCAAGGAAACAGATTTTCTGAAATCAGCACGCACGCAAAAAAACCGCCTTGAAACAACATTGGCAGCCAATAAAATACTGATTGAGCGGTATGGCTCCATGCAGGACCTGCTCCTGTATGAATCTCCAAATTTTCCTGGTTTACCGTCTAGTTTACCGATAAGATATACACGGATATTAAATATCCAGAGACATTTGCTGGCGCGTGTTTTGCTGGATATGGAAGCAGGAAACACCGGGGCTGGGCTGGCGTTTTTCAAAAAGGACCTGAATATGTGGCGGTGCGTTCTTGAAGGAAAATCTTCCCTTCTGGATGCCATGATTGCAGTGCGCGCCATGACAAACGATATTTACGTACTGAATCTGCTGCTGGCGTCGCCCTACGTCAGCGTTAAAAAACAGAGCCGGGAATGGCAGGAGCTGCTGGAACCACTCTCGCAGGAGCAATACAGCTTGTTTTCAGCGATGAAGGGAGAGATAAGAGATCAATACAGAATGCTCTCCCCATTAAGATGGACAACCTATCAGGAGGCAGCCGCTCTGCCAGTCTGCATGTGGTTCACACATGATATTAATATGAGTTTGGATTGTCCTGTATGGCGCGCGTGGCTGGATCAGAATGCCACAGTGCTTTTTTTAAAAAGCACCGCGACATTCAATCATTCCATTCCTTATTATAAAGCTCAACTCAGACTCAGCAGTCTTTCCTGGCAAGATTACCTCAGGGAGCGCGACGCCGCGCTAAAATCTCTGACTGAATCATATAAACCCAAAATCGACTGGATTTACAATCCAAT
This sequence comes from Burkholderiaceae bacterium, assembly GCA_031253955.1. Lineage (GTDB taxonomy): Bacteria > Pseudomonadota > Gammaproteobacteria > Burkholderiales > Burkholderiaceae_C > Ottowia. The sequence continues at coordinate 1,868 of JAIRVJ010000167.1, read as the reverse complement.
GGGTAAATTCTTGACCGGCCCTAATAATAATTCTTATGACGGGTATATAGGACGCATTCACGATCTCGACACTTATTCAAGACTCGTCCGCCTGCAACTGGAGCTGCGCTTGGCCAAAGTGCCCACGGAAAAAATCCCGGCGTTCATTCGCGAGCAAGGTCAAGCCTGCTGCGCGCCGAGCGCCGATTTTTCATGGGACGCCCAAACCCGTCTGCTATCGTTCAAGCCTTCTTATAACAACTTCACGCAAAACATCCCCGCCTCGGTCTATGTCCCCGAAATGAACGCGCCAGCCCATTGATTCACCTTCTCCTTCCCAGACTGGATATTCCCATGACCCAACCCGTCTCCCTCACCCGCTATCTGGTCGAAAAGCAGCGCGCCCAAGGGCACATTCCGGGGCAGTTGCGGCTGCTCATTGAGGTGGTGGCGCGCGCGTGCAAGACCATCAGCCATTCGGTGAACAAGGGCGCACTCGGCGGCGTGCTGGGCAGCGCGGGCAGCGAAAACGTGCAGGGCGAAGTGCAGAAAAAGCTCGACCTCATCGCCAACGAGGTGCTAATCGACGCCAACGAATGGGGCGGCCACCTGGCGGCGATGGCCAGTGAAGAAATGGACACGATCCACGCCGTGCCCAACCGCTACCCCAAGGGCGAATACCTGCTGCTGTTCGATCCGCTGGACGGCTCCAGCAACATCGACGTGAACGTGAGCATCGGTACCATCTTCAGCGTGCTGCGTATGCACGATGAAGGCCGCGCGGTGCGCGAGGCCGACTTTCTGCAACCGGGCCGCTGCCAGGTAGCCGCCGGCTACTGCGTGTATGGCCCGCAGACCACACTGGTGCTCACCGTGGGCGATGGCGTGGCCATGTTCACGCTCGACCGCGAGCAAGGCTCCTTCGTGCTCACGGGCGATGGCGTGCGCATTCCGCAGGAGACGCAGGAATTTGCCATCAACATGAGCAATATGCGCCACTGGGATGCGCCGGTGCGCCGCTACATCGACGAATGCCTGCAAGGCAAACAAGGCCCGCGCGGCAAGGACTTCAACATGCGCTGGGTCGCCAGCATGGTGGCCGACGTGCACCGCATCATCACGCGCGGAGGCATCTTCATGTACCCGTGGGACAAGCGCGACCCGGCCAAACCCGGCAAGCTGCGCCTGCTATACGAGGCCAACCCGATGAGCTGGATCATCGAGCAAGCCGGCGGCAGCGCCACCACCGGCCGCCAGCGCATCCTTGACGTGCCCCCGCAAAACCTGCACGAGCGCGTAAGCGTGATCCTGGGCAGCAAGAACGAGGTGGAGCGGGTGACGCGGTATCACCTGGAACAGGCGGGCCAGTAAAGGTCAGCCCAAAAGCAATACGGTTCAGTGAAGGCGTTTCAAGCCGTCATTACCGTGGCACTGATCGCTGAAGCATTGCCATAGTGTTATAGTCGACTCCGTAATAAATCGGAGATACACTAAAGATTGTGTTCAACTTGCAATTCCCCGCAGCTTGCTGCGGGGACGTAGCAGGCCTGTAATAATGTTTGGATGGAATCCGAATCCAATGTTCAGAGAGCAAGCCACTGCGTTTGGCAGATTCACTATCACATAGTGTTTCCTGTGAAATATAGGAAAGCATTGTTGGATCAAGATGTGGAGATAATTATTATTGAAACGGCTAGAGAAATTAGTCAAAAATATGATATGGAATTTGAGCGAATAGGTTGCGATAAAGATCACATTCATCTACTTTGTAGGGGTTCCACGCCGGAACCGCCGAAATTTCCGTCACCCCAATTCCAGCCCTGCCACGAGCGCGTCCAGGTCGATGAGCTTGCCGTCGCTCTGGAATGTGTAGTGTCCGTTCAACAGGA
>JAIRVJ010000050.1 GCA_031253955.1 Burkholderiaceae bacterium | reverse complement strand
TGGCGCGCGAGACGGCAAAAAACCTGGCTGCCTCAACCTTGCTGGCGCCCCCGGCAATGTAGGCCAGTACGCGCTGTTTCAAATCGGTGCTGTAGGCCATGACGATCTCCTGGGTGAACTTGGCGTATAGTCTATGTCTAATTTGTTGCAGAGTCAACTATATAAGTTCCGGGGGCGGGCACTCGTCGAGTGCGGCTTGAAACGTGAAGGAGAGTACCCGTACTGCGACATGTATTCTTTCACTGATCCCGCTATCGGGCAGACCCATGATTACTACCTGTGCATCGACAACTGTCCTTGAGTAAACCTGCGTAAGTCGGCGCTCAACGCTCGACCATCAATCCACCACGGCTCCCGACCGCCGCACCACCTCTTTGTAACGGGCGCGCTCGGCATTCATGAACGCGCCGAATTGTTCGGGCGTGGTCGGCATCGGCTCGGCCAGCAGCAGGGCGAAGCGTTGGGCGGTTTCGGGGGTTTTGAGGGCGGCGGTGAAGGCGGCGTTAAGCCGCGCAATCGCCTCCGGCGGGGTGCTGGCGGGGGCGACCAGGCCCCACCAGGTGTCGATCTGAAAGCCCTTGAGCGTTTCGGCCATCGCCGGCACGCCGGGCAGCAGCGGGGAGCGCGCGGCGGCGGTGACGGCCAGCGGTGTGAGCTTGCCGGCCTTGATGTTGGGCGCGGCGGCGGCCAGGTTGTCGATGGTGAAATCGACCTGCCCGGCCAGCAGCGCCAACTGCGACGGGTTGGCGCCGTTGTAGGGGATGTGCACGGCGAAGATGCCCGCCTGCTGCTTGAACATTTCGCCCGCCAGATGACCGGCGCTGCCGCTGCCGCCGGAGCCGTAGTTGAGCTGGCCGGGGTTCTTCTTGGCGTGGGCGATGAGGTCGGCCAGCGTGCCGATGTTCAGGCGCCGGGCGGCTTCGGCATTCATCACCAGCACGTTGGGCACGCGCGCCACTTCGGTGATGGGGGCGAAGTCCCTGGCCGCGTCGTAGGGCATCTTGCGGTACAGCCACGGGTTGATGGCGATGGTGGCGACGGCGGCCACGCCAAGGGTCAGGCCGTCCGGCGCGGCGCGGGCGACGTGATCCATGCCGATGTTGCCGCCAGCGCCGGGTTTGTTGTCGATGATGACCGTGCCCAGTGTGTGGGAGACCTGCTCGGCCAATGCGCGCGAGGTGGCATCCAGCGGCCCGCCGGGCGCGTAGGGGACGATCAGGCGAATCGGCTTGCTGCCAGCTTGCGCGCGAGCCAGCGGCGCGGCCAGCACGATGGCGGCGGCAAGGAATGTGCGGCGAGAGGACATGCAGATGGTCGCGGGCTTCATTTCACTTCCACTTCAAAACAAAAACACTTCGTCATCCCCGCGAAGGCGGGAATCCAGGCAACGCTGTTGCAAGAGGTGACGTTCATGGATTCCCGCCTTTGAGGGAATGACGGGGAATTTCAACGCTCGCCCGCCTTGTCTGCCTTGTCCGCCTCGCTGATGAAAGCGTCGGCGTAAAACTCTTGCGGCGGCAGGCCGGCTTGTTGCACGTAGTCGCGGCGGGCGCTGTCGATGACCACGGGCGCGCCGCAAGCATAGACCTGATGGCCCGACAAATCCGGCAAGTCTTGCAGCACGGCCAAGTGCACGAAGCCGGTGCGCCCGCGCCAGCCGTCTTCGGGCAGGGCGTCGGAGATTACGGGCACATAGCTCAGGTGCGGCATTTCGCCCAGCTTGGCCTTGACCCACGCATCCATATACAAATCCGCCGGTCTGCGCCCGCCCCAGTACAGCGCGGCGGGGCGCGCGCTGCCCAGAAATTGCAGGTGCTCGATGATGGCCTTGATCGGCGCAAAACCCGTGCCCGCGGCCAGCAGGACGATGGGCTTGGGCGAATCTTCCTGCAACCGGAAGCTGCCATACGGGCCTTCGATGCGCAAAATTTCTTTTTCCTTCATGCCCCCGAACACATGGCCGGTGAACTTGCCGCCGGGCATGTAGCGGATGTGCAGATCCACCACCGGCGCGCCGCCCGCCAGCAGCGTGTGCGGCGCGCCCGCCATGCTGTAGCCGCGGCGCGCGCCGCCGGGCAAGACAATTTCGATGTACTGGCCGGCGTGGTAGCGCATCACCTCGCCCGCCGGCAGTTGCAGTAGCACGCGCATCACGTCGGGCACCAGGCGCTCCAGCCGCGCCACGCGGGCGGGCATTTTCTTGACTGGGAAGGCGCCCGCCTGCGTGACCTGGGGCGCGTGCAGCGTCACGTTGCCGGTGGCTGCGGCGCGGCAGGTCAGGATGTAGCCTTGCGCCCGCTCTTCGGGCGAGAGCGCCTTGTCCAGGTGCGGGCCGAGCGTGACGTTGCCCGTGAGCACCTTGCATTTGCAGGCGCCGCAAGCGCCGTCCTGACAGCCATAGGGCAGGCCGATGCCTTGCCGAATGCCGGCGGCCAGCAAGGTTTCGCCCGGCTGCGCCTGAAAGTTGCGCGCGCTGGGCTGGACGGTAATGGTGAAGGTCATGGCGTTCGGTATCCTTAAAAGTTTTTCGCGTTGAGCGTTTGGCGCCTATGTTGTTCCCTCTCCCCTTTTGGGGAGAGGGTCAGGGAGAGGGGGGGCACGACGCAAGCGTTGTGATTCCAGCCAGCGCCGCCTGCCCTCTCCCCAACCCTCTCCCACAAGTGGGAGAGGGAGAAAATCGCGTCTTAACGCTCAACGCCAAACCAATTTTGCCTTCAAACCAGATGCCCCTTGGCGCGCTGCCGGCGCGCTTTCGCCGCCCGCGCGTGCTCATCGCCGGCTGCGGCGATGTCGGTCTGCGCGCGGCGCGTGCGCTGACGCCGCGTGTGCACGTGCTGGCGCTGGTGCGCCAGGCAGCGCGCGCGCCCGCGCTGCGTGCCTTGGGCATTGCGCCGCTGCGCGGCGATCTGGACCATGCCGCCACCCTGCGGCGTCTGGCTGGTTTGGCAACGCACGTTATCCATCTGGCCCCGCCGCCCCAAACGGGCGAAGGCGATGCGCGCACCGCCGCGCTGCTGCGCGCGCTGGCGCGGCGCCGCCCGCCGCGCTCGCTGGTTTACGGCTCCACCAGCGGCGTGTATGGCGACTGCGCGGGCGCGTGGATCGGTGAAACGCGCTCCCTCAATCCCCAGACCGCGCGCGCGCGCCGCCGCGCCGCCGCCGAGGCGCAAGT
>JAIRVJ010000133.1 GCA_031253955.1 Burkholderiaceae bacterium | reverse complement strand
CGGCCCTGCCGGGCAGCAGGTCTTTGATGCGTTCCCATTGGGTGTCTGTTAGAACGTATCTTTGTTTCATGCTCTTTATAATATAGCATTCGCTAAGTTTGATGACAGACCCTAGCGTGGGGAGGGAGAAAATCTCACGCTCAACGCTCAAAGCTCTTTCCCCACCGCAGGCGGCGCAGCTCGCGCGCCAGTGTCGCCAGGCTTTTGGCGCCGGCTTTGCCGCCGGGGGCGTAGCGTAGGCGTTCGAGGGCGAGTAGCCAGTCGTGCAGGCTTTGGCGCAGTTCGGCGGGGAGTGGGCTGGCGGCGGTCTGGTTTGCCAGTTGGCGCGGCGGGGCGTTGGGCGGGGCGGTGATGCCCGCTTGCGCCAGCTTGCGGCGCGCGCGAGAGAGCAGGCGCAGCCAAGGGTCGTGCTGGCCGCGCTCCCACCACGCCCAGACTATGCCGGCCAGCGCCGACAGAACGAGCAGTGCGCCCATGAGTTTGACCAGATCGCGCCAATTAGGGTCTTTCAGGCCGAGGTTTCTGAGCAGATCGAACTGGCGGCTTTGTGTGTAGTTGAGCACCCACTGGTTCCAGCCGTTGTTGACGGCTTCCCACACCGCGCGCAGTTGCGCCAGCATGGTGGGGCTGAGGGTGGCGATGGCGCTGGCCACGATGCCTTCAGGCGCTTGCAGGCGCGCGAACTGGCCGATGCGGCCGGGCGCGACGGAGCCGGTAGGATCCACGCGCACCCAGCCGCGCTCGGGCAGCCAGACTTCGGCCCAGGCGTGGGCGTCGGACTGGCGCACGGTCCAGTAGCCGTCCACACTGTTGATCTCGCCACCTTGATAGCCGGTAACGATGCGCGCGGGCACGTCGGCGGCACGCATGAGGATGACAAAGGAGGAGGCGATGTGCTCGCAAAAACCCTCCTTGCGGTCGAACCAGAATTCGTCGGCGGTGTCGCGCCCGTACACGCCCGGCTCCAGCGTGTAAGCGTAGCCGTCGGTGCGCAGGCGGGCCAGTGCCGCGTCCACCAGCGCGCCGGGGTTGTTCTCGCCGACTTGTTGGCGCATCTGCCCGGCCAGTTCGCGGGTGCGCGGATCGTAGCCCGCGGGCAGCGCCAGATAAGGGCGTGGGTCGAACGGGCGGCTTTCGGGCAGGCCGTAGCTGAAATCGGGGTAGCTCTCCGCGTGGTAGCGCAGCACGTCGGTCACGGGTATGGGCGCAAGCCATTGCAAGGCCGACGTCATGCGCGGACGGCGGATTTCGGGCGAGCCGGGGCCGGAGCGTTCGGGCAGCTCGGGCGGCGCGGCGGCGGCGTCCATCACCATCAGCCAAGGCCGGTTGCTCGGCTCCAGCGTTACCGTGTAGCCCACCGGCTGGCCGGCTACGCGCAGCGCGGCGCGGCGCTCGGCGGCGCCTCGCGTCTCGAATTCTTCGGTCATGCGCCATTGGCGCCCGTCGAAGCGGGTGAGCACCGGACCGCGAAAGTACAACTGCGATTGCGGCGGGATCCGGTCGCCGTCGAACTTGACGCGAAACGCAATGCTGCCGTCCAGCGCCAGCGTGGCCATGTTGCCCACCTCCATACTGGAGGACAGGCCCGTGCGCCCCGTCAGCCCGTCGCTGGGAATGCCCCACAGCGGGGCAAAACGCGGAAACAGCATGAACAGCGCCGCCGTCAGCGGCGCGCCCAGCAGCGCCATCTTCAGCGCCAGCAGCGCCGATTCGCGCAAGGCCGGCTGGCCGGCTGGGCGATGCGCGTGGATAAGGCCGGTGAGCAGCCCCAGCAGCCCCAGCAGCATGGCGGCGGCCACCGGCAGCGTCTGCGAATAAAAGAAGTTGGCCAGAACGGTGAAAAAGCCCAGAAAGAACACCACGAAGGCGTCGCGCCGCGCGCGCAGCTCCAGCGTTTTGAGCGCCAGCAGGCACATGATGATCGTCACCCCAGCGTCGCGTACCGCCATCCCCGCCTCGCGCCAGACCAGCGCGCCGTGGCTGAGCAGCGTGCCTGCCCCAATAAACGGCAACAGCAAGACCAGTCCCCAGCGGCTCGGCAGCGGACGCCCCTTGAGCGCCAGCCAGCCGCGCCACAGCAGCAGGCCGGCGGTGAGCACGCTGGTCCACACCGGCACCCACGTTACCAGCGGCAGCACGATCCAGCCGATCACGGCCAGCAAAAACAGCGTGTCGCGCGTATCGCGCGGCAGGCGGGCGAGATTCATCGAGGTTGAGCGTTTAGCGTGGAACGTGGGGGAATTTTCTTGCAAAAGCGGCGCGGTGTGCGCTATAGCGGTTCCCAAAAATACTCAGACGCGAAGACGAGCCGCAGACAGTACGAGTAGTACGGCAAGGCGAAGGCGACAAAGTATGAGAATTTTTGGGAACCGCTATAAACGCTCTTACTCCGGCATCAGCGCAGGCGCTGCTTCATGGCGCGCTCGACTTCGCGTTTGCCTTCGCGCTCCTTGATGGTGTGGCGCTTGTCGTGCGTGGCCTTGCCCTTGGCCAGGGCGATTTCGCATTTGACGCGGCGGTTTTTCCAGTGCAGGTTCAGCGGCACCAGGGTGTAGCCTTTTTGCTCGACCTTGCCGATCAGGCGGCGGATCTGGTCGGCGTGCATGAGCAGCTTGCGGGTGCGCACGGCGTCGGGGCGCACGTGGGTGCTGGCGGTGCCCAGCGGGTTGATCTGGCAGCCGATGACCCACAGTTCGCCATTGCGGATGACCACGTAGCCGTCGGTCAGTTGCGCCTTGCCGGCGCGCAGGGCCTTGACTTCCCAGCCGTCCAGCACCATGCCGGCCTCGAAGCGTTCTTCGAAGAAGTAGTTGAACCCGGCCTTCTTGTTTTCGGCGATGACGGGCTGGGGCGATTTGGGTTTTGGGGCGGCCATCCAGACAATAAAATCCAAGCGTCGCGCATTCTATGAAATCCGTCCACAAGTCCGTCCTCATCTGGTACACCGCGCAGGAGATGTTCGACCTGGTCACGGACCCGGAGCGTTACCCGCAGTTCCTGCCGTGGTGCAGCCACGCGCGCGTGATCTGGCGCGATGAGCAGGGCATGGAGGCGGAGCTGGGCCTGGCGTTCATGGGGGTCAAGCAGTCTTTCACGACGCGCAACCAGCACATCACCGGCGAAGCGGGCGTGCTGGAAGAGCGCCTGCACCTGGTGCGCGGCCCCTTTTCCAGGCTGGAAGGGCGCTGGCGGTTCACCCCCGTGGGGCAGGCGGGCGAGCGCGCCTGCCGCGTGGAGTTGTGGCTCGATTACGGCTTCAGTAACGGCGTGCTGGCGCGGCTGATCGGCCCGGTGTTCGACAAAATCGCCGCGACCCTGGTGGACGCCTTCGTCAAGCGCGCCGAGCAGGTGTACGGCGCGCACGCATGAGCAGCATCGCCGTCACGGTTGTTTGCGCGTCCGCCGCGCGGCAGGTGGTGCAGGTGGCGCTTGAACTGCCTGCGGGCAGCACAGTGCGCGACGCGCTGGCCGCCGCCGATCTGCCCCGGCGCTGTCCGGCGTTCGATTGGGCGGCTTGCGCCGTGGCCGTGTGGGGCGTAAAGGCCGGGCCGGAGCAGCCGCTGCGCATGGATGACCGCGTGGAGTTACTGCGCCCATTGCGGGTCGATCCCAAGCTGGCCCGGCGCGAGCGTTTTTCGCGCCAGGGCGCGCGCGCCGCCGGATTGTTCGCTCAGCGGCGGGCGGGGGGCAAGCCGGGGTATTGAGGAAGAAGGTTGAGCGTTGAGCGCGGGAAACGCTCAACGCCAAACGCCCAACCTCACTGCGGGCAATCCGAGGCGACGATGCCTTGGAGGCGCTTGATCTCGGCGGCGCGTTCCTGATCGGTGAAAAACTCGCGGTCGCCCTTGGCGGTGGTGCGGGCGCGCACCACGCCCGTCTCAAGCCCGGCCTTGGCGTTCATGGCGCGCTTGCAGTTGTCGGCTTTCTGGGCCGCGATTTTGTCTTCTTCGGCTTTTTTCTTGGCCGCTTCCGCGTCTTCGGCCTGCTTTTTCTTGTCTTCCAGCGACTGGTCCGTGCCGGAAGGGGCGGAGGCGGCGGGCTGGGCCGTGTCGGGCGTGCCGGTTTGCTCTGTCGGCGCGCCGGTTTCCGTGATTTGCGAGCCGTGCGGTTGCGAGAGGATGTTCTTGGCCGGCACGTCCGCAGGCGGGGCGCGGTCGCTGAAGACGCGGTGGCCATCCTTGTCGATCCATTGGTAGGATTGGGCCGAGGCGGCCAGGCTTGCCGCCAAGGCGGCACCAAAGAGCAGGATGCGAACGGAGTTTTTCATGATCTTGGCAGTGTAATGGCATTTTGGGGCGGGTGTCTACCGGCAACCGGCGCGGCCTTAAAATGTGTCTTTTGGAGCCTACACCATGCGCCTTCTTGGCAAAGCGCTCACCTTCGACGATGTGTTGCTGGTGCCTGCCTTCTCCCAGATCCTGCCCAAGGATGTCGATCTTTCCTCCCAGTTCACCCGCCAGATCCGCCTGAAGCTGCCGCTCGTCTCGGCGGCGATGGATACCGTCACCGAAGGGCGGCTGGCCATTGCCATGGCGCAAGAAGGCGGCATCGGCATCATCCACAAAAACCTGAGCGCGCAAGACCAGGCCGCGCAGGTGGCCAAGGTCAAGCGCTATGAAAGCGGCGTGCTGCGCGATCCGGTGGTCATCACCCCGGCCACCACGGTGCTGGAGCTTAAACGCCTGTCCGAGGAGCTGGGCGTTTCCGGCTTTCCGGTGCTTGACGGCGGCAGAGTCGTGGGCATCGTCACCAACCGCGACGTGCGCTTCGAGACCCGGCTGGACGTGCCGGTGCGCGACATCATGACCCCGCGCGAGCGCCTCATCACCGTGCCCGAAGGCACCTCGCCTCAAGAAGCCAAGGCGCTGCTGCACAAGCACAAGCTGGAACGGCTGCTGGTGGTGGGCCAAGAGTTCGAGTTGCGCGGCCTCATTACCGTCAAGGACATCAACAAGCAGACCACCTTCCCCAACGCCGCGCGCGACGACGCCGGCCGCCTGCGCGTGGGCGCGGCGGTGGGCGTGGGCGAGGGCACCGAAGAGCGCGTGGAGGCGCTGGTCAAAGCCGGCGCCGATGCGCTGATCGTCGACACCGCCCACGGCCACAGCCGGGGCGTGATCGAGCGCGTGCGCTGGGTCAAGCGCAACTACCCGGCAGTAGAGGTCATCGGCGGCAACATCGCCACCGGCCAGGCGGCCCGCGCGCTGGTGGAGGCGGGGGCGGATGGCGTCAAGGTCGGCATCGGCCCCGGCAGCATCTGCACTACGCGCATCGTCGCTGGCGTGGGCGTGCCGCAAATCACCGCCATCGACAACGTGGCGCAGGCGCTGCAAGGCACCGGCGTGCCGCTGATCGCCGACGGCGGCGTGCGCTACAGCGGCGACCTCGCCAAAGCCATTGCCGCAGGCGCCAACATGGTGATGATGGGCGGCGTTTTCGCCGGCACCGAAGAAGCGCCCGGCGAAGTCATCCTCTACCAAGGCCGCAGCTACAAAAGCTACCGCGGCATGGGCAGCATCGGCGCCATGCAGCAGGGCAGCGCCGACCGCTACTTTCAGGAAAGCAGCACCGGCAACCCCAACGCCGACAAACTGGTGCCTGAAGGCGTCGAAGGCCGCGTGCCCTACAAAGGCAGCGTGGTCGCCATCATCTTTCAAATGGCCGGCGGCCTGCGCGCCAGCATGGGCTACTGCGGCTGCGCCACCATCGACGCCATGCGCGAGCGGGCCGAATTCGTCGAAATCACCGCCGCCGGCATTCGCGAATCGCACGTGCACGACGTGCAGATTACCAAGGAAGCGCCGAATTACCGGGCGGATTAATCTGGATAAGGAAACGATGCAATGAACGAAATGGTTCAAAAAGGAAGCGATGAGAAATTTTGCAGCGAACGCGGCGCGGTCATCAAGGCAAAGGCTGAAATTTGCCCGAAGTGCGGCGTCCGCCAGCTGCCGGTGCCGTCGTCGGTGAATCTTGGAGCCACCGCGGACAACGGCAAGAGCAAAATTGCCGCGGCTTTGCTGGCGTTTTTTCTGGGCGGGTTTGGCGCGCATAAATTCTATCTGGGCCAGATTGGCTGGGGCATTGTTTATCTGCTTTTCTGCTGGACGCTCATACCGGCAATCGCCGCCTTTATTGAATTCATTCTGCTGCTTGCCATGAGCGACGAAAAATTCAATGAAAAATATGGCAAATCCTGATTTGTTACGAAGCGGCGCTATGGGTATATGTCAGGCAGTGCAAACGCGCTGCCAATTTGAGCCTGAGTCAAGTACAACACGGTAGGCTGGGATGAAACAAAGTGGAATCCCAGCATATATTATCCGAAGCTGGGATTGCGTTTGGTAACTACATACTTGACTTTTCCATCGTCATTCCCGCGAAGGAGGGAACTACGCGGGAATGACGGGAAAGAATGCGGGGAAAGTCAAGTATGTGGTTCCCTTATTTTTCCATCAGTCTGCACGCTATTGTTTCAATAGCGTGATGCCAAGATTTATTCTATGTTTGCATATTTTTATATAGAAAACACAAATCACTCCAAGGAAAGAAGCTATGTTTAACGTAGCAAAATCTGAACTCCTATGCCACACGACAAAATCCTCATCCTGGACTTCGGCTCCCAAGTCACGCAACTGATCGCCCGCCGCGTGCGCGAGGCGCATGTGTATTGCGAGGTGCATCCTTGCGATGTGAGCGACGCGTGGGTGCGCCGGTACGCCGAAGGCGGGGTATTGAAGGGCGTGATTCTTTCGGGCAGCCATGCCAGCGTGTACGAGGAGAGCACCGACAAGGCGCCGCCCGCTGTGTTCGAGTTGGGTGTGCCGGTGCTGGGCATCTGCTATGGGATGCAGACCATGGCGCAGCAACTGGGCGGCAAGGTAGAAAGCGGCCACCAGCGCGAGTTCGGTTTTGCGCAGGTGCGCGCGCACGGCCATACCGCGCTGCTGCGCGACCTTGCCGACGCCACCACGCCCGAAGGGCACGGCCTGCTCAAGGTCTGGATGAGCCACGGCGACAAAGTGGCCGCGCTGCCGCCGGGCTTCAAGCGGATGGCTTCCACCGATTCATGCCCGATTGCCGGCATGGCCGACGAGGCGCGGCGCTTTTACGGTGTGCAGTTTCACCCGGAAGTCACGCACACTGTGCAAGGTCAAGCGATGCTGGAGCGCTTCGTGCTCGGCACCTGCGGCGCGCGGCCCGATTGGGTGATGCGCGACCACATCGCCGAAGCGGTGCAGGCGATCCGCGCCCAGGTGGGGGGCGAGCAAGTGATTCTGGGTCTGTCGGGCGGCGTCGATTCTTCCGTGGCCGCCGCGCTGATCCACCGCGCTATCGGCGATCAGCTCACGTGCGTGTTCGTCGATCATGGCCTGCTGCGCCTGCACGAGGGCGACATGGTGATGGACATGTTCGCGGGCAAGCTGCACGCGAAGGTGCTGCGTGTCGATGCCAGCGAATTGTTTCTGGGCAAGCTCGCGGGCGTGAGCGACCCGGAAGCCAAGCGCAAGATCATCGGCGGCGAATTCATCACCGTCTTCAAGCAACAAGCCGCCAAACTCACCGGCAGCGGCGGCACCCAGTGGCTGGCCCAGGGCACCATTTACCCGGACGTAATCGAATCGGGCGGTGCGCACACGCACAAGGGCGGCAAGAAGGCCGTCACCATCAAGAGCCACCACAACGTCGGCGGCCTGCCCGAACAACTGGGCCTGAAACTGCTGGAGCCGCTGCGCGATTTGTTCAAAGACGAAGTGCGCGAACTGGGCATCGCGCTGGGCCTGCCGCCCGAAATGGTGCAGCGCCACCCCTTCCCCGGCCCCGGCTTGGGCGTGCGCATTCTGGGCGAAGTGAAACAAGAATACGCCGATCTGCTGCGCCGCGCCGACGCCATCTTCATCGAAGAACTGCGCCACACCCTTGACCCCGCCACCGGCAAGAACTGGTACGACCTGACTAGCCAAGCCTTCGCCGTTTTTCTGCCAGTCAAGAGCGTCGGCGTGATGGGCGATGGCCGCACCTACGACCACGTCATCGCCTTGCGCGCCGTGCAGACCAGCGACTTCATGACCGCCGACTGGGCCGAACTGCCCTACGCGCTGCTGAAAAAAGTTTCCAGCCGCATCATCAACGAAGTGCGCGGCATCAACCGTGTGACCTACGACATCAGCAGCAAGCCGCCAGCGACGATTGAGTGGGAGTAAGTGGCCCGCTTCATTCTTGGCGGCACAGAAAAAATACTATTTTGATAGCTGCTTGTCTTGGTGTGGTATGTGTTTGCGACATTTTTTACCTGATTAGGTACATACCTCAGATAGAAGTGAAGGGGGCTGCATGTGGCTTGGAGCGTTTGCTATTCTTTTTGCGCCGCTTGCCTCCACCCTAAAGCGGTTTTGGTTCAAATGCTGACACTTCTATGGGTGGCAGGCGCTGCCTTGTAGGGGCGAAAAATTTTTCGCCCGGCAGCGCCTCATTCAAGGCGCCACGCTCTTTCGCTGCGGTGGGGGCGAAAGATTTTTCGCCCCTACGAAGAAGGCACGGGTGTCATCTGTCGCGTCGAAATCCAACGGGTTGATTTGAATGGAGATGCGTCGCCCTGATGGTCAGCCGCCGTACACCGGAAATTTGCGCGTGAGTTCGGCGACCTTGGCGCGCACGGCTTGGATGTTGGCGGCGTCGCGCGGGTTATCCAGCACGTCGGCGACCAGGTGGGCGGTGGCGCGGGCTTCGGCCTCCTTGAAGCCGCGCGTGGTCATGGCCGGGGCGCCGATGCGCACGCCGCTGGTGACCATCGGCTTTTCCGGGTCGTTGGGAATGGCGTTTTTGTTGGTGGTGATGTGCGCTTGGCCCAGCACCGCCTCGGCCTCTTTGCCGGTGATGCCTTTGGCGCGCAGATCGACCAGCATCAGGTGGCTTTGCGTGCCGCCGCTGACGATGCGCAGGCCGCGTTCGGTCAGCGTTTGCGCCAGCGTCTGGGCGTTCTGTTTGACTTGCGCGGCGTAGTCTTTGAAGGCCGGTTGCAGCGCTTCGCGGAAAGCAATCGCCTTGGCGGCGATGATGTGCATGAGCGGGCCGCCTTGCAAGCCGGGGAACACGGCGCTGTTAATGGCTTTTTCGTGCTCGGCTTTCATCAGGATAAAACCGGCGCGCGGCCCGCGCAGACTTTTGTGCGTGGTGCTGGTCACCACGTCGGCATGGGGCACGGGGTTGGGGTACTGGCCGCCGGCGATCAGGCCCGCGTAGTGCGCCATGTCCACCATGAAAATCGCGCCAACTTCTTTTGCCACTTTGGCAAAGCGCGCCCAGTCGATTTCCAGACTGTAGGCGCTGGCCCCGGCGATGATGAGGCGCGGTTTGTGCTCATGCGCCTTGCGCTCCATCGCGTCGTAGTCGATGGCTTCCTGCGCGTTCAGGCCGTAGCTCACCACGTTGAACCATTTGCCCGACATATTCAGCGGCATGCCGTGCGTGAGGTGCCCGCCTTCGGCCAGACTCATGCCCATGACGGTGTCGCCCGGCTTGCAAAAGGCCAGCAGCACCGCCTCGTTGGCGCTGGCGCCGCAGTGCGGCTGCACGTTGGCCGCTTGCGCGCCGAACAGTTGTTTTACGCGGTCGATGGCCAGTTGCTCCACCACATCGACGTGCTCGCAGCCGCCGTAGTAGCGTTTGCCGGGGTAGCCCTCGGCGTACTTGTTGGTCAGTTGCGTGCCGGCGGCGGCCAGCACGGCGGGGGAGGCATAGTTTTCGCTGGCGATCAGCTCGATGTGCTCTTCCTGGCGGCGGTGCTCGGCTTCGATGGCGGCCCAGACTTCGGGGTCGGTCTTGGCCATGGTGTGGGTAGTGCGGTTGAACATGATGGCAGTCCTTTGCAAAAGGTTGGATCCCGGCCAGCGCGGACCAGGACTGCCCAGGCGAACGGCTTGAATACCCCGCGCGCTTCCCTGTGGTGGTCCACATCGGCGCTCCGCATAAGAGAACGCCTATCGCCAGTCGCGCACGGGGGCTGAATTTTAGATGGATATGATCGCCCCCGGTCTGATTTATCGAGAAAGTGCCATGAAACAGGCAGTAATTTGTGAACCCCTGCGCACGCCGGTGGGCAAATACGGCGGCATCTTCAAGGATGTGCCCGCCACCCAACTGGCCGAAATCGTGCTGCGCGAGCTGGTCAAGCGCACCGGCATCAAGGGCGGCGACATCGATGACGTGGTCTTCGGCCAGTGCTATCCCAATGGCGAGGCGCCAGCTATCGGGCGCGTCGCGGCGCTGGATGCCGGGCTGGGGGTGCACGTGCCTGGAATGCAGATCGACCGCCGTTGCGGCTCCGGCCTGCAAGCGGTGATCGACGCCGCGATGCGGGTGCAGACCGGCGCGGCCGATCTGGTGATCGCTGGCGGCGCGGAAAGCATGAGCCAGGCCGAGCACTATGTGCTGGGCGGGCGCTTTGGTCTCAAGGGCGACTCGCAACCCTTCTGGGATCGCATCGCGCGCGGGCGCATCACCTCCGGCGGCAAGCACCACCCGGTGGCTGGCGGCATGCTGGAAACGGCCGAGAACTTGCGCCGCGAGTACAAGGTCACGCGCGCCGCGCAGGACGAACTGGCGCTGCGTTCGCAGCAAAACGCCGCTGCCGCGCAGCAAAGGGGCAGTTTCGCCGGCGAGATCGTGCCGGTGCCGGTCAAGGGCCGCAAGGGCATTGAGAACGTGACGCTCGATGAGCATCCGCGCGCCGACACGACGATGGAGATGCTGGCCGCGCTGACCCCCGTGCGCATCAAGCAAGACCCCGAAGCCACCGTGACCGCCGGCAACGCCAGCGGGCAAAACGACGGCGCCGCCGCGTGCGTGGTGACAACGCCCGAAAAAGCCGCGGCGCTGGGCCTCAAACCCCTGGCCCGCCTGGTGAACTGGGCCGTTGCCGCCGTGGAGCCGGAGCGCATGGGCATTGGGCCGGTGCCGGCGGTGGAAACACTGCTGCGCCGCACCGGCCTGGCGCTCAAGGACATGGACCTGATCGAGCTGAACGAAGCCTTTGCCGCCCAGGTTCTCGCTTGCACCTATGGCCTGAAATTCCAGCCGGGCGACTATGACCGGCTGAACGTGAACGGCTCCGGCATTTCGCTGGGCCACCCCGTGGGGGCCACGGGCGTGCGTATTCTGGCGACGATGCTGCGCGAACTGGCGCGGCGCGGCGGCCGCTACGGGTTGGAAACCATGTGCATCGGCGGCGGCCAGGGGCTGGCGGCGGTGTTCGAGCGGATCAAATAAATATGTACCCGATTCTCAGCGGCCTGCGCGTCGTCGAATGCGCCTCGTTCATTGCCGCGCCCGCCTGCGCGCTGCACCTGGGCCAGCTTGGAGCGGACGTGATCCGCATCGACCCGATCGGCGGCGGCATGGACTTCAATCGCTGGCCCGTCACACCGCAAGGCCGCAGCTTGTATTGGGAAGGGCTTCAAAAAGGCAAACGCTCGGTCGCGCTCGACCTCTCGCGCCCCGAAGGGCGGCAACTGGCGGCGGACCTGATTGCCGCGCCCGGGCACGACGCCGGGCTGTTCGTCACCAACTATCCGCAAAAAAGCTTTCTCGGCCACCAAGCGTTGAGCCGGCAGCGGCCCGATCTGATTACCGTGCGCGTGCTCGGCTGGCGCGATGGCGGGCCGGGGGTCGATTACACGGTGAATGCGGCCATCGGCCTGCCGTCCATGACCGGTTCGGCGGCCAACGGCGATGAACCCGTCAACCACGTGCTGCCCGCCTGGGATTTGCTGACCGGCGCCTATGCGGCGTTCGCGGCCCTGGCGGCGGAGCGGCACCGCGCGCGCACGGGTCATGGGCAGGAAGTGACGGTGCCTTTGTCCGATGTGGCCCTGGCCTCGCTCGGCCACATGGGCCAGGTGGCGGAGGCGCTCACCACGGGCGACCGCCCGCGCTACGGCAACGCCCTTTTCGGCGCGTTTGGCCGCGATTTTGCGACCGCCGATGGGCAACGCGTGATGGTCGTGGCAATCTCCGGGCGGCAGTGGAGCGGGCTGGTGCGCGCGCTGGAGCTGGAGCAGCCGGTGGCGGCGCTTGAAGCCGCGCACGCAATTTCCTTTACCGCCGACGAGGGCGCGCGCTTCGTGCATCGCGCCGCGTTGTTTCCCTTGTTCGAGCGCGCCATCGGCGCCCTTGCGCTGCACGATTTGCGCACCCGCTTCGAGGCCCACGGCGTGCTCTGGAGCACCTACCAGACGCTGCGCACCGCCATCGAACAAGACCCGCGCCTGTCGGTGGACGGGCCGCTGTTCACCATGCTGGAGCATCCCAGCGGGCTGCGCTACCCCGCGCCCGGCGCGGCGGCTAGCTTTGGCGGGGCGCAACGCTCGGCGGCGATGCGCGCGCCGCGCCTGGGCGAGCACACCGATGAAGTTTTGGCCGAAGTCCTCGCGCTATCTTCCGCGCGCATCGGCCAATTGCACGATGC
>JAIRVJ010000122.1 GCA_031253955.1 Burkholderiaceae bacterium | reverse complement strand
GAAAAGATCAAGGCGATGGGGTTGGGCGCGGTCATCGAATGCGGCCCCGGCAAGGCGCTGGCGGGCATGACCCGGCGCATCGACCCCGGCTTGACCAGCGCGGCGCTGTACGATCCGGCAACGCTGGCCGAAGTGAAGGCGTTGCTGGAATGATTTTTCTTTCATCATTCCCGCGCAGGCCGGAATGACGATGGATACTGAAATTTTTATAGCTGATTACTTGGAGCAGATCTGTATTTGCGATATTTTTTACTATTAAATATAGACTATATTTTGGCATATAGCTATTAATTTGATAGTATATAGGTTGGGATGCAGTACGGTTCAGTGAAGGTGCAAACCCATGATTTCGTCATTCCCGCGAAGGCGGGAATCCATGCGGCGCATCCGCCACCCGGCGATCATCAAGGGCCAATGGATTCCCGCCTTCGCGGGAATGACGGCTTGAGGCGCCTTAACTGAACCGTATTGGGTTGAGGTTCGCTTTGTTTACACCAACCCATGGAGCTTCCCCCACAGGCAAAAGGAGCACTCTCTTGACGAATACCACCTCATCCACATTGGCAGGGCAAGCGGCCCTGGTGACGGGCGCTTCGCGCGGCATTGGCGCGGCGATTGCGCTGGAGCTGGCGCGGCGCGGCATGAAGGTGGTGGGCGCGGCCACCACCGACGAAGGCGCGGCGCGAATCTCCCAGGCGCTGGCCGCTCACGCGGGCTGCCGCGGCGCGCGGCTGAACGTGAACGACGGCCCGGCAGGCGAGGCGCTCATCGAGGCCATCGTCAAGGAGCACAGCGCGCTGCACGTGCTGGTCAACAACGCCGGCATCGCCCGCGACATGCTGGCCATGCGTCTGAAAGACGAGGATTGGGACGCGGTGCTCGACACCAACCTCAAAGCCGTGTTTCGCCTCAGCCGCGCCGTCATGCGCCCGATGATGAAGCAACGCTACGGCCGCATCATCAACATCACCAGCGTGGTGGGCGCGGCCGGCAACCCCGGCCAGGCCAACTACGCCGCCGCCAAGGCCGGCGTGGCCGGCATGACGCGGGCGCTGGCGCGCGAGCTGGGCAGCCGCAATATCACCGTCAACTGCGTGGCGCCCGGCTTTATCGCCACCGACATGACCGCCGCCCTGAGCGATGAGCAGCACAAGGCGCTGCTCGGACAGATTCCGCTGGGGCGGCTGGGCCAGCCGGCGGACGTCGCGCAAGCGGTGGCCTGGCTGGCCAGCCCGCAGGCCGGGTACGTGACGGGCCAGGAGCTGCACGTCAACGGCGGCATGTTCATGGCATGAGCGGCTTTGTCAACTTGCCGTCCGGGGCATCCGGGCGGTATTTCCGTGGGTAGAATGCCCGCTTCTTCATAACCCCTGTGAGTTGGAATCCATGAGCAACGATATCGAAGTCCGTGTCAAGAAAATCATCGCCGAGCAGCTTGGCGTCGAGGAGGCGCAAGTCACCAACGAGAAGGCTTTCGTGGCCGATCTGGGCGCCGACTCGCTCGATACGGTGGAACTGGTCATGGCGCTGGAAGACGAGTTCGGCATCGAAATTCCGGACGAGGACGCCGAGAAGATCACCACGGTGCAAGCGGCCATCGACTACGCCAACGCCAAGAAAGCCGCCTGAGCGGCCGCGCGGCATGATCGCCGCGCGGGGCGCGTGTTGCTTTCGGCCAAGAGGAAACCACAGATGACGATGAACCGCCGCCGCGTGGTCGTGACCGGCCTTGGGTGTGTCAGCCCGGTGGGCAACAGCGCACCGCAAAGCTGGGCCAGCGTGCTGGCCGGGCGCTCGGGCATCGGCCCGATCACGCGCTTTGACGCCAGCCAGTTCGCCTGCCGCATCGCCGGCGAGGTGCGCGGGCTGGATATTGCGCCGTTTCTTTCGGTGAAGGAAGCGCGCACCATGGACACCTTCATCCATTACGGCATCGTGGCCGCGGCCGAGGCCATCGCCGACGCCGGCCTGCCTGTGGGCGATGCGCTGGAGCCGCAGACCGCCGAGCGCATCGGCTGCGTGATCGGCTCGGGCATAGGCGGCCTGCCGATGATCGAGGGAACGCACGCCGAATGCGTCAACCGCGGCCCGCGCCGCATCTCGCCTTTTTTCGTGCCGGCTTCCATCATCAACATGGTGGCCGGGCATGTGTCGATCAAGTTCGGCTTCAAAGGCCCCAATCTGGCGATTGCCACGGCTTGCACGTCCGGTTTGCATTGCGTGGGCATGGGCGGGCGGCTGGTCGCTTCGGGCGATGCCGACGTGGTGATCGCCGGCGGCGCCGAATCCACCGTCTCGCCGCTGGGAGTGGGCGGTTTTGCCGCCATGCGCGCGCTTTCCACCCGCAACGACGATCCTGCGACCGCTTCCCGCCCCTGGGACAAGGATCGCGACGGTTTCGTGCTGGGCGAAGGCGCCGGCATCCTGGTGCTGGAAGAACTGGCACACGCCAGGGCGCGCGGCGCAAAAATCTACGCCGAGCTGGCCGGTTTCGGCATGAGCGCCGATGCCGGCCACATCACCGCGCCCGACATGGACGGGCCGCGCCGCGCCATGCTGGCGGCGCTGCGCGACGCTGGCGTCAACCCCGATCAGGTGAATTACCTGAACGCGCACGGCACATCGACCCCCCTGGGCGACATCAACGAGTCCCATGCCGTCAAAGCGGCGCTGGGCGAGGCGGCGGCGCGCCAGACGGTCATCAGTTCCACCAAATCCATGACCGGGCATCTGCTGGGGGGCGCTGGCGGCATCGAAAGCGTGTTCACGGTGCTGGCGGTCCAGCAGCAGAAAGCGCCGCCCACCATCAACATCTTCCACCAGGATCCGGCGTGCGACCTCGACTATTGCGCCAACGCCGCGCGCGATCTGAAGATTGACATCGCGCTGAAAAACAACTTCGGCTTCGGCGGCACCAACGGCTCGTTGGTGTTCAAGCGGTTCTGAGACTCGGCGCCGAGGCAGCAGCATGAAAGGAGCGCCAATCGTGCATTACCCCGTGGGGCGTACCCCCGCGTTGGGTGCGGCGCTGGCGGCGCTTGGCGCGGGCAGCTTGTTGGCCGTGGCCGGAGGCTGGTGGGCGCAGGGCACACTGGCTTATTGGCGGCTGGGCGGTTCATTGGCATTGTGGCTCGCGTCGGCGGGCGGTCTCTGGCATTTCTGGCGCGGCCAGACGCGCCGCTGGCTGGTGTTCGATGGCGAGCGTTGGTCGCTGGGCGAGCCGGATGCAGGTGGCCGGCCCACCCGTCTCGTACCGCTGGCGGATGTGAGCGTGGCTTTGGACATGCAGCGCAACCTGCTGCTGTCGGTGCGCGCCGATGGCGCTGGGCCGCTGGCGCGGCGCTGGCTCTGGGCGGGGCGGCAGGCCGCTTCCCGGCACTGGCACTTGCTGCGCAGCGCGCTGCATTCGCCACCCGCTCATGCCGCCGGCGAGCCGCCGCAGCAGGCGCAGCCCGCTTGATCCGATTGCCAGGCCGCTGGCGCGGCTGTTTGTCAAAGTGACGGCCTCCTCTATTTCAGCGCCCAACGACAGCGATGCCGTGCTGGTCGAGCGTGTCAAGGCGGGCGATGCGCGGGCCTACGAGCTGCTCGTCATCAAGTATCAGCGCCGGATCGAGCGGCTGGCCGCTCGCATGACGCGCGATCCCGATCTGGCGCAGGACATTGCCCAGGAGACTTTTTTGCAGGCGTGGCGCGCGCTGCACCAGTTTCGGGGCGAGGCGCGGTTCTATACTTGGCTTTACCGCATCGCCATGAATACCTCCAAAAAGGCGCTGATGGCAAGAAAGCGCGATCTGCTGGTGACGCAGGCGGCGCTGCCGGAAAACGGCGACGATGAAACTTTCCGTCCGCAAAACGAACCAAGTACGCAAGCCACGCCCGAATCGGAACTGGCGGCGCGCGAAATCGCGCAGGCCGTGCATGCCGCAATGCAGGCGCTGCCTGACGACTTGCAGGAAGCGGTGACCTTGCGCGAGATTGAAGGTATGAGTTATGAAGAAATCGCCGAAGCGATGAATTGCCCGGTCGGCACGGTCCGTTCGAGGATTTTTCGCGCTCGCGAGGAAATTTCGGCCAAAATCAGGCCGCTGCTGTCGCACCGGACGGGCAAGCGATGGTGAGCAGGAGGTGATCGTGCAACACGCAAACATGACCACACCCGCCACCGGCGGGCCGCACCAAAAGGTATCCGACCTGATGGATGGCCGCCTGACGCCGCAGGAGGTATCCCAGGCGCTGGGCGAACTGGGCGATGCCCAATGGCTGGAAACCTGGGATGTCTATCACCTGATCGGGGACGTGCTGCGCTCGCCAGACCTGGCCGCCAGCCACGGCGGGGCGGCGCTCGTGGAGCGGCTGCGCGCGCAACTGCCACAGGTCAGGCAGGAACCTTTTCCCCTGCCGCTGCAAGATGTGACCGCCACGGATGGATCCGCCCGGCGCTTGCAGGCCGCCAACGATGCCGTCTATCGCTGGAAACTGGTCGCCGGAGTCGCCTGCCTTTCCGCACTGGCCCTGTGGGGCTGGAACACATGGGGTGCCTGGGGCGTGCCTGGCGGCTCGCCGCCAGGCGGGTATGTGCGAATGGCCGGGGGGGCGGTTCCTGTTCTCGTGGCGGCGCAGGCCGGTGTGCCCGCGGCCCCCGTCCCGGCAGTGGCCGTGAACGGCGGCGAGACCGAGCCGGTGATGCTGCGCGATCCGCATCTGGACGCGCTGCTGGCGGCGCACTGGCAGTTCAGCGGCGGCGCTTCCGCGCTCGGCAATGGGCAATGCTTTCTGCGCAACGCCGCATACGAGGAAGCGGGGCGCTGATGTTCACGCTGAACAAGGCCGGGCGGTTGGTGTTTGCGCGGTTTTTCTCCCTCGCCCGCTTGCGGGAGAGGGTTGGGGAGCGGGCTAGCGGCGCTGGTTGGCGTCACAACGCCCCGCGCGCAATGTTTAACGTCCTTTTGGCCGGTCTGCTTGCCGGCGCCGTGTGCGCGCACGCGGCGGACCAGCACGCCGCGCCGCAACCACGCTCGCTCGCCCAATGGCTGGAGCGGCTGCAGCAGGCCAGCCGGGCGTCATCCTACAGGGGCACTTACGTGGTTTCCTCGGCGGCGGGCACGTTGTCGAGCGCGCATATCGAACACTATGGCGATGGCGGCATGCAGCTTGAGCGCGTCGAAATGCTCACCGGCGAGCCGCGCGTGATTTTTCGCCGCAACGATACGGTGCGTGTCTATCTGCCCGTCCAGCGCGTGGTGCGCAGCGAGGAGCGCGCTCCGGGGAACCGGTTTCCGAACCTGCTGACGCCTAGCCTGGTTACCTTGGCGGAAGCGTTTTATACCGCCGAGCAGGCCGGGCAGGGGCGCGTGGCCGGGGCCGATGCCGACATCGTGCTCATCAAGCCGCTGGACGGGCTGCGCTATGGCTACCGGATCTGGAGCGAGCGCCAGACCGGCATGATCGTCAAGATTCAGACCCTCGACGAGCATGGCCATGTGCTGGAACAATCGGCGTTTTCCGAACTGACGCTGAATGCGCGGGTGCGGCCTGGCAAGCTGCTGCGGGGGATGAGCGGCGCTACGGGCTACCGGGCCGTGCACTCGGACCAGATCCCGACTACGGCGCAGCAGGAAGGATGGGCGTTGAACGCGCCCGTTGCGGGGTTTGCGCCCCAAACCTGCTACCGCCAGCGGATGCAGGGCGGGGGCGAGCCGCTGGTTCAATGGGTATTTTCGGACGGGCTGGCCACGGTATCCCTGTTCATGGAACGCTTGGGCGAGGGCGTTGCCGCGCGCGAGGGCGTGTCCGCCATGGGCGCCACGCATGTGCTGACGCGGCGCATCACCGATGGCGCGCAAGCCTGGTGGTTGACCGCGGTGGGTGAAGTGCCCGCGCGCACCCTGCAAGAGTTCGCCGCCCGGCTGCAACCTGGCCGTCCGGCGGAAAAATCTGGAATTATTAGCAATGATGTGAAATGAAATGATGTGGAACAAAACCTTGAATTCAGGCGCTTTGTTCGCGGCGTTGGCGCTGGCGGCCGGAGCGGCGCTGGCGCAGACCCCGGCGCCCCAGCCGGAACCGGGCGCGGCGCAGGTGCGCGGGCTGCCGGATTTCGCCGATCTGGCCGAGCGCGTGGGGCCGGCGGTGGTCAACATCCGCACCACCGAGCGGGTGCGCGCCAGCGCTGCCGATGGCAGCGGAATGACGGACGACGATATGGAGGAATTTTTCCGGCGCTTTTTCGGCGGGCCGCCGCCCGGCATGCCGCGCCCCGCGCCGCGCCAGGGGCGCCCGGCCCCCAGCGAGCATGAGGTTCCGCGCGGCGTCGGCTCCGGCTTCATCCTCAGCGCCGACGGCTACGTGATGACCAACGCCCACGTGGTCGAGGGCGCCGACAAAGTGACGGTCACCCTGCCCGACAAGCGCGAATTCAAGGCCAAAATCGTCGGCGCCGACAAGCGCACCGACGTGGCGCTGGTGAAGATCGATGGCGCCGGCCTGCCCGCCGTGCGCATCGGCGACGCCAGCCGTTTGCGCGTGGGCGAATGGGTGGTGGCGATCGGCTCGCCCTTCGGGCTGGACAACACCGTCACCGCCGGCATCGTCAGCGCCAAGCAGCGCGACACGGGCGACTATCTGCCGCTCATTCAGACCGACGTGGCGGTCAACCCCGGCAATTCCGGCGGGCCGCTCATCAACATGCGCGGCGAGGTGGTGGGCATCAACAGCCAGATTTATTCGCGCTCGGGCGGCTTTATGGGCATTTCCTTTGCCATCCCGATCGACGAGGCGATGCGCGTGAGCGACCAGTTGCGTGCCAGCGGCAAGGTCACGCGCGGGCGCATCGGCGTGCAGATCGGCCGGGTGGGGCAGGACGTGGCCGAATCCATCGGCCTGGGCCAATCGCAGGGCGCGCTGGTGCGCTCGGTGGAAAAAGGCTCCCCGGCCGACAAGGCGGGCGTACAGCCGGGCGACATCATCACCAAATTCGATGGGCGGACCGTTGAAAAGGTCTCGGATCTGCCGCGCATGGTCGGCAACACCAAACCGGGCGCGCGCAGCACCATCACGGTGTTTCGGCGCGGCAGCTCGCGCGATCTGCCGATCGTCGTCACCGAGATGGAGCAGGAAGCATCGGCGCAAGGCGCTGGGCCTGCGTCCGAGCGCAGCGACCACGCCAAGGCCACGCCCGCGGCGCAGGCGTTGGGCCTGACGGTGAGCGAACTGAGCAAGGCCCAGAAAAAGGAACTCAAGCTCGAACGCGGGGTGTACGTGCAAGCCGCCTCTGACGCCGCCGCCAGCGCCGGGCTGCGCGAGGGCGATGTGGTGCTGGCCGTGGGAAACATGGAAGTGGGCAGCGTGGCGCAACTGGAAAGCGCGCTCGCCAAGGCCGACCGGGACAAGCCGGTGGCGCTGCTCATCTCCCGTGGCGATCTTGCCCAGTACGTGCTGATCCGCCGCGCTGGTTGATGGGCACGGCGGCGTCCTGGAAGGGGTGCCGCCGGTGCGGTCTAGCGGATTTCGTTGTGAATGGCTCATACATTTTCGCTACAATCCCGGCTTCCGACATCGCTTTTCAGTAATAATGGAAAAGCACATTTCCTCAATATGAGAAATAAATTTTCATATTGAGGAAATGCAGCCAGCGGCGATACCGGAACGCCCATAAGGCGCTCCGGCGCGGCGATCATTTGTTGATAACCCAAAAACAACCTGTTGATAACCATGCGTTGCCAAGTTGCAACGGCGGCTCGCGCTCAAAATTTTGATGGGCTTCCCGTTCTTTTCTCCTACAATGGAGTTCCAACTTCCGCAGTTGCCATGGACGGTTGGTTGAGGGCGCGCCTGCCAACGGGCGCGCCCTTTTTTCGTATGCGGCTGCAAGTAATTCAACAGGTTGCCTCGTTCCGTTGATGAAACACATCAGAAATTTTTCAATCATTGCGCACATCGATCACGGCAAGTCCACGCTGGCTGACCGGCTGATCCAGCGTTGCGGCGGCTTGCCCGAACGCGAGATGCAGGCGCAGGTGCTGGACTCGATGGACATCGAGAAGGAGCGGGGGATAACCATCAAGGCGCAGACCGCCGCGCTGCGCTACACGGGGCGCGACGGGCAGGTTTACCACCTCAATCTGATCGACACGCCGGGCCATGTGGACTTCAGCTACGAGGTTTCGCGCTCGCTGTCGGCGTGCGAGGGAGCGCTGCTGGTGGTCGATGCGTCGCAGGGCGTGGAGGCGCAGACGGTGGCCAACTGCTACACGGCGCTGGAGTTGGGCGTCGAGGTGCTGCCGGTGCTCAACAAGATGGACTTGCCGCAGGCCGACCCGCAGCGCGCCAAGGAGGAGATCGAGGACGTGATCGGCCTGGACGCCAGCCAAGCCCTGGCCATTTCCGCCAAGACCGGTCTGGGGATCGACGACGTGCTCGAGCAGATCGTCGCCAAAGTGCCGGCGCCGCGCGGCCAGGCCGACGCGCCGCTGCGCGCCATGATTATCGATTCCTGGTTTGATACCTACGTGGGCGTGGTGATGCTGGTGCGGGTGGTCGATGGCCGGCTGCAAAAGGGCGAGCGCATCCGGCTGATGGCCACCGGCGCGGTTTACGAGGCGGGCGGTCTGGGCGTGTTCACGCCCGCCAACGCGCCGCGCGAGGCGCTGGAAGCGGGCGAAGTGGGCTACATCGTCGCCGGAATCCGGGAATTGAAAGCCGCCAGAGTAGGCGATACCGTCACGCTGGAAAAAAAGCTGCCCAACAATCTTGGGCCGGCCGCGCGCGCCCTGCCGGGTTTCAAGGAGGTGCAGCCGCAGGTGTTTGCCGGGCTGTACCCGACCGAGGCCAACCAGTACGACGCGCTGCGCGACAGCCTGGAAAAACTGCAACTCAACGACGCCTCGCTGCGTTTCGAGCCGGAGGTGAGCCAGGCGCTGGGCTTTGGCTTTCGCTGCGGTTTTCTGGGCCTGCTGCACATGGAGATCGTGCAGGAACGGCTGGAGCGCGAGTTCGACCAGGACCTGATTACCACCGCGCCAAGCGTGGTGTATCAGGTGGAAAAGGCCGACGGCGAGGTCATCCTGGTGGAAAACCCCTCCAAAATGCCCGATCAGGGCCGCATCAACGAGATTCGCGAGCCGATCGTCACCGTTCACCTGTACCTGCCGCAGGAGTACGTGGGCCAGGTGATGACGCTGTGCAGCCAGAAACGCGGCGCGCAGATCAACATGGCCTACCATGGCCGGCAGGTGATGCTGACCTACGAGATTCCGCTGGGCGAGATCGTGCTGGACTTTTTCGACAAGCTCAAGAGCGTCAGCCGCGGTTACGCGAGCATGGACTACGAGTTCAAGGAGTACCGCGCCTCCGACGTGGTCAAGGTGGACATGCTGCTCAACGGCGAGAAGGTGGATGCGCTGTCGATCATCGTGCATCGCAGCCAGGCGCAATTCCGCGGGCGCGCGGTGGCCGCCAAGATGCGCGAGATCATCAGCCGGCAGCAATTTGACGTGGCGATCCAGGCGGCCATCGGCGCGCACGTGATCGCGCGCGAGAACATCAAGGCGCTGCGCAAGAATGTGCTGGCAAAATGCTACGGCGGCGACATTACCCGCACGCGCAAATTACTGGAAAAGCAGAAAGCAGGCAAGAAGAGAATGAAGCAGATCGGTTCGGTCGAAGTGCCGCAGGAAGCGTTTTTGGCCATTCTTCAGGTGGACGAGTGATGCCGCTGTTGACCTCGCTCATTTTGGCGTGCTTTGCCGGTTACGGCACGGCCTGGTATATGGACTTCGTTGACGGCAACTTCGAGCTGCTGCTGCTGGCCGCGACGGTGGTGACGGGCCTGTACTGGCTGGCCGAGCGCCTGTTTTTCCTGCCGTGCCGCCGCGCCGCCGCCCAGATGCTGCAAACGCAAGACGCGCAGCGCCGCGCCGAATTGGCCGCCAAGGGCATCACCCAGGTCGATGGCGACGTGACCGCGGCGCGCGAAAAGCTCCTGGCGCAGCCTTGGTGGCTGGATTGGACGGCGGGGCTATTTCCCGTCATCCTGATCGTTTTTGCGCTGCGTTCGTTCGTGTTCGAGCCGTTCAAAATTCCTTCCAGTTCGATGGAGCCGACGCTGCTGGTAGGCGATTTGATTCTGGTCAACAAATTCACCTATGGACTGAAGCTGCCGGTGCTGGGCACGCGCATCACCGGAGGTAATTCCTTGCAGCGCGGCGACGTGGTGGTGTTCCGCTTTCCGCCCAAGCCGAGCGAGAACTACATCAAGCGCGTGGTGGGCCTGCCGGGCGACGAGGTGCGCTACCTGAACAAGCAACTGACCATCAACGGCCAGCCGATGCCACAGGTTCAGGCGTCCGACTTCTTCAATGCCAGCACGATGGGGTATTCCAAACAGCTCGACGAACAGCTCGGCCCGGTGCGCCACCGGGTACTGGTCAACGACAGCCACCCGGCCATGGTGACCGGCGCCGACCAGTTCCAGTACCGCGACCAGTGTACTTACAGCGCCGAAGGCTTCGTCTGCAAGGTGCCGCCCGGGCGTTATTTCATGATGGGCGACAATCGCGATAATTCACTGGATTCCCGCTACTGGGGTTTCGTGCCCGACGCGAACATCGTGGGCCGGGCATTTTTCGTGTGGATGAATTTCAGCGATGTGAAACGCATTGGATCTTTCAACTGATAAGGCGGAAAACTTCATGAAACACAAGCAGCGCGCACGCGGCAGGTTTTCTCAACGCGGCATTTCGTTCTTCGGCCTGTTGATTCTGGGCATCGTCCTGGCGCTTTTGATCATTGTCGGCCTGCGGGTCGTTCCCACGGTGGCGGAGTACATGGAGGTCATCAAGACGGCCAAGAAAGCCGCCGCCGACGGCGGGGAGACACCGCAAGCCATCCGCAGGAGTTTCGATTTGGCCGCCGCCGCCGCCTACATTGGCTCGGACACGATCCAGGGCAAGGATCTGGATATCACCAAGAAGGGCGATAAGGTGGTGATCCGCTTTGCCTACGACAAGGAAATTCCCCTGATTGAGCCGGTCTATCTGTTGATCAAATACAAGGGAACGACTGACGTGGGCTACCGTTGATCTGCCGCGCTCCTGCCCTGCTGCCAGAGTTGCAAGCGCGGCTGGCGTACCGGTTCGGCAATTCGGCGCTTCTGGCGCGCGCTCTCACGCACCGCAGTTACTCGGCCGATCACAACGAGCGGCTGGAATTCCTGGGCGATTCGGTGCTGGGCTTGGCTGTGGCCCACATGCTCTACGAGGCGCTGGGCGATCTGCCCGAAGGCGATCTTTCGCGCGTGCGCGCCAATCTGGTTAGACAGGCCACCTTGCACCGGCTCGCGCTCGACCTCGGCCTGCCTGGGCGCCTGCTGCTCGGCGAAGGCGAGTTGCGCGGCGGCGGGCAAGATAAGCCCTCTATCCTGGCTGATGCGCTGGAAGCCGTCATTGGCGCGGTGTATCTGGACGGCGGCTACCCGGCGGCCCAGGCGCTGGTGCGCCGGCTGTTCGAGCGCGAGCCCATTCACCCGGACATGGCCGTAACCGCCCGGGACGCCAAGACCGCCCTGCAAGAATGGCTGCAAGGGCGCGGAATGCCGCTGCCGCAGTACGAAGTCGTCCGGGTGCTGGGCGCGGCGCACCGCCAGACTTTCGAGGTGGCCTGCACCGTGGCGCCGCTGGGGTTGCGCGAGTTGGGGCAGGGCGCTTCGCGGCGCGCGGCGGAGCAGGCTGGGGCGGCGGCCATGCTGCGCGCGGTACAGCCATCATCCAAGACATGAATATTCCTGAAAACATAGCGCACGACCAAGTCGTGGCCTTCGTTAAAGGCCAATTTGACACTAAAAACGGGAAGGCTGCTCCAAACCGGCGCTGCGGCCTGATCGCCATCGTGGGCCGCCCCAACGTGGGCAAATCCACGCTGCTCAACGCGCTGGTCGGCCAGAAGATCAGCATCACCTCGCGCAAGGCGCAGACCACGCGCCACCGCATCACGGGCATCCGCACGCTGCCCGATGGCGCGGGTGGCGGGGCGCAGTTCGTGTTCGTCGATACGCCGGGTTTCCAAACGCGGCACGCGGCCGCTCTCAACAAGCTGCTCAACCAAACCGTGCGCGGCGCTGTCGAGGGCGTCGATCTGGCGCTGTTCGTGGTGGAGGCGGGCGCGTTCACGCCTGCCGACGCCCAGGCGCTCGCGCTGCTGCACGATGCGCCGGTCATCCTGGTGGCCAACAAGCTCGACGCCGTGCGCCGCCGCGCCGACATCGCCCCATGGCTGCGGCAGATGCAGGAGCGCCATCCTTTTGCCGAGTACGTGCCCATGTCGGCCAAAAACCCGAAGGACGTGAACCGCCTGCTGGAAATCTGCACGCCGTATCTGCCCGAGCAGCCGTGGCACTACGGCGAGGACGAGTTGACCGACCGCAACGAGCGTTTTCTGGCCGGCGAGATCGTGCGCGAGAAGCTCTTTCGCCTCACGGGCGACGAATTGCCCTACGCCTGCACCGTGACGGTGGAGCAGTTCGAGGAGGAAAAAAGCAAGGCGCATGGCCGGATGGTGCGCATTGCCGCCACCATCGTGGTCGAGCGCGATGGGCACAAGGCGATGGTCATCGGCGAGCGCGGCGAGCGCCTCAAACGCATCGGCACCGAAGCGCGGCAGGAACTGGAAAAGCTCATGCAGGCCAAAGTGCATCTGGATCTGTGGGTCAAAGTGCGCTCCGGCTGGGCCGACGACGAAGCGCACCTGCGCAGCTACGGGTATGAGTAAAGTTTGGCGCTCAGAGCAGTTTTGGTTTGGTTATTCCCTCTCCCCCTTGGAGGGTGTCGCAAAAGGGCAATCGCGTCCCCTTTCGTCATTCCCGCGAAGGCGGGAATCCAGAAGCGTTACCTCGAAACTACCGTCTCTGGATTCCCGCCTGCGCGGGAATGACGACCTTTTTGCGACACCCTCCTTGGGCGAGAGGGTTAGGCAGAGGGGGCGGGCGGCACAAGCGTTGTTGCTTCAACCAGCGCCGCTTGCCCTCTCCCCAACCCTCTCCCACAAGTAGATGTGTTGTCAAGGGGGAGCGCAAATAACCATGCAAATAACTCGGAATTTCTGTAGAGTCTTGCATCTATTAGCTTTTTAGCTATTATTTTCATAGCTTATTGTAATCAGGGCGAGGGAACGCCGCGGGGTGGGCAACCCCAAAAGGGGTTGTCCACGCCTTTAAGGCGTTGGGGGCGGGACTCTGCCCCCGCGACCGCCACGCGGTCGTGTAGCGTTTCCTTCAAACACGCGCATTTTAGGGCGCAGCTTCGCCTTCTTTTCTGATAGGCAAAGTCATTCCTGCCTACGCCGGCATGAGCGGATCGAAGCATCGTTCTTTCTACGAGAACAGGGGGGAACCTGTTTTTCTCCCCGCGCCTGCGCAGCAAGGCGTGGGGGGACTGTTGATTTTCCGCGAGCAACGGCGCGCTTGCGCGCCTATGCGCCCACGGATTGCAGGCTGCGCAGCAAGCCTGCCACTTGTTGCGTTACCCCGCGCGCTGCCTGTTTTTTAGGCAAAAAGGGGAGATAAAGAGGGGATTAACATACTGGTCTATTAACTGGACACGCCTGTCCGGTCAACCAGCCTGGGTTATCCACAGCCCGCCGCTCGCGGTGCGTCGGGCCCCGCGTTGGGGTCTTTTTCTGTGTTTCTAGATCAAATTTCTTAGAACTTGTCAAGGAATTTTTTCCAGAATTTGCAGAAATATCACCTCTTTGTTGCTCGGAAGCTGCGTCAGTTTTGGGGCCTTTGGAGGGGTTCCACAGCTTGCCGTCGCGCACCATCGCGTTGAGGATGGTCAGCAGTTTGCGCATACAGGCCACCAGCGCCACCTTGGGGAATTTACCGGCGGCGCGCAGGCGCTCGTAAAAGGCTTTGATGACCGGGTTGTACCTGGCCGCGCTTAAGGTGGCCATGTAAAGCATCCGGCGGATTTCAAATCTCCCGCCTTTAATGAAACGCCGGCCTTTGCTATGGCCCGAATCCTTGGCAAAAGGCGCGGTGCCCACCAAAGCGGCAATCTTGCGCCGGTTAAGTTCTCCCAATTCAGGCAAAGCTCCAATTAAAATAGCACTGGATTGAGGACCAATCCCGGATGCCGATTGAAGCAATTGATTGATAGCCGGGTAATATGCGCTAATGTACTGTCTGATCCGGGCATCGAAGTCGCTGATTTGCACCCGCAAAGTCTTGATGCTGGTCTCGATACTGGAACGCAGCTTCAGGGGCGTCTGCTCCAACCGCTGCCATTCAGCCGAGCGCATCGTCACAAGCTGGCGCCGGCGCGTGACCAGGGCGGTTAGCCACTCGCGCTGTTCATCGTGCGGACGCAAGAGATACCGCTCCAGATCGCCATCTCTGACGACGGTCACTGCGAACCGGGCCAGCATTCTGGCATCGACCTTATCGGTTTTGGCAAGCAATCCGATCCCTTTTGCATAGTCGCGCGCCCGCTTGGGGTTGACCACGGCGACCGGGAAACCCTGGGTCTGTAAAGCCGCCGCGAGGTTTTTTTCATAACCTCCGGTGGCTTCCATGCAGATGACGGACGGCCTGATCTTGTTGGATTTGATCCATGCCACGATGTCGGCATGGCCGGGCGGATCGTTGCTGAAATTGCGAACTTCCTTTCTTTCCGAAACGGCTACATCGAGGTGCGCTTTCGCCACGTCGATGCCGATGGTTGTTGTTTTTGGCACTTGGACCTTGGACATTGCTGAACTCCTGGTTATTGGTTGATGTTTTGAGCAGACTTCAAGCCCTTCCCAACCCGGCCTTATGCCTGCGAGCTCCATATTGGGCTGGGCACCGGTAGATGTTCGGGTTTGACGGGCCGGGCAAAACGGATCCCGCGCGCAGAAACTTGCGGCGGAATGCTCCGGCTGGTGCGCCGGAATCTGCTCGACAGGTTAAAAGAAGCTGCGCGGGCCTTGTCAGCCCGGCGGAGAATTTAGCACTCGCTAACGTTCTGGATCGCGCCGATCAAAACCTTGGCGGTTTTCTTGCGACGCTGTGCGTGATAACTTTTGAGACTTCTCGCGTTCGTCGCGGACGATGCCTTGCAGATCATCATCCTTGACGCCGATCCCCAACTGCACGGCCATGCGCGCGGTGCGCTCACGAAACTCAGCCGTGCCGGTGATCGTGATTTGATTGTAATACTTGGCCGCCGCCACGCGCAGCGCCGCTTCCAGGGTGTCATCGTGCAAATCCTTGACAACAATGCGGTGTCCTTCATCGACCATGCGGGTTGTACCGTCTTGGGATTTGTAGACGACCCATTGAAGTCTGCGATCCACTTCCGCCCGCAGCCTGGCGACTGTCAGCATCCTGATTTGCTGTTCTTGTTCTTGTTCTTGTTCTTGTTGTTCCTCGACCGCGCGTGCAATAGCGTTGACCTGCTGTTTCTTCTTACGTTGTTCCTGGTAGCGAATACCGCGCAAGGCCGCTTGCGCAGCGGCATCATCCTGTCCGGCCTGTTGTTCGAGCCAGGCGCGCCACGTTGCAGCGCGTTTGGGCAATGATTTTGAAAATGCGAGCCGTTCCTCGCGTTGACGCTTTTGCAACGCTTCCAGTTGCAGCGCGCGCTGGCGGGCGTGCAGCGCCAGTTCGACGGGCGTGACCAGGCGATGTCCGGCTTTGGCGGCGCGGAATAACTGCCGGCGCTGCCCGGCCAGATCGGCCTTAAGCGTCTTCCTCTCATCTTGATGCCGCTCGCGTAAAGTGTCGCGTTGGCGTTTGCGCGCCGGCCCGGCGTTGCTCTTTTGCTCGCTCTCGAAGCGTTCGAGCAGCTCCCCCCGTTGTATTTCGCGTTCTGTTTTACGAACCGCGCGGGAATTTTCACCGAATTTCGGGTTTTGTTCACCGGCGCGCTGCGCACGCACGGCCTGCGGATAGTTATGCTGTGCCTGCTGCTTGGCTTGCAGCACCCCCTCTGACGGGGGCTGATACGCGCCCAGACGTTTTTCGAGGGCGGCCTTGCTGGCCCACTTGCCGATCTGGGAGGCTTTGGCCGCCAGCACCCGGCCATCGTCCAGGGTAGTCGTAACTACCAGTCCAGAACCCTTGGTCTCGATGGCGACGCCATACCGTGCCAACGTTTCATGCACCCGTTCCCAAATGGCGCCTGGCTGTTGGAGCGTTTCGTACAAGGCGCGTCCCGGCTCGCCGATGACCCACGTCTGAAACGAGTCGGTGCCCAGATACTGTTCTACCCGTCCGGCCATGCGGCTGATCTTTTGTTTTTCCCAATCTTTATTCCACAAACCACGCGCTACCGCTTCCTTCCTAGGCATGATCTCTTTATCGCCGGCCTGCGTTTGAACAGCGACGTAGTAGCCCGGCGCGTGCTCCCAACCCTGTTCGATTTCGACCTCGCGCGCCAGACGGGCCAGAACACGGTAGTCAAAACGCGGCTTTTCTACAACGATGCAACTGCCGTCTTCCTGCACCATGACCTTGTTGACGATGATGTGCAGGTGATCGTTGTCGGTGTCGCGGTGCACGGCCCAGAAGGTTTGGCACTGGCCGAAACCCAGTCCGCGAGTGAAGTGCCTAGCCGTGCTTTCCAGTTGCTCGCGCGTCGGGTGCTCGCCTTCCATCCATGACACGTCGAAATGATAGACCGGCTCACCTTTGTAGCGCGCCTGCGCAGCGTCACCGCTCATGATCTGCCAGAGTGTTTCCCGATCTTGCGGCGTCGCGCAATCGGCATCCATGTTGAAAACGCCGCAATTTTCATCCGTCAGGGGTTTCTGACCTTTGTCGCGCGCTTCATCATCGTCGCGCCCCACGTACTCCACGACCCGCTTGAAACGGACCTCCGGCGCGCTTTGCCGATTGGATTTCAAGACAGTCGGAATCATTTCAATAGCTCCTTCGCTATTTTTTTCAATCCGATCATGCAAGCCATTGCATCGGCCAATTCCCGCAATTGTTCATGACTCTTCCAGTAGCGACGCCTTTCTTCCCCGCTCCAGCTCTTGACCGAGGGGTAGTTGTGCTTGATGAGCGCCCCGATCTTGCGCAGCTCGCCGATCATGGAATAGGCATCCTTGGCGACGATGCGTTGGTTGAATGCCGCGCAGCGCAGGTATTCGCTCAGACTCATGCCCGCTTCCCCGGCGCGCCGTCTGATTTCCTCATACTCGCCGCGGGTGCAACGCACCTTCAGGTGCCTAGTTCGCTTCGTTCCATCGGGAGACGTGCTATGGTGTGTACTGACTGTGGCTATGCTCATCGCCTGAATTCCTTGAAAGACTTCCTACTGTTTATTTCAAAAGGCTATTCATTTCCATGCCCTGGAATCCTTCACGGTCATCGTTTCGGCATTCCGGGAGGTCTCCTATTACCTACTTCGAGAGGCTATTCATGGCTGTTCTTTTTTAAAGACCGTTAAAAGACCTTTTAAAGGCCACTTTCGGGTTCTGGTGCAAAACAGTCGGCCTCGCAGAATCGCCTGCAAGCGTTTTTTTGGAAGGGGTTGGGGGGTGAGGCACTCCCCGATGAACTTGCTCTCTGGCGGGCTTATGCCGGCCTGTTGTCACCGGATATCCGATCTGTTCACCGGGAAACTCACTTGCTCGTAAAACTGACAAGATAGGGGATGGGGGTACAGCGCGGCAAAGCCACGCAGCCCCCCATCCCCATCTTGCTCAGGCTGGCGCCCGAGACCCGGCACATCTTCCGCGCTACGCTTGTCGATGCTGCAAACAGCCGGTGGCCCAACCCGCCACCGGCGGAGAATTCCTGCCTTCCCATCACGGGAAAGCCATGCCACAGGTAGAACGATCCGCCTTCCAGTACGGGAAGTAGCGCATCGAGGCGGTTTCCGTCCCGGCTTCTTGCGGCTTCGTGCGCAAGCTGGCCCGCGCAAACGCAGCCACGATCTCCGTCATTCAGTGCGGACGCCCCGTGCAATATGGAAACAGCGTGTCGGATGGAATTAGGGACAAATCAGGATGGCGCGAAACGCTCTCGCGTCGTGCGCGCGCCTGACTTGCCTGGCATGGGCCGCTCCCGGAAGACAGCGTGGGTCAGTCCGTTGCGAGTGGGGAGGTTCTGTCGCTCAGAGGCGGTTCACGTTCCGGCTTGGTGCGCGCGCCGACCCGCTGGAAAACGGGAACGACGCACACGAGGGACGCTGCAAAACGGAAATGACGTGTACGAGGGGCATTGCAAAACGGAAAGGGCGTGCGCGAGGGACGCTGCAAAACGGAAATGAGGTGTAGGAGGGGCGCTGCAAAACAGAAATGACGTGTACGAGGGCCCCTGCAAACCCGAAACGGCGCGCACGGGGATCGCGGCGCTCTCCAGCGCGGGCGCCCTGTGCCGCATGGAAACAGCGTGTCCGGGGGAGTTGGGGATAGATCGGGGGGGCGCGCAACGCCCGCGCGCCTTGCACGCCTGGTCTGCCCGGCATGGGCGCATCGGCTTCAGGATGAAGCTGTTCCGGGATCAGCGCGCCTACTTGTACGCAGTCGCGCCAACGCTTTCGGCCAGCCATTGGCTGCGCCAACACGTTCCCGATGCCGCGGTTCATGGCGCTGCAAAGGCCATTAAAACAATTGCCGCAGTTAAAAAATTTTTGATCTTTAAAACATCCGCCCAATCAGGTCTTTCAATTCCGAATTGCGGCGATCCCTGCCTTGAACGAATGGCTATTGCAATGGCCATTGCAAAGATGGCAAAAAACATTAGGAATTGCATAACCCTCCGAAGTAAGCAGTAGGGACCTTCACGAAGCAGCCCGCTTCGCCCACGCAACCACCAGGAGAACCCGAAGTGACCTCACCTGAAGCTTCACCACAAGACCCGCTGCGCTATTCCTATGAAGCGTTTTATGCGCTCAAGCAAGTACATGCCCGCGCGCTCAAGAGGCTCAGGAACGCCAGGAAAGTCGAAGACTGCCTGCGTATCCAGAGCGAGGCGCACCGCCCGCTCATCGGCGAATTGCTCAACATCGGCCTGGCGCCCGACGACATTGCCAACATCCTTTTGGAAAAGTGGCAAGGCCCGGTCAACCGCCGCAAGATCGTCAGCGCCATCCAGCGATGCGATCCCCGCGCGGCAGGCAGCCTCAACCCGGACGGCGCACCCAGAAAACGCATAGGCCGCCCGCCCAAGAACGCCGCTGCCGCAGAGCCTGTGGACAAAAGTCCAGCGGCGCCGGCTGCCGTGGCCGATGCAAAGACCCCGCCAGTGCGTGCGACTCCCAAACGCACGCTGCGGCGCGGACGTTTTCCCGGAACGTTTGAAAGCCAGTCTTGACGATTCACCTTTTTATTGAAAAAACACCATGAATACCGAAACCGAAACCGCAGCCGCAACGGCAACCTACGATCCGGCGCCGCTCAACCAGCGCACGCAGATTTTCTACACTGATCTCGAGCGCCTGCGCGATGTCACCCGGCGCGCCCGCAAGCGGCTGGAGCGCGTCAAGAACGCCGACCAGCACATTGCCTGCCTGCTGCAAGCCAAAAACACGCTCATCAGGGAATGCCTGGAGCTTGAAATCGCGCCGGAAACCATCGCCGAGACCATCCTGCAAAAGGCCCAAGACATCGCCATCAGCCGCCGCAAATTGATCGGAGCGATCAAACGTTGCGCGCGGCCCGCATCAAGCGAAACCCGCAAGCGCATCGGGCGCCCGCCCAAGAATCGGGACGCGGCTGTGCAGCCAACCGGCCCGGATGCCACCGTTGCGGCTGCGGCGGCCACCACCGTGATCGCCGCGGCCAAAAATACATCGGCGGCGCCCGCGCCCGCTGCAAAACCTCCCGCCAAACCGGAAAAGCCGGCCACCGCCGCCGCCGCGTCTCCCAAGGACAGCGCCGAGCGCGAACAAAGGATGCGCCGCAAGGCGCCGATCTGGGCTGGCCGCTACGAGGACGACCGCAAGTACGGCGCCATCGTGGCGCGCGGTAAGAACGAATCGGACGCTGATTACTGCTGGCGCATGTGGCACACCGAGCCGCCGTGGTCCGGCGAAATGCCGCGTTTTGCCAGCGAGCTTACCGAAACCCAGTGGATCGAGAAGTGCTGGAACCTCAAAAGTCCCGAGGAGCGCACCGCGCACCAGGCCTCGCTGCCCACGACCGCGCGCTGACTGACGCGCATTGATCCCCAACCCGTTTTGAAAGGAATCCCAAATGTTGCGAACCTACCTCGTTGACGGCGACAAGGGCGGCGTGGGCAAGAGCCTGACCACCCGCGCCCTGGTGCATTACTACCTGACGCTGGAGGCCAGCGCGCGGCCTGTCATTGCCGTGTTCGATGCCGACATGAGCAACCCCGATGTGTGCGGCAAGGACGGTCTGTCTGCGCAAAACAGTCCCACGCTGGAAACCACACAAATCATCGATCTGTCCATCGAGCAGGGCTGGATCGACCTGAGCAACGCGCTGGACAGTCTGCAAAGTCAGCACGAAGACGAAGAAATCCGCGTGATCGTCAACATGCCGGCGCAAATCGGCTCGCGCGCCTTTCAGGGCACGATTCCCATTGTCGGGGAAGTGCTGCGCCAGGCCAACGCCTTTCCGATCTGGCTGCTTTCGCGCGTGGAAGACGCCATTCGCACGCTGGAAGAACGCATCAAGGCGATGCCGGCGCGCTTTCACACCGGATTGATTCTGCGCAATCTGTTTTTCGGGGAATCCGACAAGTTCACCCGCTGGGAAAGCAGCGCGCTGCGCGCCAGACTGCTGGCCGACGACGACGCCGGCTTTTACTGGGATGAAAACTGTCTGCCCGAAATCAACGCCAATGTGATCGACGCGGTGGGCCGCAAGCCTTTCCATGTGGCGCTTGGCCAAGGCAACGGCAAGCCTTTGCTCAATCACGGGCAGCGGCTCACCTTGAATGCCTGGTTGCGCTCGACCCATGCAACGTTCAGCCAAATGGAGGAAT
This sequence comes from Burkholderiaceae bacterium, assembly GCA_031253955.1. Taxonomy (GTDB): domain Bacteria; phylum Pseudomonadota; class Gammaproteobacteria; order Burkholderiales; family Burkholderiaceae_C; genus Ottowia. The sequence continues at coordinate 49,272 of JAIRVJ010000122.1, read as the reverse complement.
TCATCGACAGCCAGCAAACATCCGCGCGGGAGATCTGAATCATGGCCAGCAACCCATCGGAAGATCAGACATCTTCCGAAAGCTCATCCGGGCTGACAGCGCCCGAAGAAACTTCCCAGGCTTATCGCCCAAGGGAGCTTGTCAAGCAGCCCCGTTTCCGCACGATTGCCAAAAGCTATTCCGGCACCAGCGCCGAATGGCTGCTGGGCCGGATCATCGGCTGGCATGACCGCATTACGCCCGACCGGGAAAAGGACATTGACAACATTCTCTATCTCCTGGAGAAGATCGGCTATATCCCGGAAGACCCGCAGACCGCGCCTTTCGTTGCCTTGATCGCGCTGGTTTGGGCCAGACTGCCCCTGGCCCCGGATTTGACCGACAACCCCAAGTCCCTGATGACGCCTGTGGCCATCGGTCATCAATTCAAAAAGATCGCCGAGGAAATGGAATGGGTCACCCGAAAGGAATTTCAGGAACTCGATAAGGCACTCGATGGCTTCAAGGATAGCGTGGTGGAACCCAAGCTCGACAAGTTTCAGCGCACCCTGGAGGGCATGGCCGGCAAGATCAATGGCCTTGCCAATTCGCCAAGCCCGCCTGTGTCCATCGATACTGCAAAGGTCTCCGGGGAGATTGCCCAGCAGGTGGCCGTTGCCGCCAAAAGCCAATTCAAGGGCATCTATCTGTGGATGGTGGGATTGACTTTCGTTCTTGGGCTATTCATCGGAGCCTGGATTTATTCCATCGGTGTGAGCCGGGGCGCGCCGCAATCGGTTCCATCCATGCCCGCGCATTCGGCGAAATGATGCGTGCGCGCATTCGGCTTGTTACGGGCCTGGCGCTGGCCGCCCTGGGCGGCGTGGCCTGGCTGGCCGGTGGCGCAAGTCTGTGGGGGCCTTTGCTGTCCGTGGCGCTGCCTGTTGCCACGGCCATTAGCGTTTCCCGGAAATGGGCTTTTTTGTCGGCTCTGATCTATTACCTGATCGGGTCCGTTTCCATTACGGGTGCAATGGCCGGCTATTACGGCGGGCACTGGGGATGGAGCCTGCTGGCCTGGATCGGCGCGTCCGTGGCGCTGGCTTTGCCGTGGACTTTCGCTGGCACGGCCACGGGCCGGCTTTTTGCCCTGATGGTGACGGCAATTCCTCCCTTGGGCGTGATCGGCTGGCTGTCCCCATTGAACGCCGCGGGCGTGATGTTTCCTACAACCGGCTTTGGGGGATTGGCCCTTGCTATGGCCGTTCTGGTTTGGTGCGATGTGATAGCACCTTTAGCGGGCCTGGTGCTGGGCATCGGTATCGGAATTTATTCCATCGTGTTCCATCCCGCTCAATGGGCTTTGCCGTCTCCGTCCGGCTGGGCCGGGATCCAGACCAGCATAGCTGCGGCGCACGGCGATCTGGTGGCCGATCTGGCCAACAAGCAGGCGCTGATCGGCGCGGCGCGAAGTCAGGCAAAAGATGCCGCCGTCGCGGTGCTGCCGGAAGCGGTGCTCGATGACTGGCTGCCGGGCACGCGCCAGCAATTCTCGCTGGCGGTGCCCCCTGACCAGACCTGGCTTATCGGCGCGCAAATGTACGAGGCGCAAGGATCAGACCTGGTTCCTGCACCCAAGGGCAAGCCGTTCAATGCGGTGGTGATGGTCCAACCAGATCACGCGCTTTCTTTCCCGCTGACCGCGGCTGCCGGGCTGCTGCTGGGCGGCAATTGGCGGCCCTGGAATGCGCAGGGGTTGCAACCGGCAGGCGCGCAGCATGTTTTTGAGCTGGACGATCAGCGGGTCTGGGCCGCACTGTGTATCGAGCAATTGCAGCCGTGGACATGGATGCTCGCCATGTTCGAGCAGCCAACCCTGGTGCTGGCCATGAACAACGCCTGGTGGGCGCCGGCTCGCAGTTTCGCTCCCCGCATTCAGGTGGCCAGCACCAGGGCATGGGCCAGGTTGATGAACGTGCCGGTAATCTGGGCCAGCAACCGGGGTTTCAGATCATGAGTCTTGCGAATTCTTGAAAGGTTTTAAAACCTGAAAAGTTTTAAAGTTTTAAAGGTCTTTAAAGTTTTAAAAGATTTAAAAGTTTTAAAAGTCTTTAAAAAATATTTTAAAAATTCTTTTAAAACCACCTGAAACAATGTCAGGAATTGCCTTGTGTCCCAAATTTTTTCAGATATTTGCAGAAACTTTGATTCAGATCAAAGGATGCGTTGAAAATTCCAGCCGCCCCGCTGGGGCCGCCTCTTGCCGACGCATAGCGCGGGCTGCGGGTCTGTCAAGGGGCCTGTCCTGCGGCAGGCCGCTTCGCGCGCCCCATCACCCGGTCCGTGTCCTGCGCTGCGCTTGGCACGGCTGCGGCTTCGGCTGCGCCCTTGACAGTCCCGCGTATCGCCCGCGCTTTCATGCGTCAGGCGGCCCAAGGGGGGCAGCCAGTAATCTTTGTTTGAAAGAGAAATGAAATGTGTACAACTATGAAAACCATGCAACTGTATGGGGCGGAAAACTTGCCATGGATCGAATGGTCCGGCGGCGAGTGCCCTTTGCCAAAGGACTCTGGCAGCGTGCTCTATGAGAATCGAGCCGGAGAACTTTACGCAACGACGGATATAGACGAACTAAACTGGAGCCACGCAAAAAATGAATCTGACGATAATGAATCTGCCGGTGACATCATGCGCTATATCGATCTGAAGCCAATGAGGAAAACGGTGTCCAGTTCAGTGCCAGACCGTGAATGGCGGCGCTTTGAGCTTGCGAACATGTTCCCGCCCGGCTGGAACGGTCACATCCAGATTCAAGGAAATGTGTCTGAGGACAAAGAGACAGTAACAGACAAAAATTTTATAGTGTCAGCAGAGTCCGTTGGACGCGAACCGGAATTTTGGAGCGTTTACGCTCAACTCACCGATGGTACTCTTGCGCATATCAAAGATTTTGAAAGCGAAAAACAGGCCCGCCAATTCGCCCAACGCCTGAGAAGCTTGCACAGCGATCCGGGCAAGGAAACCAAGGCCATGACCGATCCCCGCGATGAACGCATCGCTGAACTGGAAACTCAAATTGCAAAATTACAAAAAGAACTTCAGACCGGCGACCTTCAATTTTCTCCCGGTCCGTGGGAAAGTTGTCGGGAAACTGATTATTGGCGGGTGTATGATGCCAAACTGCGTATTCTGTGCGAAATCGAATACGGGCCGGACAATAATCATCAAAACGCCGCCAATTTCCGTCTGTTCGCCCTGTCCGAGCGCATGTATCGTTTTATCTCCGATATATATCCTTATCTGGATGATTATCTGACAAGCGATGACGGTATTAGCGATGCCATGAAAGAAGCCACAAAAATCCTGGCTCTGGCGGAAGGAGAAAAACCATGAACACCCAAACCCCGCCCTCAGACAAATACGGCGCCGGCTTGCCACCCGCAGTCATTATCAAACACCACTGCACGGACGAAATGCTGTTTGAGTACCAGCCGACCAGGCAGGAACACGACAGCGGATTTGCATTGCGCGCTGCGCTGGAAGCCGGGGTAAAGAGCCATACCAACCTGCACGGAGCAAACCTGAGCGAAGCGTACTTGGGCGGCGCGGACCTGAGCGGCGCAAACCTGAGCGAAGCATACTTGAGCGGCGCGAACCTGCGCGACGCATATCTGAACGACGCACACTTGGGCCACGCAAACCTGAATAGCGCCTACTTGGGCGGCACGAACCTGTGCAACACGAATCTGCGCAGTACGAACCTGAGCAGAGCATTCCTAGGCGGCGCGAACCTGATCGGCGCAGACCTAGGCAACGCATACCTGAGCGGCGCAAACCTGAACAAAGCGTACTTGGGCCACGCGAACCTGATCGGCGCAGACCTGGGCGGCGCGTACCTGAACGGCGCAAACCTGAGCGAAGCGTACTTGGGTCGCACGAACCTATGCGAAGCGTACTTGGGACGCGCGAACCTGCGCGACGCGTACCTGAGCGATGACATCCGTCTTGTTGGCGAGCGCCCCTTCCTGCAAATTGGTCCCATCGGATCGCGCAACACTTACCTCTTGTCCTGCATCACGAACAGGGGGTTGCGCCTATACACCGGCTGTTTCTCGGGCACCCGCGCCGAGTTTGAGCAAAAGATGGCGGCGAAGCACGGCGGCAACGAACACGAGCGCGAGTACCGAACGGCGCTGGCGCTGATCGACGCGCACGCCGAAATCTGGATGCTCAAAGCAAAGATGGCCGAAGGACAAGAACCATGAACACTCAAACCCTGCCCCCGAACAGATACTGTCACAAGGAAGGAATCAACGTCGAAGGCTAGGGCGCGTTCGATTTCTAGACTTGGGCGAGTGTTGCCTGGAGGCGCTGGACCAAGGGTAACCCCTGTTGCGCCGTCCAAAAAACAGTGCTATTCTTTGGAATGTGCCCACCGAAAGCCGCCTCTTTCCGACGCATAGCGCGGGCTGCGGGTGTGTCAAGGGGCCTGTCCTGCGGCAGGCCGCTTCGCGCGCCTCATCACCCGGTCCCTGTCCTACGCTGCGCTCGGCAGGGCTGCGGCTTCGGCTGCGCCCTTGACACCCCCGCGTATCGCCCGCGCTTGTTATGCGTCGAGGCGGCCCACGGTGGGCTTCCAAACTGAAAGTTAGGAGAAGATGATGAATGGCTTTGTTGAATACATGATTGCACGCGGCAGTATGAATTACGCCGGCAAACAGATGAATAGCATCGCTGATTCTTTTCGGGAAGGCGCAAAAGATCCAATTCATTATTTTATAAATATATTAAAATATCTTGCTATTGCAATAATGATGTTATTTGGTTTTATGTATACTATTTGGGACGACCCGACTTGGGTTTGGTATATTAACGGTGGAATCATCACTTTTTTTCTACTGGAGTATGTTGCACAAAAACTAGATCAACTGATTCATGGAGACAATCCACCCTCATTCATTCTTATGTTAATTGGAGGATCGTTATATCTAATTGCCGTCTGGAGTATCATCCTGCCTCTTCACCCAAAGGGGGCATGGGATAATTCTGGAATCGTCGGTCGTGCGTTTTTTTTGATTCTATTTTGGGCTGGTTTCTTTGCTATGTATAGATTTTCCCTTCCATATATTGTTCGTTGGTATAGGAAGAAACAATACAAGCAACAAACCGTGCAAGACATTAAAAAATACTTCGGGCACTTGTCTCCAGAGCAATTTGAACAACAAATACAGCAAAACCCAAATGAAGTGGCACAAATAGAAGCGGACTTGGCTGCCCAAAAGCTGCCTTCCCTCAAAATACTTGCTGCTCAGATTTTACAAAAAGCTCCGGCTTGAAGTTCAATAGGACGAAATTAAAAGGGCGCCAGCGGCGCCTTTTTAATTTATTACTCTTTTATTAACTTGCTCTTTTGTCGCTTGATTTATGGTCGGACCCTACACAAACGGGAGGCGCTCATATAGAGCAGTCATCGCATTTCCATTCGTTGTAGCATCCGCAACCATCGGCTCTTGCCCACCAGCCAGGCGATAGTTCAGCCATTGCGCCTTGCTCTTGCGCAAAATGCAAAGCTTGCATGAGCATTCCATAGGTCAGGTGCATTACTTGACCCGATTTGGTTTGTAGCACAAAAACCAAGGAACAAGCCCGGTGTTCGCCAGGGTTTTCAATGACGCCTTGCAGACGCGCGATGGGTAGAGTTTCCGGGTTCATTGTTCAATTCTTGGCCCACGGTTCCATGACGATGGTTTTGTTGACCAGCACGTTGAAGGGGTAGCCCGGCCTGATGTTCAGGGTGGGGGCGATGTTCAGGTTTTTGTTGAGGATGTTCAGCGCGGCTGAATTGAATGTGTTGGCAAAATTGGCCGTGGCCTGGCTTTGCATGGTGGGGGCGCTCCACATGTTTGAATTTTGCGGCTGGCTCATTTGGGCCGCTGCGCCGAACAGGCTGATGAGGGCGGCACTGCCGAAGATTTTCATGTAGTGGTTGTTGACCTCGTCGCTGAAGCCGGCCTGGCCAATCAGGTCAGTGCCGGACATGCCTTTGAGGTCGAGCGTGCTGCCGTCGGGGTAGATGATTTCGTTCCAGATCACCATCAGGCGTTCCTGGCCGTACTGGACCATGCTGTTGTATTCGCCGACCAGTTTGGCGCTTTGGGGAACGAGCACGATGGAGGGGTCGCGGCTGTCATAGACGGTGCGGCGCACTTGGGCCGTGATGGTGCCGGGCAGGTCGCTATCGATGGCAGTGACCATGACGGCGGGGATGATGCTGCCGGCAAACAGTTCGTAGTCGCCTCTGGGAGCCTGGCGGGTGGCGGGCAGGTAGCCGCCGGCGCTTTTGTTTTGGCCTACGTCTTGTTGCCAGGCTTTGTTGGCGTCGATACCGGCTTTGCCGGCATTGTTGCCGCCCAGTGCTCTGAGGTAGTCGGCTTGCAAATTGCCGCCGCTTATGCCGGGATTGTTGGCCGCCAGCAGGGTTCTTCCGATGTTTTCTCTTGCGGTTTCTCCCGGCAATCCCTCTTCCGGCTGGCGACGGGCGGGGCCGTTGGCCACTTGCATGTTCTGGGATTTGACTTCCGATTGCGTGGCGGCTCTTCGGGCCATGACGTCTTCTTCCAGGTCTTTGTAATACTGGTTGGTCAGCCAGTCCTTGTGCTTTTGCGCCGCCGAGGGCGGGGCCGAAGCCTTACTTTTCGGAGCGCACGGCCAGGGCGAGTTGTTGCGCTTTTCGCAGTCGTTTTCATCGAGCGGTTTGGACGCGGCGGCTTGAACCGGAATCGCCGGCGGGGCGGTGTTGCGCATTCCGCTGAAATCGGGGTGCTGCTGGCCCGGCGAGTCGTCGGTCAACGCTCCCACTTGCGCATTGCGCTGGCCGGCAGTCATGATGCCGTAAAAGATCATGAGGAGCATCACGGCGAAACCGCCGACGACGATGACCTTGGATCGTTTGGACAGGCGCACGCCCAGCCGTTGGTGCGGCTGTTGCAAAGGGATCGCCTTGCCCGCGCCAACGCCGGTAACGTCTTCCACCTTTTTGTCCTCGAAGCCCGTGAATTCAGCCATGAGGTGCTCCCGGTCAGTTGGGTGGATTCAGGAACCTGTTGTTGTCCCTGTTCCAGCGATTGGAGTTGCCATCGTTTTTGCCGTGCGCGCATTCGATGGTCTGGGCATCGCTGCCGACACCGACCACGAGTTTGAATTTTTCCGGCAGGCCATCCAGGATGGTATAGCCGCGCGTGAGCCGGCTGTTGATGAGTTGCGTGGTGTCGTTGCTCTGATCGAACGCGGCGGGCGCATCGTGGTACTTCATGTCGTCGGGCATTTGCAGGTACACATGGCCGTTGCCGGAGAACACTTTGCTGGGTTTGAAACTGGCTTCGCCCTTGCAGGCATAGTTGAAGTCCATCGTGGCCGGATCGAGCTTGCCCAGACTGGCGTCTTTCGTTTCTTGCGCGGCCTGGGCCTGCGCGTGCATCTGGCCGGTGCGCGCGTTGATCTTTTCGATGATCTCTTGCGGGTTGTAGTACTGCACCAGCGGAACGTAGTTGCTCGTGGTGCTTTTGAGGGTCATGTAGTACACCCGGCCCTGGTCGGTGAGCACCGTGAGGTTGGTCTCCAGATGGGCGGTCACGGGCTTGGTGACGACCACGGGCGCATCGCCGGCCCGGCTGGCCGCGACCTTCCAGCGCACGCTGTCGCCGATGCTCAGGTCGGTGATCTGCTCGCCCGCGATAAGCTGAATGACGCACAGGTGCAGCGGCGCGCAGTTGATGGTGGGACGGCTTTCACCGTAGGCGTACATGACGGTGCCGTTGGTGCCGATGACGCCGCCGGCCTGGCCGACCCGCTGCCAAATCTTGTCGGCCTGCTCGATCTCTTCGTTGGTGATGCTATTGACAGGCACGGGCCGGGGCGCGCGCATACGCGGTGCCCGGGGCGGGGACTGGATTTGCTGCGCCAGCGTCGCCGCTGGCGCGGCGGCGGCGGGCGCGGGGGCAGGCACCGGAACGACCGTGGGCGCGATGCCGGCAGGAGGGGCGCTCTGGTTTGCGCCGGAATTCAATTCCGTCGAATTCGACGGAATTGGAACGGCGGGTGGCGGCGGAGCCGCGTCGCTCTGATGGTTGAGCAAGGGGTTGAGTTCTGAGGCGACCGCCGCGGACGCAGAAGCGCCGGCAGTGGTTCCGGGGGCGGGGGGCGTCACGGGTGCATCGTCATCGGCCCAGGCGCCGCCTGTGGCCAGCAAGGCGGCGGAAAGAATGAGCGGGAGGGGGGGTTTCATGGCAGGTACTCCTGAAATATCGAGTGTCAAGCGAGGATGCTGGCTTGACTGTCATTTCTGGCGCGCAGGGCGTTTTTGCGGTATTTGTCGTAATTCATGTAGACCGACAAGGTGGACGTTTTGCATGGAATGCCCTGTTCGGTCAGGAACGACGCGACTTTTCCGTAAGTCCATCCGCCGGTCAAAAGCAGATTGATTTCCTTGCGGAGATAGTGAATGGAATCTTTCACGTTGAAGAAAGGATTGCCCGGCGCGCCGGGTTCGTCGGACATAACCAGTGCGCGCATGGTTTGGGCGGCGCCTTGGAGGTCTTTTTCTTTCAAGCGGGTGGTTTTAGGGTATTTCATGCGGATTTCACTTTCTGCTTTCATGAGCGATCTCTTTTGAAGATGGCCGGGACGGCTGGTTTTTTGCCTGGGTTGGGCAAAGACTGCCGATGGGGTGATTGAGTTGGCTGCTGGCGATTTTTTTCATACGGGCGGCCAGGGCGTTGAGGTCGGCCCGCGTCAGTTGTGTCAATATCCCTCTTCTCATAGAATGGTCTCGATTTCATGGCCTGCCGGCTCCAGCAGGGGTGGGTGTTGCTGGCGCGGGTTCTTGCGCGCCGGCGAAGACTTGGGTCCAGGTCACGTCACGGACATACATGCCCATCGGGCTGGCCAGGGAGACTTTTGGGGACTCGGCCAGCTTGGGATCGATGCCGGTGGTGACGTTGGCTTTCCAGTGTTCAGTGGCGCCTTGCTGGCCTAGCTGGGTTTTGGTTTCGTCCCAGGTCACCTGGTAGGTGTCTTTGGAGATCGCCAGCACGCTGGTGATATAAGCGCCTTTGGTGTAGCTGCCAAAGGGCGGGTTGCTGCGATACCAGGCGCTCAAGTAGGCCGCGGCGTTGGTGCCGGCCATTGCGTAAACGCGGTCGATCAGGACTTTTTGGGCGCTGGAGTCGTTCAAGACGGTGCGGGCATCCCAGATCCAGTTGGCTACCAGGGCTTCGGCTACGCGCTGGGTGACGGCTTGCTGGGAGTCGCGCACGGGCATGGCCACGGCGACCGGGCCACCCAGTTGATCGACCTGGACGACGTAGGGCTGTATCTTGGATTGGGAACCGATCCAGATGACGCCAGCCACGGCCATTGCGGTGATGGCAAATGAGCTGAAGGCGGCATAGCGCCAATTGCGAGCGCGTGCAATAAGGTCGCCGTAACGCTCATCCCATTCGCGCCGGGCGTTCAGGTAGGGATTGGCCCAGGCTTTTGAAGCTTTTGCTGGCTCTGCAACAGGATTGTTGTTCATTCCATGAACTCCGAATCAAATCTTTCAGTCGGTGGGATGGTTGAAGCGAATGGATACGCTGCCGGTCTGGCCGTCGCTGGATTTCAGGTGCTGCGCGGCGCCGGACAATTTCTGTTTGGCGTATTCGCCGGCGCGGGCGTGGTAAGGCGCTGGCTTGCCTTGGTTGGCAGCCAGGCGGTCGATGGCGCCAGTGAGCTTGTCCAGTTGCTGGGCGGTGGGCGCTGCGTTTGCCTTGGCGGCTCCGCCGATGGCGTTTTCGTCTCCGGTTCCGGTTGCGCCGCCGCTGGAATTGCCGGCGAATCTGAGGGAGAAGGGTTTACTCGGACCGCCGCCGGCATCGCCGCCAGTACCGTTGCCGCCTTCGCCGCCAGCATTGCTACCGGTATCGCCACCGGCACTACTGCCAGCACCACTGCCAGCAGAGCCGCCACCCGTAGTACCACCGCCAGCAGCATTGCCGCCAGAACCACCGCCAGCAGTACTACCGCCAGCGCCACCAGCACTGCCCCCAGCAGCGCCACCGCCAGCGCCACTGCTGGGTGAAGGACTGGATGGTGGGCTGGATGGTATGGGGGGACTTCCGCCGCTGCTGCCGCCGCCGAACGCCTTTTGTCCCATCGCCGCAAGACGTTGATAGCCGGCAGAAGCTGTATCGATGGCGCCTTTGACGGCGCCAACGGCGCTTTCGCCAGCAGCCTTTACAGTGCCTGGTGTGCTGGCTAATCCCGCAGCACCTCCAGCCATTACAGCACCCGTAGCCATTGCCGCGCCGGACATCGTGCCCAGACTCATATTGGGGTTGCCGTTCAGGAAAGTACCCGCCATTCCGGGAACATTCCAGGCCAATCCTGCATAAATTAACGAAATGACAACCAATCTTAAATACTCCTTGATACTTGGCGGGCTGTCATTAGCCGTAGCACCAACCGCATTCATGGCATTATGTACAATATCATTTAATTCATGCGATACGACCTTGTTGCCAACGGCTACGATCAAATAAATCACCAGCAGTTTTACGCCAACACTCACGGCATACCCAAAATATTTTTCTCCCCAGGGTAATGTCCAGCGCGATCCGGTAAAACCAAGCATTGCGGCACCGCCAAACAAAACAATAAACGATTCAATTTCTGTCATCAGCAACTGGAGTGTGACGACAAGAAATGAAACCAATACAAAAAATATGGTAAACACTGTCATCAAGGAATAAAGCAATTGCGTTGCTATATTAGAGTCAGACCACAAGGTTGACATGGCAGCCAGGTTATCTGCATTGCACATGCCCACCGACATGATTCCACTTGGGGAAAGATACCCCTGAACATCTATGCCCTGAAGTTTGGCCAAATCGACATTGCTAATACCTGTTGCTATCTGAAGAAAGCCTTGCAGTAACATTGGGATCCACTGTGGAACCAATGTAACGGCTATCCAATACATGAACGTCACCGACATAATTTTGAAAAACATCGAGACAATCAAATCTCCAATCTCGTTTTTACGCAACAACCAATGAATTGCGGTCCAAGTGATTTCAATCACGACCAATGACAGAAAAATATGCGAAGCAATACTATTGGCCCTCGTAAGCCATCCAGTTCCGCCACTAATTCCACCAGTCGCTCCATAAAAAGCCTTGACAATACTGTCAAAAAACGCGCTACTGCCTACGCCCGCAGTAGAGTTATAGGTAACATCGCAATTTACCAATAGTGGAGCACTATCTGCTGCATAGACCACTGCATTAAACAGCAATCCAATTACAGCAGCCACCAAATACTTGAATTTGCCAGATAGTTTATACATAGTGCACCTCTTGCGTTTCAAGAATTCCCTGGGCTTGCCAGGGAATGACTCTTATATTCCGCTGTAATCTCCCATGTTGACAGAATTTTTATTCTTGTCGAGCCACAGCTTCAAAGCATCATCCTTATGCGCCTCCTGATTAGCTTGCTGTCCGGCCCGGTTCGCCATCAGTTGGTTGCCGGCCTGCACATCCGATTGGAGTTTCTGGATTTGCGTGAGCAACATGGCGTTGATCTGGTTGCCCGCCTGCATGAGATCTTTTGTACCGCTGGCGCTTTGGGATTTGCGCTGAATCGTATCCAAGGCGTCCTGTTGCGTCTGGAAATCATTGGCATTGAGCTTGTATTGCTGAAGCACCGCCGCGATCTGGCTGTTGGTATCCGCCGTCCAGTTGGCGACCTGTTGCGAATAGTTGTTGATCTGTTTGGTCGGATCGCCGTAGGTATCTGTCACTCTTTGGGCCACGTTCTGGAAGGTGTAGCTCACGCCCTGGGCCTGGGCAATAGCGTTCACCAGTTGAGTCAATGCCTGCTTGGTGGCCGGACTGTTCCAGCTTTGCATGGCATTCGGCCCGGAAAACGCCGATTGCAGTTGTTGCAACTGGTAATACTCGCGCTGCAAATCAGAGGCCAGGCTTTCGACCAGCGTAATTTCCTGGATGATCTGCTCTGGCAGTGTGGCGCCATCAAAAGCGCCGGAAGCATGGACCGCACTGGCAAAAGCGATGGCGGTGAGGCCCAGGGTTTGGATGAGTTGGCTTTTCGCTTTCATGGTCTTTCCTTTCAGGGGGTGGATTACGCGTAAGCCGCCCAGCGTTGGGCAACGTCAGGCAGCCCTCTTTCGGTAAGCCATTGGACTGGCCATGGGTCACCGATTTCTTTTTTCAATTTGCGAATGCGGCCCAGGTTCTCGCGGTCGGAAACGCCAACAAAGGCCAGTTCGGCGCGGGACAGTCCCAGCTCGAATTGCCGCTTGCCGTCCGCGTGCACCATGTAGTAGTCCTTCTTGGGCACACCCTGGGCCACGATCTGGATTTGCCGCTCATTGAGACCCATGCGCTCGTACATCGGGCGCACGTTGTCGGTGACGGCGGCGGGGTTGGCCAGCAAAATTTTTGTCGGGCAGGACTCGAAGATCACGTCGGCAATGCCGGACGTGTTCAGATCGGCCAGCGACTGCGTGCTAAAAACCACGGCAACGTTAAGCTTGCGCAGCACCTTCAACCACTCGAAGATCTTTTGCTTGAACACCCCATGACCAAACATCACCCAAGCTTCATCGAGCACAAGCAAAGACGGCTGGCCGTTGAAACGCTGCTCGAGCCGATGAAACAGGTACAGCAAGACGGGCAGCAGCAGCTTTTCGCCCTTTTGCATCAGGTGTTCCATCTCGAAGACCTGAAAGCTGTCTTCGCGCAAGGCATCGCTTTCGGCATCCAGCAGCTTGCCGCCGGCGCCGCGCAGGGTGTAGGCATTCAGGGCGTCGCGCAACTGGTTGTCCTGCACGGCCAGGACGTAGTTGGTCAGCGTGCGCTGCTCGGGCCGATCCGTGGACTGCGCTAGGGAGACCACGGCTTCGTAAATACGTTTGCGATGCGTCGGCGTGACCTCAACGCCTTGAAGCTGCACCAACCCCTCGATCCATTCGGCGGCCCAATCCTGCTCGGACGGTTCGCCGATCCGGCCCAGCGGACAGAACGTCAGTTCGTCCATGCCATCGCCGGCGATGTCGTAGTGCTCGCCGCCGGCGGCCCACACCAGCGGCTGCATCGAGTAGCCCTTGTCGAAGACAAAGACCTGGGCGCGCGGATAGCGAAACTGTTGTGCCGCGATCAAGCCCAGCAGCGTCGATTTGCCTGCGCCGGTCGGCCCCACGATGACAGTGTGGCCCAGATCGCCCGAATGCAGGCTGACCCGCAATGGCGTGGCCCCGTCCGTTTTCGCAAAAAACAGCGGCGGCGAATGCGGCGGATAAAACGGGCACGGATGCTCATCGGCGCCGGCCCACACCGCGGTCAGAGGCAACAAGTGCGCCAAGTTGAGCGTATGAATCAGCGGACGGCGCACATTGGCTACCGTGTTGCCGGGCAGCGTGCCCATCCATGCCTCGACCGCGTTGACGCTTTCGATGCGCACGCCGAAACCCTGCTGCCGGATGAACTTGGCCACTTCCCGGCTAATGCCTTCGAGCATGGCCGGGTCGGTGTGCGAGATCAGGATGACGCTGGTGTAGTAGCCGTACAGCACTTCGCCGCTGGAGTTTTCGGCCAGAGCGTCCACCGCATCGTTGGTCATGTTGACCGCATCCAGGTTGTAGTGCGAGACCTGCCCGCCTTGGGACTGGCGGAAGTGGTTCAACATGCTGATGCGCTTGTTGGCCCACTTGGAGCGATGCCGGTTGATGATCTTCTCGGCTTGCAGCATGTCCAGCGCAACGAAGCGCGAGCTCCAGCGGTACTCAACGGGCATCCGTGAAAGAAAATCCATCAGGCCCGGATGGCTGCTGGCGGGTAACTGGGAAATCTCCAGACACGCCACGCCATGTTCGTCAATGAACGGCACGAAGCCGGGCTGGAAATCGTGTGTGCCCAAAAAGCTGTCCAGGTACATCGGCACCTCGCCGAACACCAGCGGGCGAAAGCCCACCGCCGGCATCGTGCATTGATCCAGATGCCCAAGCAAGGGCGAGGCAAAAGCCCCGAACGGCCCCACGTCGCGCCACGGATCAAAGCCTTGCGCCTGATCGGGATGTCCTGCCGGGAAATCAGCCAGCCGCCTGACATTGAGAAACCCCGACAGCGCGCCCTCGATGTCGCCCAGCCGTTCCTTGAAGCGTTCCAGATTGCGCTGGGCCACGTTGCCGCTGCGGCCCTCGACAAACAGGTTGGCGACCTTGTTGGCCGCGTCCGGCTCGGCAAACCAGGTAACGGTCAGCACATAGCGCGAGCGAAACCCCGGCGAATGGCTCGACCACGTCTGGTGCCGCGCGTCGTCGATCAGCCGGGTGGTGCGGTCCGGAAACGCCCCTTCCGGCGCGTACCCTGGCGCCGACTCGCGGATGGCGTCGCAGTGAATCACCCAGCCTTCGCCCAGCATCAAAGCGCGATTGATCCGGGCGGCCATCGCCGTCAATTCGGCGCGCGTGGCTGAATCCAGATCGGGTCCGATGAACTCCCAGCCGGCCAGCAGGCCGCCTTGCTTGGTCAGCACGATGCCGTTTTCGACCAGGAAGGCCCACGGCAGCAGATCGGGCAGCGCCAGCGCCTTGCTCCTGAATTCCCGCAAGTTCCACATGGGCTACTTCCATTCCTTCAGGCGCGCGAACGGCGTGGCGTAGGCGCGATACGCCTTGCGGTAGCGCAGGGCGCGAAGTCCGGTGCGGGACAGTTGCGGATCGAACACCGCCGCCCGCGCCAGACCCCATTGACCGGTCATCCACAGGGCCACGCCAAGGGCCGTGGCCCACCAGGTCAGGACCGCAAAAATGAAGGTGAAGACCGTGACGGCGTACATCAAAACCAGCTCGCGCTCGCCGCCGAAGATCAGCAAAGGACGATGCAAACTGGCGTGCAAGGGCACGTCAAAGCTCTGTTCCAGCGAAGCCACAGCGCAGCTCCTGCTAAAACACCAGCGCGCCGGTCAGGCCCAGGTAGGTCAACGCCTTGTTGCCCAGCACCACCAGCGCCACGCCCAGCACGATGTACAGCGTCTTCTTGACGATGCTGTTCATCTCCTCGCCGCCCAGCACCAGCATGGAGCCGGCGGCAAAAAAGGCGATCACCCCCACCGCAGTCGCCACCGGCCCGGTCAGGTCGTTTTGCAGGTTGGTCAGGGGGGTGTCCCAGGGCATCCCGCCGCCCGATGAACTGGCCAGGGCCAGCTTGGCCAGCAGCAGCGCGGCCAGCGCCGCGGCAGCCGCCCGGGCCTTCCCGTACACATCGAATTTCGTCATTGCAAGCTCCATGAACATGAACAAGGACGGCCTCGAACCACAAGGCCCTCACTGCTTACTTCACAGAGCTATGCAGCGCATCGCACCATTGAATTGGAATTGAAATGCCGATTTAAAAAACCCGGATCAGACAAGGAAATGCCAATTTAAAAAAACCGGATCAAGCCGGGGAATTCAATTGCCTCCGTCATTGAATGGGAATTGAAATGTCAATTAAAAAACCACGCATCACTCGATTCATGCCGCTATTAAACCGGCATAGAAATGTCCATTAAAAAAGCCGCGCATCCGGCCATGAATGAATAGCCGCCCGAAGTAGGCTATGTAAGAACCATGGCCATTTGATCTTTCATGTCTGCCGCCCTCCAAGGCCGCCTGTCCCGACGCATAGCGCGGGCTGCGGGTGTGTCAAGGGGCCTGTCCTGCGGCAGGCCACCTGTGCGCCCCATCACCCGATCCCTGTCCTGCGCTGCGCTTGGCAGGGCTGCGGCTTCGGCTGCGCCCTTGACACCCCCGCTGGCCGCCCGCGCTTTCATGCGTCAGGCGGCCCAAGGGGGGCGGCCACGATCACGAAAGGATCACATCATGGCAACCGGAAAAAGACCTGTAATGAATTCATCCTTGGACATGAACGACCTGCCATGGATCGAAGAGATCAGGAACATGAGCGACGCTCTGCAATTGGATGAGAATGAATTGGATGAAGATGCAACGGCCATTGAAAACCAGCCAATGCGGCAATTGACCCATACCGCCCGGGAGATCGTTTTATTCTGTCTGGCGCATTACCACCATTGGAGCCTGGGCTATGACGGCCAATTGGCCTCCTATGTCGCGGAATTAAAAAGCGCCGACCGGCAAAGCGCCATCAAAGCCTGGGAATTCCATGCAGGGGATAAAAAACCATCTCATCCGCACATTCGCTGCGGCCTGTGGAAAACAGAAAACGGCCTGCGGCATCGCTATCTGCTGCGCTTGGGCAATGGGCATCCCGGGCAGACCGCCAAAGCCTATGCCGCCTGGCTGGATGGACTGGTGCGGCCCATGTTCCGGCTCAAAACAGACTATTTCGCCTATTGGAATCCGCAACCCGCCTCCCGGCAAAGTTTCTGGTGCATCAGCCATGAAGTCTTTCAATGACCGGACTGATCCATCTTTTAAAAGGAATCAGGAAATGTCCGCTTTTGCCTTGAAACCAACGCAAAGAATCGCCTGGATTGAGCAGCGAATGGCCGAGGCCGCCGGCCTTGAAATGAAGCTGATCTACCGCAATGACGATCTGCGCCTGCTGGCTTTTAAAAAACTATCCGATGACGGCCAGATCGTCCTGGCAGGCTATCACGGCAGCCGCAAAGCCAGCGACTTTCAACACGCTTTTCCCAGCGCAACCGGGGCGCAGCAATTCATGAACCGCTGGATTGCCAACTGTCAGCGAATCGCCCGCATCAGGCAGCAAGTGCGCGCAGAACAAAAAGCCCAAAGGGCCAAAGGGCACGCGCTGGCCGTGGGAGATGTGCTCAGTGCGGCATGGGGTTGCCGGCAGATCCATGTGGACTATTACCAGGTCACGCGCCTGGCGGGAACCCGGCTGGCCGAAATCCGGCAGATCGCCCGGCAGACCGAGGAAACCTCCTATATGGAAGGCGTGTGTATGCCGCTCAAAGACCGTTTCATCGGCGCGCCGATGCTCAAACAGGTAGACCTCTTCGAGGGCGCGCCCTGCATAAAAATTTCCGGCAACCGCCTGGCCCACAAGATTGAGACTCAAAAAATCGCGGGTATAGAAATCTTTCAACCTGATCACTGGATGGAATTCGCCTGAATGCAAAACCGGACAGTCCTAAAACATCATGAATCACGCAGCCCGGATACATCAAGACATCGCCAACCGCATCTACGATGCCCTCAAGCCTATGGGCGACGTGGGGGGCGTGGCTCAATGTGTGACGCACAGCGATCCCTTCATTGCCTGCCTTTCATTAAAAGATGAACGCAGCGGCTTTCTGGTGGATGTTTTATCCAATAGCAAAAAAGATCTCCAGCAATTTCTGGATCAATGGAAAAAGCATCGCTTCCTTGACCTGCGCTGGGCCAGGTTCTATCCGCCGCGCCATGCGTCCAATTGTGTCCGGCTTTTCCATGAAAGCGTCCATGCCGACGCCTGCATTCATGTTTTTAAAGCTGATCTGCCGGGCAAATCAGGCAAAACATTGCTGATCGGCTTCAATTCCAACACCATCACACCCGACTTTTGCCATACCTTTTACAAGGAACAGGATGCCATGACTTTTTTAAACCGCTGGCTTGCCAAATTCGACCGGCCACCGGGCACACCGCCCATGCTGCAAGAACCACGGGAAACACCACCATGAACCCCGCCACAGCCAAGAGCCACAAGCCAGCGGCCCGCCAGACGGCCTTGGTGCGACGCATAGCGCGGGCTGCGGGGGTGTCAAGGGGCCTGTCCTGCGGCAGGCCACTCGTGCGCCCCATCACCCGGTCCGTGTCCTGCGCTGCGCTTGGCACGGCTGCGGCTTCGGCTGCGCCCTTGACACCCCCACTGGCCGCCCGCGCTTTCATGCGTCAGGCCGTCCGGTCGGGCCGCCGCAATGAACGAATGAAAGGAATCCATCATGTCCCGTAAATACACACCCGAAGAAATTGAATTCGCCAAGGAACAGATCAAACAGGTGCTGCCCAAGGGTGGTCTGGTGTACGGCATCATCCGCAGCGTTTCCAAATCCGGCATGAGCCGTGAAATTGATCTGTATGCGATCAAATCCATGCCCAATGCACAAGTCAAAAACAACGCCGGCCAATTGGCCTGGCAACCGAAACTGGTTTATTTAACAGACTATGTCAGCACCGTTCTGGGCTGGCCGCGCAAAAACAAATCCGGCTATCCGAACGGCGGCCTGATTGTCAAAGGAACGGGCATGGACATGCTTTTTTATACGGTGCATAGGCTTGGTAGCGCACTTTACGACGACAACCACACTTTTTCATATGAAGCCATTTGAAACCGGAAAGAAGACTCGCCGTGAAAACTCCATCTTGCACGGCTGTCAGACAACCCTTCATACCATTAAAACGAAAGGAAATCGTCATGGAAAGTCCGAATAAAACCGCCTTCGCCGACGCGCTGGCCTGCGTGATTTCAGTTTTCAAACAAAAGATCGGCCATCCTGACAGACTGACTGCCCTGGAATTTCGCACCAGTTGGAAAACAATGTCTCCTGACGAAATCCTTCTTGAAGCGGTTTACCGGCGGTACAGTTCCTACTCGATTGAGCCACGACAAAAAACACGCCTTCATACTTTCAATGACGAAAACCTTGCCAGCGCCGTTTTGCACGCTCTGCCTGGTGCGCTTTCAGCCAGACAACAACCAAGCGAACGCCCATAAACCGCAACACCCAAGTATTTCAATTCACCCATCACCGACCAAGGACTTTAAGAAGGAACCAAAATGAACACCCTATTAACGGAAACTGATAAGGCTTCCATGTCAGAAGCCACCTTTGACAAACTAGGAGCAACTGAGCAACTAAAGCTCAACTACATGTTCCGCAACGGGATGACTAACCAAGAATGTCTTGCAAGCATTTTTGGCAAGCAAATACCGGACAACGCCACGAGCTTCCACACTTCGGATGGAAAGGCGTATTTTTTGGACGCTAACAGCCCTGACTGGCATAAGCCGGTTAGTGTTATCCCGCTGACCGACGAAACCCGAGTTGCCCTGAAAAAAGTAGGGCTGCTAGGTTCGCTTGGATGGTTACTGGAGAAAAGTGCGAATGCTTTCTCCAACATGGTGCTGGCAAACCATCTTGGGCAATGATGCATCTTGCGCTGCTGTCAATTTCATGAATTGTTCTTTCCATACAACCCCGGAGCTATCAGCATGAACGGCGAACTCTGGATCGTGGACGCCAATGGCAAGCGTTACGACCTGACCGGTCCGAACGCTGCAATGAATCAGCCGTCGTTACCGGTCATGGCGCGTGCTTGCGCGCAGATCGTGCGTTTTACGGGCCACGCCCGGCGGCCTTACAGCGTGGCCGAGCATCAATTGCTATGCGCCGAAATCGCCAAGGCGCGCGATTTGCCGCCGCTGGTGCAACTGGCGTGTCTGACCCACGATCTGCATGAAGCCTGGCTGGGCGACGTGTCCACCCCGGTCAAGCTCGCGCTGGGGGACGTATGGGCCAGCCTCGAATCCCCACACGCCCTGCACCTGCGGCAATACCTGGGCCTGACCGCGGTGTTTTCCGCGCATCGCGCCGTCATCAAGCAGATCGACCTGATCGCGCTGGCCACGGAGCGGCGCGACTTGCTGCTGTGGGGGCTGGACAACCACGATCCGTGGCCGGCGCTGGATGCGCCGGGCGCGTCAATCGCTCCATATGCCGATGCCGATCTGAACGAAGACTGGCGCGAAAAACAATCGTGGCGGGACTGGATGGAGTCCTATATTGTTCATTACCACATATTGCAAGAACAAACGCAACTGTTTACACCAGCCAAGGACTGAAACCATGAACACTTTGAACAAAAAAATTGTTCCCGACGAACAACTCCCGCCATTGCCAGCCCTTTACAGCTATTGCCACGGCACCAATGTTTTTGAGGGCAGCACATTGACATGCGAGCGGCGCCAGCACTGTTTGTGTTACCGCGCCCTGCAAAACCGGCGTAATATTCCGCTCCACAATAAAGGAGGCGGCATTTATTCTCATGCCTGCTATACCTACTACGGTTATGACAACACGCCGCGTTATAGCGTAGATGAATTCTGTCCCATCGAAACAAAAGAAAATCATCATGGAAAGTTTGAACAAACCTGATTCAGCAAAAGCAGCCGCCAGACCACGCAATCACAACCCCACGGGTGAGATCGTCAGGCGCTGGAGCGGAAGGCGCTTTCAGGGACTTTCCGAGGTCTCCGCCAAGATCGCACAGTCTGAATACTGCAAAAAATTTCCTGCCCATGAAGTCCAAATCGAAAAGTGCGGATGGAAACTTGGCAATGACAAACCAGCCTGGGAAGTAGTTGTAAAAACCACCCCGGCGACGATTGTGACTTCCAACACTGATTTAGACCATGAAAACCGAAAATCAGAAAATTCCATCGCTTCGCAAAACTGCCAAACAACATTGGGTTGGATCAGTTAGCGTAGTGATCCCGATGTCTCTACCCCCTGCATTCAATCCGGCCAACGTTCCCAAAGCCTGGCAGAGGCTCCAATCTGATTTGCAGGCGTCATCTAAGGATGATGGGAAACTGGCCGTCGCGGTTCAATCGGCCACGGATGATCCAGTGTGGCGGTTCCTGACGCCCGACAGAGGGATGCTTTGGTCAAACGGGTTGGATGGGCAATCGACCATTGGCGAGGCATTCAGGTTGTTCGCCAACATAGATGAAGCACTAGAGGCCATCGGCCGGTGCTCGTACCCAGCGGCGCGTTTTTATCGGCTGCGGCTGCACGAAGCCGATAAGCAGATGGCGCTTGAATTGCTCGTTGAAGGCAAAGTCGCCTTTGACGGCAACGGGCCATTTCCGGGCTTTCACGTCATACCGAGTCCAGCGCAACGCTGTTCAGTCTCGACAGAAAGTCTAATTTATCGTTGGAATTGACAACGATGGCGCCCTTGCCTTGCGGCGAATTGAAATGAAACAACAAACTGAATGGCGCTGACCTGCTCCATTGCGGTGGCCGGGCCGCCAATAACCTTGTCAACCCTGCTGGCAGCTTGGCAGCACGCGCGGCAATTGCAAGGGGCCTGTCCTGCGGCAGGCCGCTTCGCGCGCCCCATCACCCGGTCCCTGTCCTGCGCTGCGCTCGGCAGGGCTGCGGCTTCGGCTGCGCCCTTGCAATTGCCGCGCTTGCTGCCGCTGTCTGTTGCAGGGTCGCCAAGGCGGCGGCCCGCAAGCAACCGCAACGGAGCATCACATGATTCGATATACGGAATTGAAAAGGTGGCAGCACGGTGAGCTGGTAAGCACCGGCGAATTGGGCCTGGAGATCACCGATTTGCAAGAACTCGACAATGAAATCAGTCAAGGCGACATGGTTGAAGTACGGGCCGACAACGGGTCGCTGCGACACGAGATGATCGGCAGGATCCTTTACAAGAAAGAAGACCGGATGCTTTGCGCCATCGACCGCAAAGGCTTCGAGCGGCCCAACTACTCGGAAATAGAGCACCGCGAAGGCCGTTCCAGGGATGAAGCCCTGTTTTTTCTGTCATGAGACGGCACAACCCGCAAAGAAAAACATCATGCGAATCGATCTGATTGTTTACGCTCTCTACGACCAGGACGGAACGGTCGTGAGCATCGCCGCCGCAAACGAGGTTTCCGATCCTATTGTTCTTTCCGGTGAAGGCAACGACGGTATTGAATACACCTTCGAGAACGAAGAAGCCTTTTATGCAAAGGACTTTTTTGCGGAAAAGAATATCGGACTGACGGTAAAACGGGCCATGACCACCGTCGAAATCGACGATGCCCTGTTCGAGTAGCTATCAAATCCATGCAAGGAAATTCATTATGAAACCATTCAACCTGGCTGAATTCAAAGCGGGTCAACCGGCGCTGACACGCGACGGGCGTATCGCCACATTTGCGTATGATGACAAAAATTCAAATGTCATAGCGGCGCATATAGACGGCGAGCTTTTCGGTTTTTGTCAAAACGGTAAATTTCTGGTATTCCACAGGTTCACCCATGACTTGGTGGCAATGACTGATTCCACCAGCGGCCCGGCAACCGTATCTCACATCGGGGAGAAAGCCACATGAACGGCCAGCTTGACCTTTTTGCCGACGCCGCCAGCCACGGGCAGGCGTGCGTGAACCTGCCGGGCCGATGGCGCGAACCGGAATTGACCTTGCCGCAACTGCGCGCGGCGCTGTCCAGGGCGCAAGCAGCCTTGCCGGACGTGCCCGAAGCCGTGCGAGAGCCGTTCTCGTGGGCTTTGGAAGCTTTCAGGATCAGACTGGGAACGCAAATGCAACAGCTAGCCGAACGGAAACGGCCCGTGGCCGAGGATCAGCCCTTTCCCTACCGGAATCTGTGCGCCACCCTCAGCGAGACCGTGCTGTCCGGCCCGGAAATTTCACGGTTGATGACCTTGGCCCGGCAGCACGATCTTGCAGGCGTGGAAATCCGAACGCACCACAATTGCATCGTCGACATAGCAGCTTTTTACGTTCCCAACGTGGGTACGCTGGAATTGCGCCACTGGCCCTCTTGCCGTGAGAGGCACGCCAACTATGCTCCGGTACGCACCGTGGCTGTGCAAGAAAGCTACCGCGACAACCGTCCCGGCATAGCTTTACCTTACGCCATTTGGCGCCATGCTTGCTGTATGACACACCTGTCCGAGGCACGCGACGGCATCGCGGATGTGCCCACCTTCGCCCACGGCGGACGGGAATACACCGTGACGGCCATAACACTTGGCCAGCCACTGATGCAAGCTGACGCATGGACCATCACACCAGCCGGGCTTTGGCGCGGCGCGGCCTACAACTACTCACAACTGCTTGCCGCCTACGATGCCGGCAACCTGGAACGCAGCGACCTTCGCGGTCAACTGGTGCGCGTGCGCGGGCGGCTGTGCGTGCTGGAAGCCCTAACCGTCTTGCACGATGCAGTCAGCGCGTTCACCGCCGAGGCGAACACCGGCGAGAATAAAGACGCCGTCACGGATAACTATTCCAAGACGATTCATTAACACTTTACTGGATATTGTTTTAATATCCAAAGGATTGGAATTAGATATGATTATCACGGTAGGCAACACCAAAGGCGGCGTGGGCAAGACCATCCTGGCCGTCCAGATCGCTATCGCCCGCGCTCTGGCCGGGCGGGATGTTTGGCTGATCGATGGCGACCGCCAGGGCACGGCGGCAGCGGCCATCGCGGCACGGGCCGAGAACGGGCGCCAGCCAGGGATTGCGTGCGCGCAGTACCCGGACGGCCCCGCCCTGCGCGGCCAGGTGCGCCAGCAGCGCGGCAAATGGCAGGAAATCATCATCGACGCGGGCGGGCGCGACAGTACAGCCCTGCGGGCGGCGCTGATTTTGTCGGACGTGCTCCTGGTGCCGTTTGCTCCACGCTCCTATGACGTTTGGGCGCTCGACGACATGGCGGCGCTGGTGGATGAAGCGCGCAGCACGCGCGACGGCTTGCGCTGTTTTGCCATCCTCAACCAGGCCGATCCCGGCGGACATTCGAGCGACAACGCCGACGCTGCCGCCGCCGTGGCCGCAGTTCCCCAGTTCGAGTACCTGCCCACGCCAATCCGCCGCCGCAAGGCGTTCAGCAACGCGGGGGGCGCGGGTCTGGCGGTGTCCGAGCTGCTCCCGCACGACCCCAAGGCCGTGGCCGAGATGGAACACCTGATTGCATCGCTTTTTAATATCCAGACAATCGTCAAACAGGAGTAAACGAGATGGTCATTCAGCGTAAACCCACCCTAACGCCCGCCGAGGCGCAAGATGCGTTCATCCAGGGCGCGCCGGACGGCTGGCCCGGGCGCCATGCGGCAGCCGGCACTTACGACAAGGGCATCGCCAAGGGCCACAAACGGCAGATCACCTTAACCATCGCGCCAGAACTGTTGCGCGGGGTCGATGAAGCGGCCAGGCGCACCGGCCAGGCCCGCGCGGCCATCATCAACATGGCGATCTTCCGCGCCCTTGAGGGTGATCTTTTCAGACAGTAAACAGAATATCCAAAGAATCTTCAAAAACGATTCTTTGTACCTTTCAGGAAGATGAAAAACATGGCCTTCCTGGTCAAGACCAGCAACCTGTGCCTGATCGATGGACGGCTTTCGCCCGGCCCATCAAAAGAATGTCCAAATAAGATTAAAAGCGGCGTGGCAGACCGCCCACACCTCTTGGAACCCTTCCACGCAGCGTAGCAGCAAGCGCGGGGGTTGCAAGGGGCCTGTCCTCACGGCAGGCCACTTCGTGCGCCCCATCACCCGGTCCGTGTCCTACGCTGCGCTCGGCACGGCTGCGGCTTCGGCTGCGCCCTTGCAATCCCCGCGCTTGCTGCTGCTGCTGTTGCAGGGTCGCCAAGGGTGGCGGCCCGCCATCGACCGCAATACGGACGAAATCGGATGTGCGGTCTTATCAGGAGAAACTCATTGTGAACGCCATCAACCATACCGAAGCGCGCGCCTTGTCTGCTGCCGCGCTGGAGGCAGCCGATCTGGGCCAGAATCTTCTTTTGGTTCCACTTTCGCAATTGATCTTGCGGCCTTCAGGCCGCAATGTGCGCAAAACCACCCCGCATACGTCCGTGGCCGAACTGGCCGCGTCGATTGAGCGCGTCGGTTTGCTGCAAAACCTCATCGTGATGCCCGCCGGCGATAGCTACGAAGTGGTGGCCGGCAAGCGGCGCCTGCTCGCTTTGAGGCTGCTGGCCCAAAAGCGCCGTATCGCCAAGGATTGGGAAGTACCCTGCCTGCCGGTAGCCGATGGCACGGCCCGCACCGCCAGTCTGACCGAGAACGTACAGCGCGAGGCGATGCACCCCGCCGATCAGTGTGAAGCCTTTGCCGCGCTGGTGGCCGAGGGACGCTCCATCGAGGACATTGCCGCCGATTTCGGCATCACGCCGCTGGTGGTACAGCGCCGCCTGAGGCTGGCCAATGTTTCGCCGCGGCTGTTGGCCGACTATCGGGCCGGACAAGCCACGCTCGATCAGTTGATGGCCCTGGCCATCGTGGATGACCATGCCGCCCAGGAAACGGCCTACTACGATGCGCCGCCATATAACCGCAGTCCGTTCGCGCTGCGGGAACGCCTGACCGAGCGTGAGATCGACGCCTACCAGCACCCGATGGCGCGCTTTGTGGGGCAACCGGCCTATGAGGCGGCAGGTGGAAGCGTGCGCCGCGATTTGTTCGCCGAAGGGGACACGGGCGTTTATTTCAGCGATGCCGCACTGCTGGAGCGGCTGGCGCGAGACAAGCTGGAAGATATGGCCGCACCGGTGCGCGGCGAGGGCTGGGTCTGGGTTGAGGTGCTACCTGCCATCACCCACGCCGATCTGCAAAACTTCCAGCGCGCTCCGATGGAACGCCGCAGCCCGACCCCGCGCGAGACCGTGCACATTCGCAAACTCCAGGCCCGGATGCGCACCCTGGCCGAGGCCGTCGATGCCGCCTTGGAAGCCGGGGATAAAGACAAGGCTCTTGCGCTGCAACAAAAAGTCGATCTCCTGGGCGAGCAGTTGCAAGCTCTGGAAGATGGTTTGCTCGCATACAACGACGCCATAAAAGCCATCGCCGGAGCCATTGTGACCATCGACCGCGAGGGCAAGGCAGTTGTTCATCGCGGCCTGTTGCGCGAAGCTGGTGCGAAGGCGCTGCGCGCCAGTCGAGATACCGCCGACGGCGGGAAGGGTCAAAAAGCCGGACAACATCAAGTATCCCGCATGCCCGACCGGCTGGCGCAACGCTTGAGCGTGCATCGCACCGCCGCGCTGCAAATCGAGCTGGCCCGGCATCCGCAAGCGGCGCTGGCCGCCGTGGTGCATGGCATGGTGCAAACCGTGTTGCAAAATACCGTCTATAGCCGGGATATGCCGCTGAATCTGAAACTGACCGTCAAGCCTGGACTGCAAGACTTGGCGCCAGACTGGCCCGAATCGCCCGCCGCCATGGCGTTGCGCGAGTTGCAACAAGCCGCCAGCCAGACTCTGCCGCAGGACAGCGCCGAGTTGTTTGCCGCGCTGCTGGCCAAATCCCAGGATGAACTGGTGCGGCTGCTGGCCATTTGCACCGCATCGACGGTGGACGTGGTGATGCCACACGCCGTGTCACGGTATACCGAGCAGCCGGGCGTGGCACTGGCGCAAGCGGTCGGTCTGGAAATGGCCGCATGGTGGCAACCCACCACCGAGGGTTATTTCAATCATGTGTCCAAAGCAACCATTCTGCAAGAAGCAGGTGAATTCGCGCCGGAGCATGTAAACCGGCTAGCCAAACTGAAAAAGGACGAACTGGCAGGTCAGGCGCAAAGGCTGGCGCAACAAGCCGGCTGGATGCCTGCCGTGTTCCGCACCGATGCGGCGCGCGAAGATACGCAGGAAGCGGCGACAGATGCCGCGGCGGATGCACAAGGCAGCTCTTTGGATGATGCCGCTGGCGAAGCCGAACCAGCCGAGGCATTGACCGCGTGAGACTGGCTATCGCTCCAGACCGCCGCGCTGATGCTTTGGGGACAGCCACCGACGCTCTTGAAGCGGCTGTTCGGGTGTTTTTTGCGTTTGCGCCTGGCGCGCGATTTCTACCGCGTCGCGGATGTTGTACTCCAGCAGCACCGGCGGGGCGGCGCAGTACTTTGCCGCTTCGCGTGCGCGCTGCTCGATGGCCTCTGCTGTGGTCAGGCCCGCGCGGGCCAGTTCGGCGATGTCTTCCTTGTCGCTGTCGGCCAGACGGGCGATTTTGCTAACGGCCAGATCGACCGGCGCGAGCACGCACACCGAGAATTTGCCGGTCCCCAGATTGATCGGGAGGGCATCCTCAAGGTAGTCCTCGTGCATGAGGCCAAAGGTCGAGTTGTAGTTTCCGTCCAGGTAGACCAGCTTTTCAGAGCCGTCTTCCAGGGTCACGTCCACTGTCAAGTCGGGAGGAAGGACGATGCGGCGGCTGAATTCGGCATCGATGTCGGTGGTGACGCGCTTGCCGGTGTACAGGTGAACGGCCATGCCGCCGGCCAAGTAAACGCAGATGGGTGCGTCGGGCGCGATTTCTTGTTCCAGGCGCCGCAGAATTTTTCGCAGCGCGCCAGCCAGTGCGGTGCCGGTGTGGAATTCGGGATTCATGACCGTCCTTCGATCTTGCGGATGAGCATGTCGCGCAGGCGCGGCAAGCCGGAGATCCAGCCTTTGCCTACGACTTGGCCGGGTTCCAGCTTTTCGTGAGGGTGCGCCTCGAAGTAGCGCCGGCTGGCCCGGGCGAGGTTGCGGGCCTGGCGGTCCAGGTGGCGGCCAAGGATCATGGCGGCCACGTTGCATACGTTGGCTTCGCGCGGATCGAGCGGCTGGCCGGCGCCGTGCGCGATGGCGGCGCAGCGCGCCAGCAGGTGTTCTTCCTGCCCGCGGGCGGTCATGGTCCACGCCTGCTGTTCGGCGGGTTGTGGGACGGGTTCCAGGAAGGCCATGCGGTTTTTCGTCAGCGCCGCTGTCTATAGTACCGCCCTGCGGGGCGCCAAGAGCCGGAGCGTCCGTAGTAGAGCGAAAGGGGAGCGGCATAGCCATACGGGTACGCATACGCCGGATAGGCGTAAGGGACTGCCCAGGTATAGGGGTACGGGTAGGCGTAGGGGTACACCGCCGGCGCGGAGTACATCACCGGGCCGCCGGCGCCGATGACCACGCCGGGCAGCGATATTCCGACTGCCACATGGCCGCGCGCCGAGGCCGTGGCTGCCGCGCCAAGGGTTATGGCGGTAATAGCAGCCCATTTCAGGGCAGGATGGTGCAGGGTACGGTTCATGATCTATCTCCTGTGAAACGGAACGCCTGGATGGCGCTCCTTGTATTTCAACGTGACGGACATGCTGACGGTGGACAACAGGCTGGCCGGTACATGTTTTAATATTATTTTCATATTACTTTCATTCTGGTTTCATCCGCAATGCACGCGCACGATCTGGTTGCCGGTATCCACCGTCACGTTCAACCGGCCTCGCATGTATTCCTTGGTGATGAAGCTGTCCGGGCGCAACAGGCGCGCCGTGTCGGCGCCAGCAGCGGTCAGCGCCTGTGCCAGCGTGCTGGGGCTGTACGGCTGTCCGATCAGAAACTGTGCGGCCTGGGCGTTGCATAGGCTGCGCGGCGGCTGGCCGCCGTCAATGCGCGGCAAGGGTGTGGCCGCGCTTGCATCGTTGCCGGGATCGGCAGCCGCACCTGCGGCCATGCAAGCGGCCAGCGTCCAGACGATGAATGCGAGGCGACGGGTTTTCATGTGCTGCTCCACTCGTTCAAATTTCTGTAAGCGTAGGAGGTGACAACGGACAAGTCATGGTTAGCTTGTCGGCGTCCCGCAAGCGTTGTTCTTCTTCTTCATGCGCTTGCTCTGCATTTCATTCTTGGATGAAGCCAACATTTGGTCATTACCCTCTTTCGACATTTTGCGTTTCAACTCCTCGAAATCTTGTGTGACCAGTATTGTGCGCATGTTGTAGAGGCCGTAACCCGACTTGCGCAGTTCTTCAGTGACTGGATCGTTGTATCTGTCTTCTACAACAACATGCCATCGCGCGCGTTTCGTGATCGCTCTCGCCAACGCCTGCTTTCCCTGATGTTGCGCAAGCTGTCGCGCGCGTTTCATGTTCGTGTTGTTCATCTTATGCTCCTTGCAAGGTGCTTGGCCTCGTGACCGGTGATGCTTGTCCGAGAATTACCGTTCCAGCCCGCGGTCGCGCTTGGGTATCCTAGCGCGCACTTCCTGCGGCGCTTCGCGCACGATGTCGCGCTCCTGTTTATGTAGCTGTTCGATGCGCTCTTGCTTGGCTGGTTCGGATGTTTCGCCGGCCTTGATTTCGGCTGCCTGCTCTTTCAGCCCTTCGATCTTGCGGGTCAGTTCCTGTGCCTTGCTGTCGGCTTCTTCGCGCTGGGCGATGTTGCGCGACTGGATTTGGCGCTGCTGCCACTGGCGCTGCTGGGCCAGGTCTTGACGCTCTTGCTCGCTGATTTCGGGGGATTGCCGCTCAGGGGCGGCAAGCTGCTTGCTGGCGGTGCTGTAGGCCAGCTCGCCAAGGCGGGTGAGCCGGTCATCGCCCAGGATGAGGCGGCCGTTCCAGCCATCGCGCAGCATTTGGCGCTGGGCATCGTTCAGGGGGCGGCCTTCGGCGGCTTCGCGCAGGGTGTCGATGTCCTCGCCAAGGTGGGCCAGGGCCGACTGGACGGCCATGTGGTCGCTGATTTCCCTGGAAATGTCCGAGTCCAGTTCCATCCACCGCGCCGGGTTGCGGGCGGGGCTGGAGCGGGTTAGAACAGCCTCTTCTCGACTTCCGCCAGGAGCTTCGGGTCGCGCGAGATTGCTCTCATGTTCGCGGCCAGCCACTCTGCTGGACTGAATTTCTCCGAGGGGCGCGAGTCCCTTGGCTTGCCGCCAGGCGTCGTCGGAAATGTCGTTTCGTCTGGCTTCAAGGCGCCGTTCAAGTCTTTGTCTGATTTGTTCATGATTGCCTTCCGATCTTAAAACAGGGAGATGTTCCCAGCCTTCCAATGTCACCGGATCAAAATAATCTTTCCGGCGATCCGTTATCTGTAATTGTACCCGATCCGGCCCGAACTTGTCAAGTACCGCCATTAATCCTGTGGTCATTTCACCCTGGACTTTCGCCATAGTTTCAATGCTGGCGCCACGGCCTTCCGTATTGAAACGATGAAATGTATTATCCAGCGCCTTTTCTGGTATTGGGTGTACCACCACAATAAAAGGCTTGAATCCTGCATCCAGAACTTCCTGAACTTTGCCAAGAGCCACTTCGGGAACCGCCAATTGTCCTTCATAAATGGCATGAACCTGAAAAGGCATCTTTTCATCCTTCATGACAGAAGAAGTTTTACCGGCGCCCGGAATTCCAGTCAATAAAATGACCATATCCTTGCCGGGTTCTTTTGGCTCTTGCAAGGCTCTTCTGAATTGCTCCGCCGCCAGGGTCGCGGCGCTATTGTGGACAGCCTGGTTGTAGCGGCCTCTGGATTCTTTTGACCGGTTGTATGGCTCGAAGGTTTCCTTGAAAAGGTCGGAATTGACGTAGCGTCCGCCGAACGATTGGGGGAATGCCTTGTAGCGCGCAAAGAACTTTTCCGGGTCGGCCTGGACCGCCTGGATGACTTCCTCCTGAATTTCGAGCAGGTCAGGTTCGTCGAATTGGCGCCGCGCGGGTTGTTTCATGGTGAGGTTCTTTCGGGGCAAGGTTATTGAGTTTACGGCTCCAGTGCGCGATCACGCTTGGGTAGCTGTCGGCAACTTGTTCCTGTCGTTATCGTCCATCGCATGTTTTTTGGCTGTCAGCCAGACTTTTTGAGGGAAATGATCTGCGGCGCCGTGATGGGGCCGTAATAGCGGGAATCGAAGCTATTTTTGGTATCGCCCGATCCGTAGACCCAGTATTGGCCGGCGCGCAGCGTGGTTTGGCCGCGCCAGTGCGGCAACGGCTTTTGCGTGACCTCGGAATGGTCTTTGGGCTGACTGTCGGCGATGGCCTGACCGTTGACACTGACACCCTGGTCAGTGACTTGCACCAGGTCGCCCGGCACGCCGATGACTTCTTTCAGGAAAGGCATGACCCCGCCAGGGCAGGCGCCGCGCAAGGTGAACGGAAAGTCTTGCTGCCGGATGGCCGGACAAAATTCGATCAAGTCGCCCTTGGCGAGGGTGTTGCCCTGGTAAGGGTGCATCCAGTACAGGCCCAAGGGTTCACTGCTCGACAGGTTGATGCGCAAGCCCATCGCGTGCAAACTGCCTACGCCGGCATACATTCCGAGCAAAATGCCCATCGCAATTCCAACCATCAGAAATGTTTTTTTACGGGGTTTCTTTTTGACCGGGGATTCATCTTTTGAAACAGGATGGTTCCCGCTCATGTCTGTGTTCCTTCCAGGGCGCGCTGTTCATTGCGAAGGGCTTCCAAAACGACGCGCGCCAGATAGGCGGCAAAGGTGTCCTGTTCGATCTCAGCGTCAAGGGGCGGATCAAAGTTGAAATTGACATCAACTTTTGTGTCGCCGGCATCGGTGATGGTCAGGGTGAATTTCATGCGGTTCTCACGGGGGGTTGGGGTTGTGTTCGTTGCTGGTGGCCGCGCCCATTTGGGCGCACTCCTTAAGCTGCGGATCGGCGTAATACTTGATCTTCTGGCAATGAATCGGGCTGTGACCGGCCATAAAGACCAGTTCATCATCGGGCGGCAAACTTATGTACGCATCGGGCACGAGCAATTCATAGCCCGCAGTGTTTTCACCGGTAAAAAACCAATCGATGATTTCATCCTTGCTGAGTCTGAGACGAATATTGCAATAGGGAATAATCAATGAATCCTTGCCATATGCCTCTTGCAATTGAGCCAGGCTTTGCGCGGTAAGCAAGGCTTTAAAACCATAGTCTGCGGTCAAGGCCAGAGCTTGTTCCAATACGTTAAGCTTGCCCAGGCTAGGAAAGTCGTCGATCAGGAACAGGAGCCGGTGCGGATGCCCGCTCTTGCTGGCGCTGTCCGGGTTGCCTTCGGTCAGGCGGCGCAGCGTCATGTGCAGGATCAGGCGCGTGAGCGGCCTGATACGGTCTTTGTCATGGGGCGGCGCGACGATGTACAAGCTGACCTTCGGACCTCTGGGCTGGCCGTTCTCATTGAAGCCGCCGCCCATCAGGTCATCGATGGAGAAGTCCGAGGTCGCGGTGTTTTGCGCGATGATGGAGTCTTCGCAATAGGGGCGCAGCAAACGCAGGCTCATTGACAAGACAGCCGAATATTCAGTGGACTCTTTGCCCTTCGTGCCACCGACGGTTTGGGCAACCAGCTTCCAGCCGTCACGTTCGGCCTGACCGCACGGTGTGTCGGGGAAATCGTTCTTTTTGAGCTTTTCATTGGCGGCCCGGACCATGTAAGACATGGCCGCGCGTGATGTATTGCCGTTGCCAGCCTCATCAGCGATAGTCTGCCGCAAATCACCGAGACCCACGAGCAGATCGCCCACACTTTCCAGGCTTTTTTGCCGGATTTTTTCTTCCAGCAGGACATAAAGAATGCTGCCAGCCAGCAGGTTGAAACTGGTATGGAACCAGTGATCGTGTATGTCCTTACCGTCTGGATCGACAATCATGGCGACGATGTTCTGTACGTCGTTCACCAGGTTCTGATCCATGCGGATCGCATCGAGCGGGTTGAATCGGGCCGATCCTTCTTGCGAGGGTGCAAAGCGGATGCAACGCTGGCCAAGGACCCGTTCCCGGAAACCGCTGGTGAGTTCCCAACTTTCTCCGGCAATGTCATAGACCAGCACCGACTGGTCCCAACTGAGCAGGGTCGGAATGACGATGCCCACACTCTTGCCCGAACGCTCCCGGCCAACCACCAGAATGTGTTCCGCTGCCTTGCTGCACAAGTGCTGGATACTCCTGCCGCCGCCGTGGGAAGCGCCCAGCAGCACACCGCCTGCGTTTTTTTCATCAGCCAGCAAGCCGGTGGCTTCGATTTGAGACGACGTAGCCCAAGGGGTGTAATCCCGGGTGTCATCACGCTGACGGCGGACGCGGTTCTTTTGTTTCCAGATCAGCGCTGCGGACATGGCCGCCAGCAAACAGGCGCCCAGCAGCAGAGGGCCGGCACCGGTCAGGTGCGCAATCTTTTCGGCGCAGATTCCAAACAGGATTCCAGCCGGGATGGCAAGGATCCGGCTTGCCAGGAGCAGTTTTTCTTTTTTCATGCCAGCATTCCTTGCGGCGCATTCGATTGCGCCGCGCGCATCTGCATACGCTCGTAGAGCTGCTGGTCGGCGTAGTACTTGATCTTCTGGCAATAGATCGGGCTGTGGCCGGCCATGAAGACCAGTTCATCGTCGGGCGGCAGTCTCATGCACTCATCGGGCGTGAGCAGTTCGCGGCCCACGGTGTTTTCGCTGGTGTTGACGTTGTGCAGCATCATGGCCAGACGGCTGCCGGAATACTGAAGCTGCGTTTGGGTGACGGTCATCTTGCCGGTCATTTGCGAAAGCAGATCGGCGGTTTCAACCTTGTTGGGGGCGTAAGCGATACGGATGTGGCAGTTGCTGACGATGGATTCGTCTTTGGTGTACGCTTTTTGAAGCTGGCTCAAGTCCTGTGTGATGAGCAGGGCTTTCAGGCCGTAGCCGGCGATAAAGGCCAGGGCTTCCTCGAAGACGTCGAGCTTGCCCAGGCTGGGAAATTCGTCGATCAGCAGCAGCAGCCGGTGCGGGTACAGGCTCTTGCTGGTGCCATCCTCGTTGTAGGACATGCCTTCGGTCAGGCGGCGCAGCGTCATGTTCAGGATCAGGCGCGTGAGCGGCTTGATGCGGTCTTTGTCGCTGGGCGGGCTGACGATGTACAGGCTGACCTTCGGGCCTTTGGGTTTGCCGCTGGGATCGAACCCCGCGCCCATCAGATCCTCGATGGAAAAGTCCGAGGCGGAGGTGTTTTGCGCGACCACGGAGTCGCGGTACAGTGTCAGAAAACTCAGGCTGGTGGACATGACGCCGGAAAATTCGTTGGGCGCCTTGTTGTTCATGGCGCCGGCAGCCTGGGCGGCCACGTTCCAGCCGATGCGCTCAGCCTGGCCGCGCGCATCGCCCCGGAATTGGTTCTGTTCGAGTTTTTCGTTGGCGACTTTGGCGATGTAGAGCATTACCGCTTGCGCGCCATCGATTTCGCCGTCTTCGGGTTTGCGGCCTTTCTTGGCCTCTTGCGCGGCAATCTGGCGGATTTCGCCGCCATCGGAGAGCAGCGCGGCGACGCCGGCGAGATTTTTTTGCCGGATTTTTTCTTCCAGCAGGATGTACAGGATGGCGCCCACCAGCAGGTCAAAGCCGGTCTTGGCCCAGTGGTCTTCCAGGCCCTTGCCGTCAGGATCGACGATCATGGTGGCAATGTTTTGCACGTCCTTGATCAGATTCTTGTTGTCCATGCGGATTTCGTTGAGCGGATTAAACCGGGCCGATCCTTCATCGGCTGGGGCAAAGCGGATGCAACGCTGGCCCAGCGCCCGCTGCCGGAAGCCGCTGGACAGTTCCCAGTTCTCGCCCTTGATGTCGTTGACCAGCACCGACTGATCCCAGGACAAGAGGGTGGGGATGACGATGCCCACGCCCTTGCCGGAGCGGGTGGGCGCGAATACCAGCATGTGTTCCGGTCCCTTGTGCCGCAGGTACTGGATGCGCGAGCCGTCGTTGTAGGCGCCGAACAGCACGCCGCCTTTGTTTTTGTCGTCGGGCAGCAGGCCGGTGGCCGCCACTTCGTCTGGTGTGGCCCAATGGGCCGAGCCGTAAAGGTCGTTGCGCTGGCCGTGCACGCGGCTTTTTTGTTTCCACATCAGGCTGGCGGGCACGAACATGGAAATGAGCGCGCCGGCACCCAGCAGCACATGGGCGCGGCCTATGACGGAAAGGACGTGTTCGCCGTATTCTTGTTTGTTGTAGTCCCAGAACCAGAAAAAGCAATCCCAGGGCATCGCCACGGGTTTGAGGTTCAAGGCCCAGGCCATGTACTGGCTGGTAAGCCAGCAAGCGGAAATCGAGATGAAAATCCACACGAAGATGCCCCACCAGATCAGGCGCGCCGGGTCGCGCTCGGTCTTGGGAATTTGGTAGAGGGCGGATGGACCGGCTGCTGCTGTGGGCATAGGTGTGTCCCCCTAGCGTTCTAGGCTGGCAACCTTACGGGAGGGCGCGCGGGAGACAGAGGCGGGTGCTTCGCGCCCGATGCTTTCGATTTCAGCGTCGGTCAATTCCCAAGATTCTTTGGCAGGCGCTTTGTCGCGCAGTTTTTCCTTCAGGCCATGTGTCCGATCAATATGCGCGCCTGTGAAATTGGCTCCGTAGATGGTAATTACATCCGTGAAATCTGCGTTTTCCAGATTAGCGTTGGTGAAGTTTGCATGGGTCAGGACGGCATTCTTGAATTTGGCTCCTTGCAAATTTGTGCCGGTCAAATCAATGCCGTATAAAACAGATCCTTCCAACAAAGCGTGAACCATATCGCATCTCAACAATTTCACATTGCCTAAAGATGCGCAGGAAAAATCCACCCCGCGCAAGGATGCGTCACTCAATTCCATATACTCCAGATTCGCCCCTTTCAAACTGACGCCTTGCTCGATAGCCTGTTTGGCCGCATAGCCCAGACGTTGCGCGCGGTCAAGAATTCCGGGCGCTTCACAGGCGTAAAGTTTCTGGTATAATCCATTTTTAATCACGGTGTGAAATGAAATATCCTTTTCGTACAGGGCGGCCTTGTCATAGAGAGCTTCAGGCACTCCCGGATCCCTATCCCAATGTCGGCCTTCGATCATTTGATGGGCCTGGCTGTTGGCCCTGACGGCAAGATAGCCATCCGGTCTTGCCGCCGCCATCGTGCCCGGGCGCTCCCGTTCCAGCCGGTAACAATAGCTGCCATCGAGCCACACCAGAATATCGTAGGGCGATTGTTTGGGCTGTTGATCCGATGGATCGGGGATTTGGTTCATGAAAGCCATGATTGGCTCCTTGCCTGAAAACATCGGGAAAAGGGGGAGTGTTGCCACTCCCCCTGCCTCGTGGTTAAAAATTAGCGGTTAGCCACGCTCCAAAGCCTTGCCCTTTGATCGGGACTTGGCTGGAGCCTTGACCTCCTGCGGATGCTCTGGCTGCTCTTGCTGGGAGCGTTCGGGCTGCTGCTCGCGGTTTTGGTTGCGGCTCCATTCCTGGGACCGGCTCCAGTTACCGTCGAGCACGCGCGTGACCGCGCGGTCGGCGTCGCGGGCCGCGAAGCGGATTTGGTCTTTTTCTCGGGTTTTGCCGTTGATTTCGTCCAAAGTCTGCGCTACGTGGCCTTTTAGATCGTCCAGCCGCTCGGTCTGGTTCGGGATGGCATATTTATCGGACAGAAGGCGGCTCGCCAATTCGATCCGCAATTCGGTTTTGATAAATTTGGTCCTGTCGCTATCGGCCCTGCTCCAGCCGCCGGCGGTGTCCAGGGTCAGCGCCTTGGCCGCCATGCCGCGCACCATCAATTGGGCTTTAGCGACATCATTGCCCTTGTCTGGTTCAGACAGGTAGATGGCGCCTTTGCCTTGCACCCCTATATGCGATGGTGCGCCGGACATTGCGTCCCGCACTTCGATCCCGGATTTGGCAAATGTCTCGTTCAATTCCTTGAGGGCCGGCTGGCGCGCTGCTTTGTCCAGCTCTGGAATGGGGGTCTTGGCGAATTTGCCTTCGACCACCTGTTCCAGATTGAACATTTGTATCGCGCCAATCGTGGATTTTTCCAATACCACCGTTTCTTTCATGCGGTTGCCGTCTTCATCGAAGACTTCATTGCCCTGATCGTCACGTTTGTATTGGGTGCGCTCCGTGCCCTTGGGGGAATAGAACTCGACATTGGTGCCTTTTTCGCCGGTTTTAAATGACCAACCCCGCTCCTGCATTTGGCTGCGGCTGATCCAACGGGGGTCTTTGTAGCCTTTGTCTTCGGCCACGGACGCCAGTTGAAGGCCATTGGCCCCGCGCAGGGCATCGTGTTCCTTGGTTTTGGAAAACGGGTTGTAAGGCAGCCGTTCCCCGAGATTTGGATCAAGCTTGTGGTTCCAGGGGGCGATGCCCTTGGCGGCCTGATCGACCAGCCGGTCCGTCATTTCGACCCGCGCCTTTTGAACGGCCTCGCTGATTTCGGGGAGAGTCTTCTGAGAAGACTCGTTCGTGTTTTTTCCTGCATTCATAAAAGCCATGATGGACTCCTTCGTGAAAAAATTGAACTCGTGGAAGTTTTGAAACTCGCCAGGATGCGGGTGCACCGAGGCCGCTACCGTCAGGCCGCCCGGGCCATGCGGGGTGCCGCCTGACCCAAGCTGCCCTCTGGCTCGTGGACCTCTTCGGGACCGAGGCCGAGGCCGGCGTTGCCGGCCAGCAGGTCGGCTTCGCCAAACTCGTCGTCGGGTTGCGCGTCAGCGGCGGACGCTCCCGAGATGCCGCCCAGCTCATCCATCCCTTGATGCGCCTGCGGCGAGGTCTTCATAGGGGTAGTAGTCGGAAAGATCGCCATGCCTGTCCTTTCATCGGTAGACCGCGCCAGCGGCGCGGGGTGCGGGAGCAACCTTGCTCTCACTTGCTTACTTCGAGAGGCTATTCATGGTCAGGCTTTTTAATTGGCTCATTCCATCGGCCATTAAAAAAGCCCGATGAATCTTCTTCATCGGGCTTTTAAAAAGAGCTTTAAAAAGTTTTAAAAGACTTTTAAAAGTCTTAGGCAATCCGCTCCGTCTCGAAGCCGTATTCGGGTCTATAGCCTTTGACCCGAATGACTTCCTCGACTATGCGTCCGGTGGCGGTGCGAACCATAGAAACGACCACATTGACGGCTTCGGCGATCAATTCGGGGGCGGGGGGAACGCCGGCTTCCTGGATCAACTGGCCGATGCGCACCAGGGCCGCCGCCGAATTGTTGGCGTGGACGGTACTGATGCCGCCCGGATGGCCGGTGTTCCATGCCTTGAGCAGCGCCAGGGCGCTTTTATCGCGGGTTTCACCGACGATAATGCGGTCCGGGCGCAGGCGCATGGTGGCGCGCAGCAGCATCGTCATGTCCACGTTGTCGCTGGTTCTGAGGGGCACCACGTTTTCGGCCTTGCATTGAAGTTCGCGGGTGTCTTCAATGATGATGATGCGGTGCCGCGGGCAAATGCGGGCAATGGCTTCCAGCATGGCATTGGCCAGGGTGGTTTTGCCAGTGCCGGTGCCGCCGGATACAAGGATGTTCTCCCGGTTGGCAATAGTCTGTTCCAAAGCATTTTTAGAGGTTTTTTCCCGATAAGAGATAGCTTGTTGGATCGCATCTTGGTAAATTTGCTCCGGGCCGGAAACTTTTCCATGCTGGCTGTACACGGCCTGTTCAAGGGCGTCTTTCTGGCTCAACGTCATGATATTTTTTGCAACGTAGTCGTCCAGGGTGTAGATCAGCGATGCTTTTTTTCTGATAGCGAAGGTCGGCCCGGTGACGATAGGGGCAATCAAGCCCTCAAAGCGGCTGCCATCGGAAGGTAGCTCACATTCGAGAATGGGTTTGTCGGAAGTGACTTCGGCTTCCAGAATGCCGGCTACCGTGGTGATGATACCCAGTCCTTGCGCAGCATCCAACTCGCCAGCTTTCACCATGCCGCGCTCGCCCAAATAGTCAATCCAGAGCTTTCCGTCCGGGTTGAGCATGACTTCGATAACCTGGGGATCGGCCAAGGCTTCGTTGATGATGGGGCCAAAGTAGCGGGCCAGAGCTTCCAGACCGCGGCGGCGGACTTCCTGGGCGCGAATGTCCATTTCAATGACCTTTCTTGAATGGGTCCTACCACCGGCGCATTCCATGATTAAAGACTGCACGCATCGCTTCGCGCAGTTCATCAGGAACAGGAGCACGGTTCAGATCAAACAGGTGTTGCAGCGCCTGACAAGCGACCTCCGTATCGAACTCTCGCGCCAGTCGTTCGGAGAACTGGGCCGCATCCTCTGTGCCGATATAGAGCAACACGGTTTCCCGTAGGCGAAGCGGGCCGAGCATGGCTCCAAAGGTCGCCCTCTCTGTCCGCCGCAGCTCACGTTGCAGGTGTGTTACTTGCCGCTCAAGGCGCTGAATTTTTTCGATCAACACGAATTCGGTGGTTGCTTCCATAGCTTTCTACTTGGTTGGTGGTGCTAGCACCAAACAAGCATTGGCGCCAACCGTCTTACAAATTGCAAGCAAATCGACACTTGTTGTTCCGCTACTTGTCATTTATACATGATTTACTTCTTTCGACACCACCATGCCCATAACAATGTGCGCCGCCGCAGCCAGGCTTATGCCGAGTGCCCAAGCCTGCGCCCAATCCCATATGGAGTACAGCCCGTCGCCGTAGAGTGCGTTAATGCCAAAACCTATGGCGAACCACAAGCTAGTGACGATAGGCCGCGCAAACTTGTCATTCATCCTGTCGGCAACGAGTACAGAGACGAACAGACAACTGAGGACAGCGCCCAACACACTGAGGCCATCAACGATTGCATTCATTTGGATTCTCCTTTCATTGATTAAAGAATTGTGCTCTTCGATCAATAATTCAATTGCCAGTTTTTGCCCTGGTTCCATCTTGAAGTCCAGTGGTTCAAGTAGGCTTTGGCGATGCTTTCGCAGTTCCAGAGCACGAGAGCGTTTTCGCTGTTTTTTTCGGCGGCGGCTTTGGTGAAATTGAAGCTGCCGGTTTCCACTGTGGAGCTATCGGCGACGATGTATTTGTCGTGATGGATGGGGTAAACCCCAATCGTGCGCACCGGAATGGCGGCCTGGGCCAGCAGGTTGAGGGCGGCCACGGAAGCTGGTCCGTGGTTGCCTTTGTCGTCCACCAGAACCTGTACATCCACCCCCCGGCGCTTGGCCGCGATGAGGCTGCGGACGATGGCTGGCGATGTGAAGGTATAGCCGGCCAGCCGGATCGACTTTTTGGCCGATTGGAGGACTTGCTCGACCAGTTGTTGCGCATTGCCGGTGATTGAGTTTTCGGGTGAGAAATTGACTTCGGGATGGCACGGGGCCGCTCCCGAAGTCCAGACCGCTGCCTTGGCAGATGATGCAGCCATGAAAGCATGGGCAAGGGTTCCCGCCAAAAGGAAGAGGAAGCACCATGCTTTTATCCAGGCTGTTATTTTCATGCGCTCAATCTCCCACAAACGCATCCATGCTGGCGCTTTCGGCGCCAGCATCTGCGTCTGTCCCGGCTTCCGGTTCGTCTTTTGCGGCTGGCTTGCCCAGCATCCTGATTTCATTGACGACAATTTGGGTGCTGTAGTGTTCTGTGCCGCTGTCGTCGGCCCACTTGCGGGTCTGGATGGGACCGCGCACCCAGATGAGAGCGCCTTTTTTGAGGTGCTCTTTGGCGATCTGGGCCAGTTTACGGAAGAACACGAGCCGGTGCCATTCGGTGGCTTCTTGCTTTTCGCCGCTGGCGTTTTTCCAGGTGCGGGTGGTGGCCACAGAGGCGATGGCGAATTCGTCGTCTTCGCCGGCCTTGTGTTTGATTTCAGGGTTTTGGCCGAGACGGCCAATCAGAGTTGCTTCGTTGAACATGGCAGTTCCTTTCTTTGGGATTGATGGTTCATGAAAATTGAACCGGGGTTGCGATAAAAACTTTCATTTGTCAATAAAAAATCAGTCATGGCTTGCGTGAAAAGATCAT
Organism: Burkholderiaceae bacterium; assembly: GCA_031253955.1. Lineage (GTDB taxonomy): Bacteria > Pseudomonadota > Gammaproteobacteria > Burkholderiales > Burkholderiaceae_C > Ottowia. Next base: position 9,010 of record JAIRVJ010000122.1, on the reverse strand, counting down.
GCATCGTGCCGCAGCAAAATTTATATTCGCGCAAACAGGAACGAATTTCAAATACACCCATGCTTTCTCCGAATTCCATGTAATTGCCCAGAAATTGGCTTCGGTTCAACCTCGGATTGTTGTGCGCCAGATAAATATCGCGCAAATGGCGCTGAATTTTCCAGTTGACGGATTCGGCAAGGTGGTTGCTTTTTTCAATGAATTGTTTCACGGGGGCATGAAATCCAGCCCATTTTTCCTTGTCATGGGCCGTCACGGGGCCGTCCAGCGTGGCTGTATCCAGTACAATACGGACGGAGTCGAACTTTCTTAAAAGAGTCAATGTTTCTTTGATGTACCAAAGCTCGATTTCATCGATCAATTGTTGCAGGCCGTTATTCATTCTTTCGCTCCAATTCAAGCATGGGCGCATCCATGATGTCGGCAATTCCTTTGCCCCGAATTTTGTTGGCGCGCAGGGCGTTGACACAAGGTTCTGTAGTGGCTAACTCAAAAGGGTTTGTCTTACATATGGCAAGTTGCGCGTTGCGCTCGGTGTCGTGATGTTGATACCAAGTCTGCGAGCCGGGTCCGGTTTCCTTTGATAACATAATCCATATCATCACCAAGCTAACAGCAAGCATAATTATCAAAACTATTTTTTCTGACTTATTCATGTTACACATTCCTTTCGTTGATTCCGGCATTTTTAAGCGGCTCAAAACTTTGCGCCTATCCGCCTAATGAATTAAACGGACGCAGGGACGCGGAAAACCATCCGGCAGTGTCGCGCGGCTCAGAAATGGGGTTATCTGTTCACGGCCCATGCTTCGTTTCTCCAGTAAAGTATCGGCAAGCTGTTTGAGCAACTCTGCGTTCATGGCAAAGAACTTGTGCAGCAGAGCCACTTGTCCGGCTTGCAACGCTTGCAGCTTGGCTTCGTTTTGTTCCTGCTCGAACTTGTTCTGCGGTTCGTCGTAGTAGATGCCGCGATAGTGATTAGCGAGATAGCGGCGGGCGTAGCCCAGCCAGCGGTGATAATCGTTTCCGCTGCCCATCGTTGTGCTGCCCAAGATAGCTTCTTCGCCAAGCTGGCCGGCCAGTAAAACCAGGATTTCCCACTCGACAAGCAATTTTTCTTCGTGGCAATTCACATAGCTGATGGCGCTGACGCTTCCGAGGGAGCCGTTGGGGTCGGCATACTCGTTAACGATGACCTTGAAGTCCCCTGGAAGCTCGTCAAGGACCGCATACAGCAACGTATGTCCGGCTTCGTGCGCGGCTGTGTAGCTGTCGTCGCGTGGTGTCGGGGTTTTGCGCAGCGCGATGCCGGGGGCCATGTTGTTGTCGGCGATCACGGAGGGCGCCGCATACTTGCTGATTTTGCTGATGCGCAAGATAGCCCAGCAGATCAGGAGCGAAACTGTTATCTCTGCCGTTGTATTGGGATTGACAATGATCCAGCGATAGGTGTTGTCGCCAATTGCACCGATCATCCACAACACAACAAAGTACGTGATCAGATACCAGACAAGTTGACGTGCAACACCGCCCATCGTGCCCACGTCTTCATGCAACGCCATCCGAATCGAAAGCGCCATAAGGCCCAATACGCCAAAAATCATGACCACCGCCAACACCTGCTGGACAAATGATTCAACAGGAATTTGCCAACTGACCCCGACATACACCATGACAAGCAACAGCAGACTCATGCCGGTGGTTATGCCCAGGTTCTCGCGGACAAAGTTTTTCACCCAGTTCCAGTGATAGTCGCGGCCTATCGGCGATTTCAAACTGCCCGGCAGTATCTGTTCAAGATGTTTGTTCATACGTTTGTTTCGCTGTTTTCGGTATTTTTAATTTCTTTTTGGCTGAATGCCATGATTTTTTGGTAGCCGGGGTTGTGCTTTGCATCAGCGGTCATTTCGTGGTCTCCCATGCCTTGCCGATCTTTGCCTTGTCCTTAAAGTCGGGCCAATAGCTCTGGTTGCATTGGGCGCAACGGAAGTAGGGCTTGTCGTTGCGGGTCAGGTATTTGCCTGTTTTTTGCTTGCACCTGGGGCAGGCCGGGCAGGGTTCGGGTGCGGGGTTGTTCTTGTTTTCGGTGTTTTCTTGCCTTTTCTCGAATAGCCTGCCGGGCTGGCCGTGGTGGTCGCCGAAGGCGGCTTGGCAAGCGCGGCATTTCCAGTAGAGGTTGCCGGCCTTGCTCTTGAGTTGGATGCAGTCATCCTTGCCGCAGGCCGGACAGGGCGCCGTGGGGACGTTGGCGTCCACTTGATTGGACAGGGCTTGGGTGGCGCTCCTGGTCTTTTCGATGGCGTTTTCCATGAATTTCCCGAAGGGGAGTTTTTTGGCGGCGATGTCGGCCAGGGCGTCTTCCTGTATGGCAGTTTCCCCGGGGTCGGTGAGGGTTGGGCAGCTTTGGCGCAGCAAAATGATGAGTCGGATGCCGCGTTCGGTGGGGTGGATTTCCTTGTTTTTGCGCTCTGTGTAGCCGCGCTCGATCAGGGTTTCGATCATGGCCGCCCGGGTGGCTTCGGTGCCCAGGCCGGAGGTTTCTTTCAGGCGCGCTTTAAGCTTGGGATCGGTGACCAGTTTGTGGATGCCGATCATGGCCGCGATCAGGGTTTTGTCGTTGTAGGGCTTGGGCGGCTTGGTTTGTCTGGCTTCGACCATAGCCTTTTCGCACTGGATGGGCTGACCTTCGGTGTAGCCGGGCAATACTTTGCCCGATTCATCGTCGGCTTTTTGGCTTTCGTCGTCTTTGACTTCCTGGCCCAAGGCGGTCCAGCCGGGCTGGAGGATCTTTTTGGCCGTGGCTTTGAAGATCAATTGATCGCTGCCGTGGAATTCAAAGATGGCCTGCTGTTGCTCGAATTGCTCATCGGCCATAAAGAGCCGGATGTAGGATTCCTTGATGAGGTCATAGACTTTTTGGGTCTTGTCATTCAAGTTCCCGGGCAGGGCTTGCCCGGTGGGGATGATGGCGTGGTGGGCCGTGATTTCCCGGTCGTTCCAGGCGGCGTGTTGGCGCTCTGGATTGACATCGCCGGCACTGGCGGCGCCGATAGCTTGCAGGATGCGCGCGGCATCCGGGTGCATTTCTTCGGGCAGGTGGCGGCAATCGGTGCGGGGATAGGTGGTGGCCTTGGCTTCGTAGAGCGCCTGCGCGGCTTCGAGCGTTTCTTTGGCGGAAAGCCCGATTCGGCTGTTGGCTTCCATTTGCAAGGCCGCCAGGCTGTAGGGTAAGGGCGCGGCGCGCGTGCCTTGGCGTTTGACAAACGATTGGACCGCGCCGGTTTTGCCATCGACTTCTTGCGCCAGTTGTTCGGCGTATCGCTGGTCGAGCATCAGGCCATCGGTGAGCAGTTCATCGGGAATTTGCCAAACGGCAGCGGTACCGTCTTTCAGGATGATCTTGATGGTGTAGTGATCCTGCCGGGTATGGCCTTTGATTTGAGCCATTCGATCCACGATCAGGGCCAGCGTGGGGGTTTGCACGCGGCCTATGGACCAGCCGCCTTCCAGACCCTGCGCTTTGAGGTTGCGCGAAAAAGCGATGCTGGCGTTGTAGCCCAAAAGCCAATCGGCGCGCTGGCGCGCCAGCGCCGATTCGTACAGACTGTGCATGGCTTCGTTGGGTTTGAGGCTGGCCAGCGCCCGTCTGAGGCTTTCATCGTCGAGGCTGCCGGTCCACAGCCGTAGCGTTTTGCCTTTCCAGCCCAAATGGATCAGGACTTCATCGACCAGCAATTGACCTTCGCGGTCGGCATCGCCCGCGTTGACCACTTCCCTGGCATCCTTGAGCAGGGACTGGATGACGTTGATTTGATGCTGGGCGCGGCCATCCTTGGCTTGCAGTTTCCAGACATCGGGCACCACCGGCAAGTCTTCGCGGCCAATGAAGGCGCCGCCGAAGTATTCTTCGGGCTGCAATTGTTCGAGCAGGTGGCCCGCGCACCAGGTGACGGTGGCGCGTGCGCATGTGATGAAACCTTCGCACTGGACGGGTTGCCCCAGCACGCCGGCGATGCTGCGTGCCATCGAGGGCTTTTCGGCGATGATGAGCATGATGGACACTCAGGCTGCCGGATCGATCAGGTAGACTGAACGGTCCTTGTTTTGCAGCCAGGCAGGCATGCGGCCGCGGCCCGTCCACGTCATGCCCGTGGCCGGATCGCGGTATTTCACAGGGGTGGCGGCGCGCTTGCCCTTCTCGCCGGCGCTGCGTTCACCAGGCGGCAAGCGGGTATTGCCAGCGGCCGCCCGGGTAAAACCCAATTCATCGGCCGTCATGCCGTAACGGCTGATCTTGGCGCGTATTTCCGCGAGCGCGGCGGTTTTGAGTTCCTGTTTCTTGGCCTGCACGCGCTCGGCGATCTGCGCTTGCTGCAAGAGCATCTGATCGAGTTCGCGCTCGGCTTGCGTGAGTTGGGTGGTATCCGCGATCATGGGGAGTTCCTTTTGAGGTGGGTGGATCAGTTGCGGCGTTTCAGACGGCGCGGCAGGTTTCGGCGCTTGGCTTTCGGCACTGGCGCCAGCGTCCTCGAAGGAAGCCGGATCCAGCCAACCGCCTGAGCGCCTGAGACGTTGCACGGGTTGCACTTGCGACGCATCGGCAGGCGGCTCGCGCCGCTCCTGTGCGCCTTTGGTGGCATCGCTGAAAAATTTGTCAAGTCCGAGCATGGAATTCCTTTCGTCAAAAGAAGCGGGCCGGCATCCTGCAAGCCCCTAGGCTTACTTCGATGCACTATTCATTGAATAAAACCCGTGAATTGGCATAGGCTCTCGAAGTAAACAATTGAAGCCCTTGACCTTGCACATGGCCAATTCCTGAATTGGGAATTGAATTCGTATCCAATTCCAATTGAAACTCTGAAATGACACCCATTGACCTCATCTCGACATGCGCCCCGATGATTGCGCCCATGACCCTGGCTGCCATCGTGCAACATGAATCGGGCGGCCATCCTTTGGCCATTCATGACAACACCACCGCAACCAGCTATTGGCCTCAAACCGAAGCCGAAGCCATTGCATGGGCCAAAAGCCTGATTGCCTTGGGTCATTCCGTCGATCTGGGATTGGGTCAGATCAACCATAAAAATCTTGCCTGGCTTGGACAATCGGTGGAGACGATCTTCAAGCCCTGCGCGAATCTGACCGCCGCGCAAGGCGTGCTGCTGGCGGCATGGCGGCAATCGGACGGCAGTCTGCCAAACACGTTGTCGATCTACAGCACAGGCAAAATTAACGACACCGGAGCGAGTTACGCCGCCGCGATCTATGCCCAGGTGCGCCCCAATGCCGCGCCTGCCGCCGCGCCCGTGGTGCCGGCCATTCCGAATGGGACTTTGCCCGCCTGGGTGTCCAGGGAGCTTCCCGCCGGATCGGATGCCGCGTTGACACCCGAGGCTTTCCGGGCGGCCACCGGCTACTACAGGGTCGCACGCACGCCGGCACGTCCAAGCCTTGCCACGGCTGCTGCTGCCTCGCCCGCCGAAAGCGCCTTGAGGCCGGACATCGGGGACTTGAGGCCCGGAAAGGGCGGTCTTTGAAATGCACGGTGCTATGTTTTGCATGGTTGCCGCAATCCTTTAAGCTTTTAAAAGCTTCAAGTCTTGAAAACTTTTAAAAGTTTTAAAGGTTTCGAGTCTTGAAATCTTTAAAAACTTCTAAACTCTTTCAAGGTTTCAAGAACTTTCATATCAGGATGGACAAGTCCTTAAGTTATGGAACAAGCACTGCAACATGTGATGCAGGGTATCCAAGAGATGACCTATGTTGAACCCAAGGATCCATGCCGCGCCCATTAAAAATATGACAATGGCAACCATGCTTACCAGACCTTCGATCATCATCAGGGAAAAGACGCCGCCATACCACTTGAAGCCAAATGATTTGTTCCAGGTGATGTAGATCAGAATGCGGGCCGTCAGCACAATGGTGAGCGCCAACAGCAACAATCCGCCTGCTTTGATGGCAAAAGAAGGAATGCAAAAGGCGGGGCATATCATTTTGGATGATCTTTCATCGCTTTTTTAATTTTGACTCTAAGACGCATTGAAAATTTTTTGAAAAGAGGCGTGCCAATTACTATAAGTATAAAAAATACAAATATAATAAAAATACCTTGCACCACCGGCATCTGCCAAACACCAGGTTTGACGTAAAGATTCAGAATTTCAAAAAGCACGAACAGAAGAGCTATATGATATAATAGAAATCGAACCAATCTTCCTGATTGAAGATCACGCCAACCTTGCGGAAACCAGCCAATACATGCAATCCCCATGATTAAAACAACAATTGCCATGACATGGCTCATGAAGTTATCCATCTGCATTCTCCAGGACGGCAATCGGTTTCGGTTCTTCATCGATGATGATGCCCAACATCTTGTAGAACACTATCGGACCATCGGCATCCATCCATTCGGCCAGATCGGGCTTATCACCCCATAGCCGCATCGAACCGCTTAAATGAGTTTCCTGTTCCATTGCTCCCCGGAAGCCAAATTTCTTCATGGCTTCGCTCCTTCCAGTTGCGGCTGCTCTCCAATTAGGACGTTGATAAGTTCCATGATTGCCTCATTCGTCGCGGACACTTCGCGCCCGCTGATCGGGTCAAAAACTACGTTGTCCGCCTCAACGTAGCGCAGGCGCTGGTAGATGGCCTCGCGCGTAGCATCCCCAGGCTGCGCTTTCGCAAGACGCTTGTCCTCTTCCTCCAATCTCTTTGGCAACTGAAACAGCAACCAATACACAGCAGCAGGAATAGCAAGAAGAGGTAAGTACCATTCGATATTGAACAGTTCGCTAGCAAACCTTCCAAGATTAGTAGCAAATTCCGTGGCAGGAACCGCAGGATCGCCCTCGGTCATACCGACAAGTATCTTCCCGAAACGGCTCTGGTCACCAATGATGAACGCAAAAAGCCCAATCACGATCAACGGGAGCATCATGCGAAACCAGTCCCGCGTCGCTTTCTTTGGTGGCTTAAATTCCTTTGCTCGCTCTGTCTCTTGGTGCATGGTGCCACCAGCGCCACCGCCGAACAAGCCAATGCCGCCTGCCCCGAAGCCGATGCCGCCACCGGTGCCACGCCATTCCCCGTTGGTTATTTCTGCCACGCGAATCGCAGCGATAGGTACGCCTTCCGTTTGCTTGCGCATTTCAATCCCCTTTCGTTGGTTCAAATTAGGTAAAACGCTCAAAGTAGGTCACATTCCAGCAGCCGCCGCTTGCACAGGGCTGCGAATTGTTCGTTCATTTCAGGCTGTTCATTCATTTCAACATTCCTTCGGATCGTCTTTTGCCAAGGCTTGGGAGTCTGCTGTCAATGGGCGTTGGCATACGATGCGGCCTCTTTTTTTAAAACACGGGAAATCTGGCCTTGGCTGCAACCGCCAATCTTTGCAATTTGTGTTTGACTCATGCCCTGTTTCCACAAACGATAAAGCAGACTCCGGCGTCCTTTCACAGGCATACCGGCAGAAGAATAAGCCATGTGCCGCTGACAATTTACCTTGTCATTTTCTTCCTGTTCCTCGCGGTCAATCAATTCTTCGAGCACGGATTTTGCTGTGTCGGCGCCTTGGAAGTCTTTTCCGGCGATCATATCATCGACATATTTAAAATTGCGATACCCGTCCCGTTTATAAAGGAATGTCCTGGTCTTGCCGAAAAAATAGCCCTTGATGTCTCCAACAGAGCTGTCAAAATTATTACGGCCAAGCCAGGCTTCCCAGCAAACAAGCCTGAATTCCTGGCGCATATCTTCGATAGACCAATTCAAAAAATTGGCAATTTTTCCAAGATACTTCCTGTTCATCGAATTAAAAATGGCATCGCAACGTTCGACGAATTCTTTTTCGCTGGCTGCATTCATGGCGGTCACCTCAGGCTGCCTCCAGCAACGTGCTCCTGATCGCCGCTGGGAATGCCATGAAATTTTTCAAGTCCCTGGCATTCAGCAAGGTTCCGGTTTCGGCGATGTGCCGCGCCACTGAATCACGCATGACGCATAAATGGTTCCGCACCCAATCGTCCGGCTGGGATAGTATTCTGGCAATGGCCTGATCATTGAAACCAAATCCCTTGAGTTCGGAAATAATTGCGATGTTTTCAATGGCCCTGAATTTTTCGGTGTGGACGTTCTCGGCAGCCATGACTGCCAAAGCGACGTCATTGCTGCTGATGTTATAAAAAACTGTCGTTTGAATTTTTTCCCAATTCAGCACCATTGCCGCGCGCAACCGGCGTTCTCCATAGATCAATTCGTAGAGATCTTTTTTTATGGGTCTGACGCCAATCCGGTGAAGTTGTCCAATGTTTTTCATGCTTTCGGCCAATTCATTGATCCTGGCAAGATCAACGGAACGGCGTATCTCTAGCGCCGGCAGCCAGATCGCCTTGATTGGAAGGTTCAATTCTTCCAATTCTTTTGGTTCATTGACAATTGAATTGAACATTGCGTTCTCAATTGTTTTGGATGTTTTAAGTTTTTAAACTTTTAAAACTTTTAAAGTTTTAAAAGCTTTAGAAGCTTTTAACGTTTTAAAGCTTTTGAACATTAAAACGAAGGGTGTTTTTTCTGGCCTCAAGGTCGGCTGCTATCCGTGCCCGTAGCTCTGCAATTTGCCCGCGGAACGGTTCCGGGATGCCTTTTTTGCGCGGCGCTGACACCAGAAGCTGTGGTGCCGGTGAGGTTGGTTTGCTGCCGGACAGGCAGGCCAGAGCGGTGCGGGAGACAACGGTTTGCGATTTGGCGCTGAATCGCAAATTTGGGTGTGGGCGGGTGGGCTGTGATGGATGCCGGCCAGTGGGGCTTGTCCCTATTCCGAGCTGGTGGCGCAACCAGGAGGCCGCGGACAGCATGGGTTCGGTCAATTGGGCCAAGAACCGCTTGGTGATCTGGCAGATTGAGCTTGTGTTCCACCTTCGTGTGACGATCAGGTAGCCCCTGCGCTTGAAGAACCGGAAAGCACGCTGGACGGTGCGGTAGCTGCAATTGCATTGCCGCGCCA